>DASYVQ010000157.1:0-10009 GCA_035936875.1 Chthoniobacterales bacterium
GAGTCGCACTTCGCACACCGCGATCATGGCCCGTTCGCTCAACATTCCGTCAGTAGTCGGCTTGCATGATGCGACCGAAAAACTGGAGACCGGTGAGCACGTTTTACTCGACGGCTACACCGGGCTCCTCATTGTTGATCCAACACCGGAAACTCTCGCCTATTACGGCGAGATCGAGATCAAGAAGGGCGAGGTGGCGAAGGGGCTGCGGGAACTTCGCGAAAGAGAATCGACCACCCTCGACGGTCGCCACATTGTTCTTTCCGCGAACATTGAATTGCCCACCGATGTCGAGGCCGTGGCCGCCAACGGCGCGGAGGGGATCGGTCTTTATCGCACCGAGTTTCTTTATGTGAATCGCGACACGCTTCCGAGCGAAGACGAGCAATACGAAACCTATCGCAAAGTGGCCGAACGCGTGCTGCCGCATCCGCTTATTATTCGCACCTTCGATCTCGGCGGGGACAAGCTCGCGGTCGGCGCGGTCGATGTGGGCGACGAGATGAATCCCTTCCTCGGCTGGCGCGCCATCCGTTTTTGTCTGGAGAACATCGACATCTTCAAAACGCAATTGCGCGCCATTCTTCGCGCCAGTGCAGTCGGCAACGTGAAGATCATGTTCCCGATGATTTCAGGACTGGAGGAATTGCGCCACGCCGTGTCCGTCCTGGACGAGTGCAGAAAAGAGCTGCGCGCGGCCAAGATCGACATTGGCGAGAAAATGGAAGTCGGCGCGATGATCGAAATTCCAAGCGCGGCTATCGCGTCGGACATGTTGGCGCGCGAAGTCGATTTCTTCAGCATCGGCACCAACGATCTGATTCAATACACGATCGCAGTCGACCGCGTAAACGAGCGCATCGCGCATCTCTATGAGCCGACCCATCCGTCGGTCGTGCGATTATTGAAAATGATCGCCGACGCCGCGCACGCGAACAATATTTGGGTGGGGGTTTGCGGTGAGATGGCTGGCGATGTCGCACTCATCCCGCTACTGCTCGGCCTCGGGATGGAAGAATTAAGCGTCGGCGCGACCTCCGTCCCGCGAGTAAAGCTGGCCGTGCGCAGCCTTGCCATTCCCGAATGCCAGCAGCTGGTTGATGAAACGCTCAAGCTCCAAACGTCGTCGGAAATTCTGGCGCGCTGTCTGGAGCTGGCAACGAAGCGATACGGCGACTTGCTCGGCTAGTTTATTCGCGGTCATCCTGAGCGAAGCGAAGGATCTCGCCTACGAAGTTTCGATTACACTCAGCAAAAAGTGTGATCCACCATCCTGTGTGAGATTCCTCGCTCCGCTCGGAATGACAACGCACGCGATTGTCGATCTTTGTCGCTGAGGACAGCCGCCACTACAGTTATTCTTCCGATTCCGTTTCCGGATCAGGCTTGAGCCCTTCTTCCTCCATCTTGCGCAGGACGTCACTCATATCGTCCACCTCGTCCCAAACTTCCTGGCTCACGTAAATGGGCGCCTTTTGTTGCGTGGCCATGGCGATGCAATCGCTCGGACGCGCGTCCAGCTCGATGATCTTCTTTTGTTGCAATTCGTTTTCCGCCCGAATGATGGCGCGCGCATAGTAAGTCGCATTTTTCAGATCGTTGATGATGACGCGTTCCACCTTTGCGCCAAGCGCCGCCATCAAATGGCCGATCAAATCGTGCGTGAGCGGTCGCTCCTTGCTGATCTCGCGCATGAACATCGTGATCGCGCTCCCGACTGTTTGATCGACATAGATAATGAAAACTTTGTCGTTATTGCCAATAAACACGGCGCACCCGCCGCTTGTGGGCAACACCGCGCGCACCTGCACTTCGATCACCGTTTTGTTCATCCCGGGCGAACGTTATCCGCAGGGAAAGGAAAAACAAGCGGCGCGCTCGCTGTGAATAAGTTCGGTGAAATTTTTTGGAAGCAGCTCTTGCATGTTGCGCGCACTGCATGATTATGCGCTTGCGGTTAGCGACCGCGCGCACTGAAGAAATGAAGAACGACTGGGACGTTGAGTCCGCCATTTCGACTTACAACGTCGATGGATGGGGCGGCGGATATTTCACGATCAACGAGAACGGGAACGTCGTCGCGCGTCCGCTTCAGGACAACGGTGGTTCCATCGACATCCTCGAAGTCGTCAACGAAGCGCGCGATCGCGGGCTGGGTTTTCCCCTCGTCATCCGTTTTCAGGATCTGCTGCGGCATCGCGTCGAATCGGTTAACTGCGCATTCCAAAACGCCATGACCGAGTTCGGTTACAAAAGCCAGTATCGCGGCGTTTTTCCCATCAAGGTCAATCAGTTGCGCGAAGTCATCGAAGAGATTGTCGATGCTGGCCTGCAATTTCATTTCGGCCTGGAAGCAGGCAGCAAACCGGAACTGGTCGCCGCGCTCGCGATGCACAAGGATCCCGAGAGCCTGATCATCTGCAACGGTTACAAGGACGCCGCGTTTATTCGAATCGCCTTGCTCGGGTGCAAGCTCGGCAAAAAAGCTGTAATCGTTGTCGAAAAACTTGAGGAGCTCGAGCAGACCATTCGCGCTTCGAAAGAAGTCGGCGTCGAGCCACTAATCGGCATTCGTGTCCGGCTCCACAGCAAAGGCTCGGGCAAATGGTCGCCCAGCGGCGGCGAGAACGCCAAGTTCGGTCTCGACACCACCAATCTCGTGGCCGCGAGCCAGATGTTGAGAGAGGCCGGGCTCGCGCATTGCCTCAAGCTTGTTCATTTTCATGTCGGATCACAGGTGCCCGATATTTCCACGATCAAACGGGCCGTGCGCGAAGCGGCTCGATATTACGCAAAGCTTCACAAGCTCGGTCACGAGCTCGGCTATCTCGATGTCGGAGGCGGGCTTGGCGTCGATTACGACGGTTCCGGCAGCGATTTCGACAGCTCCGCCAATTACTCTCTCCAGGAATACGCCAACGACGTGGTTTGGAACATCATGGATGTCTGTGATTCGGAAGGCGTGGCGCATCCGGCCATCGTGAGCGAAGGTGGGCGCGCGATTGTTGCGCATCACTCCGTGCTCGTGATGGAAGCGTTCAGTTCCATTGAGCGGACCGCGCCCAAGCTCAGAGTCGAAGCGACCGAAAAAGATCACAAGCTCGTGGGCGATATTCTTGATGTGAAACAGCGCCTCAAGCGCGGCAACCGCATGGAGAGCTTGCACGACATCCAGCAGGCCAAGGAAGAAGCGCAGCAAATGTTCGACCTCGGCCTGCTCGATCTCGAATCGAAAGCCAAGATCGAGACCGTTTACTGGCAACTCGCCCAGCAAATCGTCAACATGCATCGTGGCCTGCGTTACATCCCGGACGAAATCAAGGAGCTCGAGACCTCGTTAGGCGATCAATACATCTGCAATTTTTCCGTGTTCCAATCGCTGCTCGATCATTGGGCGCTCGGCCAATTGTTTCCCATCATGCCGATCCATCGCCTGACCACGCCGCCCGATCGCAACGGCATGATCGTCGATATCACCTGCGATTCCGACGGCAAGGTCTCGAAGTTCACCGACTTGCAAGATGTTCGTGAAACACTGCCGCTTCATCGCATCGTGCCGGGCGAGATTTATTATCTCGGCGTCTTCATGGTCGGCGCGTATCAGGACATCATGGGCGATCTGCACAATTTGTTCGGACGCGTCACCGAGGCCCACGTTTTTCTCGATCCAGACGAAGAATCCGGCTGGTACATCGAGGAAGTCATCGAAGGCAGCACGATCGGCGAAGTCCTTGCCATGACGCAGTGGGACAAAGTCGAATTGATGCGACTTCTCAAATCGCAGGTCGACGCCGCGATCAAAACCGATTTCCTCAAGCCGAACGACGCGATGAAACTTCTCTCCGATTACGAGCGGCTTCTCCAGGAATACACTTATCTTTCGCTCAACGGCACCAAACCTCTGCCCCAACCGGGTAACTGGTTGCCGCTCAGTTGACGTCGGTCATTCCGAGCGAAGATGCCAGTCCGGCTCGGACCGAGGAATGTCTCATTGTTAAATGACGCAGTTTTCGCCAACGCCGGTTAAGCAAGCTCTGCAAAGTTCTGCACCGATTTCTGAAATCATGGTTCAGGGCTGGGTGCGAACGCGACGCGACTCAAAAGATTTTTCCTTCATCGAACTGAACGACGGATCAT
Organism: Chthoniobacterales bacterium; assembly: GCA_035936875.1. Lineage (GTDB taxonomy): Bacteria > Verrucomicrobiota > Verrucomicrobiia > Chthoniobacterales > UBA10450 > DASYVQ01. The sequence goes on from DASYVQ010000157.1 coordinate 4,138, forward strand.
GTCTGCGCAATTTGCAGATCATCGCGGGGAATTCTCTGGCGAATTACGCGGACATTCAACGCCTGACTACCGGCGCATCAATCATGGTGCATGGAGAATTGGTCGCGTCCCAGGGCAAAGGGCAGGCGTGGGAACTCGTCGCAGATAAGATCGACATCGTCGGTCGTTCGGATGATTCGTATCCACTCCAAAAGAAAGGCCACACGCCGGAATTCTTGCGAGAAATTGCTCACCTGCGTCCGCGCTCAAATCTTTTCGGCTGCGTCTTTCGAGTCCGCAGCCGGTTGGCGTTTGCCATTCACCAATTTTTTCAGGACCGCGGCTTTGTCTACGTTCATACGCCCATCATTACCGGCAGCGATTGTGAAGGTGCCGGCGAATTGTTCCATGTCACCGCAATCGATTGCAAAAATCCGCCGCGGACGAAAGAGGGCGAGATCGATTACGCGAAAGATTTTTTCTCGCGCCAAACTTATCTAACTGTCAGCGGCCAACTCGAAGCGGAAGCGTTCGCCTGTGCGCTGTCGAAAGTTTACACATTCGGCCCAACGTTTCGCGCGGAGAACTCGAACACATCGCGACACGCCAATGAGTTCTGGATGATCGAGCCTGAGATGGCGTTTTGCGATCTGAACGGCAATATGGATCTGGCCGAAGAGATCGTGAAATATCTCATTGTCGATCTTAGAAAAAATTGCGCGGAAGATTTGGAGCTCTTCAGCAAATTCGTCGACAAGGAATTGTTTTCGCGGCTCGACTTCGTGATCGACAGAAAATTTCAGCGGATCACATATACCGACGCTGTCGATCTTCTAAAAAAGAGCGGAGAAAAATTCGAATTCCCGGTCGAGTACGGATTGAATCTGCAATCCGAACACGAGCGATGGTTGACCGAGAGACATTTCAAATGTCCGGTCACGGTTTTCAATTACCCAAAGGAGATCAAACCGTTTTACATGCGGTTGAATGACGATGGCAAAACCGTTACCGCGATGGATCTGCTCGTGCCTGGCATTGGCGAAATCGTCGGCGGGAGTCAGCGTGAGGAGCGGCTCGATGTCCTAGAGGCGAATATGCGCCGGCACAAGATGGATCCGGCCGATTACAAATGGTATCTCGATCTTCGTCGCTACGGCACCGTTCCGCATTCCGGCTTCGGTCTGGGGTTCGAGCGCATGCTCATGTTCGTGACCGGCGTATCGAACATTCGCGACGTGATTCCATTCGCGCGCACGCCCGGCAGCGCCGAGTTTTAGCTAGTCGCCTTGCGCGACCGCGTCGGCGAAGGCAACATCGCCGGACTTCAGATCCAGCTCGGCTTCTTCCGGTGTGCCGAACACGCCCGCACGATTGTCGTCGAATTCTTTTTCCCAACGCGCGACCACAATTGTGGCCAAACAATTTCCGATGACGTTTACGCACGTGCGGCCCATGTCCATCAGTTCGTCCACGCCAAAAATGATCGCGACGCCGATCGGGCCGAGTCCCGCCGGAACGAATGTGTTCAAGGTTGCCAGCAAAATCACAAGCGATGCCCGCGGCACCGCGGCCACGCCTTTGGAAGTGAGCATTAACGTCAGCATCATCGTGATCTGCTGACCAATTCCCATGTGCCAACCCATCGTTGTCTCCGCCGCCTGCGCCACGAAGACCGAAGCCATCGCCAGGTAAAGTGTCGAGCCGTCGAGGTTGAATGAGTAACCGGTCGGCATCACGAAACCGACGATGTGTCGCGGCACGCCGAAGCGTTCCATCGCCTGCATCGCTTTGGGCAACGCCGATTCGCTGCTCGTCGTAGCAAATGCAAGCGTCGCCGGTTCGCGCACCGCGCGGATGAATTGTCGCACTGGAATCCGGGCGATCAGCATTACCAACCCGAAAACGAGCGCGACGAAAATGATGAGCGCGAGATAAAGCGAGCCAATCAGTTTCCCGAGATTAACAAGCACGCCCAACCCCTGGGTACCGATCGTATGCGCCATCGCCGCCCCAACACCGATCGGCGCAAACATCATCACGTAGTTTGTGAACTTGAACATGATCTGCGAAAGACTTTCCATCGCGCGAACGATCGGTTTTCCTTTTTCGCCGACTGCCGACACCGCCAGCGCGAAAAGCACAGAGAAAGCAACGATCTGGAGCACGTCGCCGCGCACCATCGATTCGATCACGCTCGATGGAAACGCGTGCACGATTGTTTCGACTAAAGTCTTCGGATGACTTTGCTCGATCGTTTTGATGACATCGGTGTTGGTCGCCGTCAGCGTGACGCCCGCGCCTGGCTTTGTGAAATTGACCACGGCCAATCCGATGAACAGCGCTGCCGTTGTTACGATTTCGAAATAGACGAGCGCCTTCACGCCCATTCGTCCGACTTTTTTCAACGCGCCCGCGCCGGCGATTCCGACGACGATGGTTGAGAAAACGAGCGGCGCGATAATCGACTTGATCAGGTTGATGAAGATGTCGCGCAGAAAGTAAACTGCGTTCCCCCAATCTGGCCGGAGCCAGCCGATCACCGCGCCCACGACCAGGCCGATCATGATCTGCGTCGTCAACGACGGGCGATACCACGGCCGGCGAATGTGATTTGCGGAAGCGGAGTTCATTTAATCTGCGCGAATCTGTGTAATCTGTGGATAACAGCTCTGGCAACTCCGTATGTTTCTGACACATCTCGAATGCACGTCGTGTGAGCTCCGACACGACTGGTCGCGCCTGCAAAACTTGTGCACGAAATGTCAGAAACCGCTGTTCGCAATCGTCGATCTTGCCGCGGCGGGTCGCGCGCTCACGCGAGAAAAGTTAGCCGCTCGCGAGAAATCGTTGTGGCGTTACCGGGAAGTGTTGCCGCTGCCGGCCGATGTTGAACCGGTCTCGTTAGGCGAAGGCGGAACACCGCTGCTGCGCGCGAAAAAGAAGGATGTCGATCTTTGGATCAAAGATGAATCGCTCAACCCGACGCAAAGTTTCAAGGCGCGCGGAATGTCCGTCGCCGTTTCGATGGCGAAATATCTAGGGGCGACCAAGTTGGCGGTTCCGAGTGCCGGAAACGCGGGTGGCGCGCTCGCCGCTTACGCCGCGCGGGCCGGTCTCGAAGCCCACATCTTTATGCCGCGCGACACGCCGCGTGCGAACATTATTGAATGCCGTGAGCTGGGCGCGCACGTCACGCTCATTGACGGACTGATCACCGATTGCGGTGCGGAAATCGCGCGATGCAAAGAGAAAGAGGGCTGGTTCGACATGTCCACGCTCAAAGAACCGTATCGGATCGAAGGAAAAAAGACGCTCGGTTACGAGTTAGCCGAGCAACTGGATTGGAAACTTCCCGACGTGGTTCTTTATCCAACCGGCGGCGGCACCGGCCTCATCGGAATGTGGAAAGCATTTGATGAAATGGAAGCGCTCGATTGGGTCGACAGCAAACGTCCGCGCATGTTCTCCGTTCAAGCGAGCGGCTGCGCGCCGATCGTTCGTGCATTTGAAGCCGGCGAAACAGCTGCGGCCGAATTCCCGAATGCGCACACGATCGCGTCCGGCTTGCGCGTTCCAAAAGCGATCGGGGACTTTCTCATGCTGAGGATTCTTCATGAATCGAAAGGCGGCGCAGTCGCAGTAAATGACGACGAAATGATCCGAACCGTGCGCGAAGTCGGATCCAGCGAGGGTCTGTTCGTCGCGCCGGAAGGCGCAGCGTGCTTCGCAGCCTTGAAGTCGCTGCGCGCCGCGGGCAAGATCGACATCGGCGAGCGCGTCGTCATCTTCAACACCGGCTCCGGCATCAAATACCTCGATTGCTTCAACGACAGTTAGCGATTTAGTGATTTAACGATTTTCCTGAGTTCCTGCTTTCCTGATTCATCTGTTTTCTGCGAAAATCTGCGGAATCGCTCGAGCGATTTCCAAACAGGTAAAGATATGGTCTTACGAGAGTGGCGACATCTGCTGCTGATGATTTCATTCTTGCCGTTCGCGTAAATCTGCTGGCGCTCGGCGAATCTTCAGCTAAAAAAGCCGGACTTCCGCCATGCTTTTTAATTCGCTCACCTTCGTCGTTTTCTTCGTGGTCGTAGTTACGACGTATTGGAGCATTCGATCGTGGCAGGCGCGCAAAAATTTTCTAGTCGTGGCGAGCTACATTTTTTACGGCGCGTGGAACCCGCCATTCGCCGCGTTGCTGTTTTCCACCACGGCGATGGATTTCTGGCTGGGAAGACAGATTGCGAAGGCCAAGGGGCGTTCACGCCGCGGCTGGTTGGTCGCGAGCGTCTGCATGAATCTGAGCATGCTCGGGTTCTTTAAATACGGAAACTTTCTCCTCCAGAACTTTCAATGGCTCCTCGCGCGCATCGGCATCATTTATCAGCCGCCCCACCTCGACATTCTCTTGCCAGTCGGCATTTCGTTTTACACATTCCATTCGCTTTCCTACACGCTGGATATTTATCGCGGCGTGTTGCAACCCACGAAGTCGCTGCGGGATTTCATACTGGCCGTTTCGTTTTTTCCGCAGTTGGTCGCTGGGCCAATCGTCCGCGCTGGAGATTTTCTCCCGCAACTGGTTAGGGCGCCGGGGTTGCGCGCGGGCCAGTTTCTATGGGGACTGGCGCTCATGACGATGGGCCTGTTCGAAAAAATCGTGCTCGCGGACACGATGCTCTCCGGTTCGGCCGATCACATCTTCAGTTATGGCGGCCCTCTCATCGCGGTCGATTCCTGGCTCGGCGTGATCGCGTTTGCCGGCCAAATATTTTTTGATTTTGCCGGCTACTCGAGCTGCGCGATCGGCGCGGCGCTGTGTCTCGGCTTTCATCTCAAAGACAATTTCCGTTTTCCCTATGCCGCCATCGGGTTCTCCGATTTCTGGCGGCGCTGGCACATTTCGCTTTCGACGTTTTTGCGCGATTACCTCTACATTCCGCTCGGCGGCAATCAGGTTCAGCCGTTGCGCGCTGCTGCTAATCTCGTCATCGTGATGTTTCTCGGCGGCTTATGGCACGGAGCCGCGTGGACATTTGTCGTTTGGGGATTGCTTCACGGTTCCTATCTCGTCATCGAACGAGTGTTCCGCGGTTTATTCGAGGACAAAGCGTGGGCGAATAATTTGGCTACTCGCGCGCTGGCCGGGTTCGCCACTTACGGAGCCGTTTGCATCGCGTGGGTATTTTTTCGGGCGCCCGATTTCACTGTCGCCGCGCGAATGCTCAGCGGGATGTTTGGCGGACATGCGCATGCCGAAGCCATTCTTTCCACGCGCGAAATGTTACAGATCGTCCTCGTCACCGTCGGCATGATCGTCGCGCACTGGTCGTTGCGAGACAGCAATATCGAAACGGCAGTGCAACGACTGCCACGCTGGGTCGTGACGTCGGCCTGGGCATTCATGGCTTGCGCCATCATCCTCACTCAAGGAAGCAGCAATGCGTTCATTTACTTCCAATTTTAAACGAAGACTGCGCCTGCCGCGGTTGTTCTTCACCGAACCGCCCGAGATCGAGAGCGTTCATGGCGGGCCGCCTCTCGAGTTCGAGCGACCGATCCCGCAGATCCCGTGGCGCGGTATCACCGTTGTCGTCGCTCTCGTCGTCATCGCCGCCACGGCTGGGTGGGAAATTTATTGTCGATCAATCGGTTACGGCCCCACGTTAAACGACAACGAAGATCTTTGGACGCTGATGCGGCGCAAGGTGAAACCGGAATCGCTCGTCATCGTTGGCGATTCCCGGGGATGGTTCGATCTTGATCTTGATGAGTTGCAAAAAGGATTGGGCAAACGCCCGATCCAACTCGCCGCCGGTGGCATGTGCGGTTTTCCAATTCTGAAGGATTTGGTCGACGACGAGAGTTTTCACGGCACGATTATTTGCAG
>DASYVQ010000158.1:0-12722 GCA_035936875.1 Chthoniobacterales bacterium
TACATAGGCCGAGTGCGCCGGCGTAAGGCGAAAGCGCGGCGTGTCGTAATCGGGAATGTACCCGGGGCGCGCAGTGACAAAGTTAAGATCGACATCGTCATTCGCGCCGGCGTGTTGGAGCATGCGCTGGATGATTGGACCGAGCTCGCTGACTTGATCCAGCCCGATGAACGCGTCCACCTCGGGAAGCGATTGGCGGAGCTCGCCCGAGAAACGTTGCGACATGCATCCGCTCACGATCAACTTTTGATGGCGTCGTTTCTCTAAGCCGCGTTGTTGATGCGCTTCCAGGATCGCTTCGATCGATTCCTCTTTGGCCGAATCGATGAACGCGCATGTATTGACGACGAGCACATCGGCTTCATCAGCGCTGGCGGTGATTTCCATGCCGTGCTGCAAAACACTTCCCAGCATGATCTCCGCGTCGACGAGATTCTTGGCGCAACCAAGGCTGATCATTCCGACTTTTGTGCTCATGCGCGGATAGAAACGTCAGCGGTCGCTATTCCACCGTGACGTCGGTGTCACCCTCAGCGATCGGTTTGCCGTTTTTCTTGATTTGAATCGCGTCGCGATCGAGGACTCGCACCGCGAAGTGTTGCCCGTGGAACTCCACCGGGGCATCTGTCGGCGAAATCCAACGCTCGAACGCCGGGGTCAGGGTCTCATTATCTACCACCACTTTAATGTACGTTTTCTTGAGCGGCTTGATCGCCACGCTGTTGGCTCCGCTGGATGGCGCCGCATTTTGCGTAACCCCAGCTTTGGCGAGGTCTTCCGGACGAACCGGTTCCGCTCGACGAACTTCCGGCTCTTTCGGCACGGGCGTCGCTGTCGGTGCTGCCGTGGCCTTGGCCACGACCGGTGGACTGGTCGCAACCGGAGCCGCTGAAGGTGCTACGGTCGGCGGCGGCGCAACTTTTTTCGGTGGTGCCTCGGCCACGCGCGGGCGGGGAGCGGCAGTTGGAATTGGAGTGATTGGCGGCGACACGGATTGCGTCGCGGTCGCGGAAGGTTGTGGCACCCCGACCATTTGTTCGCTGCGCGGCGCGATTCGCTGGATGTCGAGGATCAAACGCATGAGCACGAATCCGATACCGATCGCGATAATTGCAATCACAACGGGGAGAGGCGAAGTGCGATTGCCTGATCGGCGGATGACGGGAGCGCGGGCGCGGGCGTGGACCCGCGGCGGCTTCGGGGCGGTTTGTTCCTGCAAATAAGAATATCCGTCCACGGTCATTTGTTCCGATGTTTCAAAGACATCGAGGTACGGTGAGACATCGACATCGAGAAACTTTCCGTAGATGAGAAGAAAACCTTTGGCGTAGGCGAGACTCGGAAATTGCGAAAAATCGTCCGCCTCGATTTCGGCCAGACGCGACGGCCGGATTTTCGTCAGCCGCGCGGCTTCATCGAGCGTGAGACCGCGGGCCAGCCGCGCTTCCTGGAATTTTTTGCCGAGACCTTCAATCGTCATTGTTGGGGGCTCCGGCTAAACGGCGGCATCGAGATCGACCAAAATCTCGCGTGGTTTCGCGCCTTCGCCGGGACCCAAAATACCGCGCTGTTCCAGAATATCAACGATCCTTGCCGCGCGGGTGTAACCGAGCCGGAGCCGCCGCTGGAGCAGTGAAGTCGAAGCGCGTTTTTCCTGGCGAATGATTTCGAGACATTTTTCGACCAGCTCCTCATCCTCGTCCGTGACCTCTTCCCCCGGGCTTGCCGTGGATTCGAGTTTTTCGTGCATCGCCGCGTCAAAAGCGGGCCGGCCCTGTGCGGAAACGAACTCGACGAGGCGGCGAATTTCCTCATCAGTCACGAGCACGCCTTGAGCGCGGATCAATCGCGAAGCACCCGGCGGCAGATAAAGCATGTCGCCTTGGCCGAGCAGGCGGTCGGCCCCGTTTTCATCGAGAATGACGCGACTGTCGATCTTGCTCGCGACTTGAAATGCAATCCGGCTCGGGATGTTCGCTTTGATCACGCCGGTAATGACGTCCGCGCGCGGCGTTTGCGTGGCGACAATGATGTGAATGCCGGCCGCGCGCGCCATCTGCGTGATCCGCGCGATCGCGCTCTCGACGTCTGCAGGCGCCGTTTGCATTAAATCAGCAAGCTCGTCGATGATCACCACGATGTAGGGCATCTTGTCGGGAATGACGATTTCGTTTTCGCGCGGAACTTTCATGTCGATCTTGTCGGCGTTGGCAGATTCGTCCTCTTCAAGATCGACATCCTTCTTTTTCGCCGGTCGCGCGTTGAAACTAATGATATTGCGCACGCCGACGCGCGCGAAAATTTTGTAGCGGCGCTCCATTTCTTCGATTAGCCCGCGCAAGGCCAGCAGGACTTTTTTCGGATCCGTGATCAGGGGATAACGCAAGTGCGGCAGGTTCGTGTAGTGCTGAAGCTCGACCACTTTTGGGTCGATCATGAGGAACTGAAGTTCCTCCGGCGTAAAACGAAAGAGCATGCTGGCGATCAGTCCGTTGATGCAGACGCTCTTGCCGCTGCCGGTTGTCCCGGCCACGAGCAAATGGGGCATCTGCGCCAGGTCGGTGATGATCGCCTTGCCGTAAACATCTTTGCCGAGCGCGAGCGGAATCTTCCCGCGGGCTTTCGCTTCTTCCCAATCGGGCGACTCGAGCAGTTCACGCAACGTCACTGTCACTTTGCGCGTGTTGGCCAGCTCGATGCCGACCGTGTCCTTGCCCGGAATCGGCGCGAGAATGTTGATCCTCTCGGCGCGCGTCGCACGGGCGAGATCGCGTTCGAGGCTCACAATTTTGTCCACCCGCACGCCCTTTGCCGGGTAAACTTCGTAGCGCGTGATGGTCGGGCCTTTGGTGATGTCGCCCGGTGCGACCGCGATTCCAAATTGTCCGAGCGTGTCGATCAAAGTTTGCTGGACGCGTTGCAGTTCGCTCGGATCGGCGCCGCCGCGGCCTTCGGGATTATGTTCGTCGAGGCGATCGAGGCCGGGCAGTCGATAAGTCTTGGGGTCCCAGGTCCGACTCGTTAGGCCAGATGCAATTGTCGATCTTTGCCCGCCACCGCGCAATTCCGCGAGCGACGGCTTCCTCCCGGCGACCGCCGGTTCGCTCGGCAAGGCAGTCGTGTCGACCACTTTCGGCTTCGGTCGATTGGCCAGTTCTTCGGGCGAAATGAACGCGGCTGATGGTTCGGCAACGGGCGCGCCTTTTTTCTTGAGTTGTTTTTCGATCGAGCGCCGCTGCTTCGATAGTTCTTTCTGGCTGATCGCCAGTTGCCCCTTGAGGTCGGACTTGCGCAGTTGTCGGTGTAATCGCCATTCGTGCAACGTCGCGCCCGCTCGGCGCAGCCCGCTGATCGTTTGACGAACGACATGAATCGGCCGGAGTCCGGTCATGAGAATCAGGGCCGCAATGTAAACTCCAATCAACAGAACGATGGAACCCACCTTGCCCATGGAATTGAGCAGGAAACTTTTTCCGAAAACGAATCCGATCCAGCCGCCCGGGCCGGGAATGTTAAAGGCCGCTTTCCAACCTTGGAAATGACGCGTTTGCAATTGCAACAAGCACGCGCCCGACGCGATGAACAGAACGATCCAGGGAAGGCGCGCCACCACTCGCAGACTGCCGTGAAATAATTTTGCCGCGCCAAATCCAAGCAGGACCGCAGCCAGCAAATACGAGGCTGCGCCAATTATAAAATAGCAAACGCTGGCGATGATGGCGCCGAAGGGACCGATGAAGTTTTGCACCGGCCGATTCGGTGGTGAGAGATAACTCCACGGCACCCAGGAGGGCAGGTCCTTTGGATTGTAGGAAATGAGCGCGAGAAAGACCAACGTCCCTACGAAGAGCAAAATGAGGGCGAAGACTTCGTTCCAGGCGCTATTCTTTACGCTGCGGGCCACTTCGGGAGGATAGTAATCTCGAAGTGGCCGCTTTCAATTAACTCTTGCTCGTGCTCGTAATCGTAATCGGGCTCGTGCTTTCGTCTTGCGCGCCACGGGAAATGACCATTACTGTGCGAGCGCGTTATGCATTTTGCTCTTCGCAAAACCGGCATCTGCTTCGTGGCCGGCGCGGTAATCTTGTGCTGTTCGTGTGAAAAACATCACCTCGGTGAGATGCCTGAGGCGCAAAAAGAACACGTCGATATTGCAAGCGAGTCCAGCGAGACTTCGACCACTCCCGAAGAAAGTTCGCCATCTCCGACGCCTTCGGCCACGCCAACGCCGGCCGAATTTTTCCCTGAAAGCACGCCGCCTTAAGGAAATTCGTTATGGCTAAAGACCAATACCTCACGTCGCCGCCGAAGATCAGCACGATGCCACCCGGCGTTCCCTACATCGTCGGCAACGAAGCGGCCGAGCGCTTCTCCTATTATGGGATGAATTCCATCCTGACCATCTTCATGACCAAGTACCTCTTGGACAAGATGGGGCACTTGAGCGTTATGCCGGCGGCAAATGCCGAAGCCTGGTATCACACCTTCGTTTCCGCGCTTTATTTTCTACCGATTTTTGGTGCTGTCCTCGCCGATGCGGTTTTTGGGAAATTTCGGGTCGTCTTCTGGCTGTCGATTGTTTACTGCGGCGGGCATGCCACCCTGGCATTGATAGGTTCGCCCGTCTCCCACACGATCGAGCCGCGCTATTTGCTCGCCGTCGGTCTTTTGATGATCGCGCTCGGCGCCGGCGGAATTAAGCCATGCGTCTCAACGAACGTTGGCGACCAGTTCGGCGATACAAACAAGCATTTGCTGACCCGCGTTTTTAATTGGTTTTATTTTTCCATCAACGCCGGCTCGGCCTTTTCAACGCTATTGATTCCGTGGCTGCTCGAGCCGTACAAAGCGGATCCGGCTGGTTTCATCGCTAAATTCTCGCCGTTGGTGGTCAGTTTTCTGGAAAGCCCGCGCCTGCACAGTCCGGACATCGCTTTTGGACTTCCCGGCGTTTTTATGGCCATCGCCACGCTCATTTTTTGGATGGGCCGCAAGAAGTTTGTTCATATTCCGCCTGTCGGCGTGCGAGCGTATGCGCGCGAAATTTTCAACAAGGAGACGGGCAAGATCCTGCTCAATATTTTAATTCCGGTCCCGTTCATTGCGATTTTCTGGGCCTTGTGGCAGCAAAATTTTTCCTCGTGGATCCTTCAAGCCGAGTCGATGGATCGACATCTTTTTGGCATCGAGTGGTTGTCGTCGCAGATTCAGACGGTCAATCCGATTTTCATTTTGATCATGCTGCCGCTATTTTCTTATTGGCTGTATCCGGCGGTGGAAAAGGTTGTTCGCTTAACCCCGCTGCGAAAAATTGGCGCCGGCCTGTTTGTCACCGCCGCGTCATTTTTTCTGATCGCGATGATTCAAACGCGCATCGACGGCGGCGCGCGGCCGGGCATCATCTGGCAGATCTGGGCGTTCGTAATTTTGACCGCAGGCGAAACGCTTGTTTCACCGACCCACCTCGAGTTTTCCTACACGCAGGGCCCCGTGAAACTCAAATCATTAGTTATGTGCACATATTTGTTCGCCGTATCACTGGGCAACGTATTCACGGCCGCAGTCAACTTCTTCATTCAAAACCCTGACGGCAGCGTGAAGCTGCAAGGAACCAGTTACTTCATGTTCTTCGTTTGGGTGATGCTCGGAACGGCAGTTGCGTTCGCAATCGTCACACCGTTTTACAAAGGCCGTACTTATTTGCAGGATCAGTCGGCCGTGGCCGGTGACGCCGAACCAGCTGTCGGATTCGCGGTTCAGCCGGAGGCGTAGTAATCAAGATGAAAGCAATCACTCTCGCAGTCGCACTGTCTTTGTCCTTGTCGATCTCGGTCACGAAAGCGAATCCGATGGACGACGAATTCCAAAAAATCGCCAACGATTACGTGGAAGGCTTCCTCGCCTCGCATCCCGAATATGCGACCGAGCTGGGCGATCATCGCTTTGACGATCAACTGACCGATTATTCATCGCAGACACGCGGTCGACTCCTTGCCCGCGCTAAACAAGCCCGCGAGGCGCTGAAGAAATTCGATGACGTTTCTCAACTTAGCGGCGCCAACCAGGTCGATGTGCGCATTCTTCGAGACAACATCGACAATGAAATTTTCGATCTGGAAGAATTGAAAGAGTCGGAGTGGAACCCGCTCGTTTACAACCAAAGCCTGGCCAACAGCCTCTATCTTCTCGTCGCGCGGGATTTCGATTCACCGGAAAAACGGGTTCCCAATTTGCGTAAGCGCATGGAAGCAATCCCGCGGATCATCGATCAGGCGAAAGCGAATCTGCAACATCCGCCGCGTGTGCACACCGAGACAGCGATCGAGCAAACGCAGGGCGCGATCAGTCTCGTGCGCGAAGGCCTTGGACCGCTACTCGATCGCGCCCCGCAGATGAAGAAGGACCTCGCGCCGCTGCAGGAAAAAACGGCCAAGGCGCTGGAGGATTACAAGACGTGGTTGCAAGACGATCTGCTCAAACGCTCCGACGGCGATTTCCGGATCGGCCCGGACAAGTTTCGTAAAAAACTCCGCTTCGCTCTTGCCTCCGACTTGTCGATGGAAGAAGTTATGAAACGGGCGCAGGCGGATTTGCAGCAGACGCAAGCCGCCATCTACGAAACTGCCGTCCCGCTTTATAAAAAATATTTTCCGAAAGCCGACCAGGCGGTGCTTGCGGACAAGAAGAAGCTCACCGCTGTCGTGCTGAACAAACTTTCGGAACAGCATCCGGACGACAACACGATTGTTGGTTACGCCCAGAAAGTTGTCAGCGAGGCAACTGAGTTCGTGAAAACAAAGAATCTGGTCGCGGTTCCGGAGACCCCGCTGGAGGTGATCGTGATGCCGGAATTTAAACGCGGTCAGGCGATTGCTTATTGCGATGCGCCCGGGGCACTCGAGAAAAACGGCAAAACATTTTTCGCGGTCGCGCCCACGCCGAAGGATTGGAACCAGCAGCGCAAAGAATCGTTCTTTCGCGAATACAACAACTACATGGTGCGCGACCTCACCGTGCACGAAGCGATGCCGGGACATTATTTGCAGTTATCCCACGCGAACGAGTTTCACGCTCCGACATTGGTTCGCGCGATTTTCCAGAGCGGCACGTTTATCGAAGGCTGGGCCGTTTATTGCGAGCAAATGATGGCAGAGCAGGGATACGGCGGCCCCGAGGTGAAGATGCAACAGTTGAAGATGCGGTTGCGCGCGATTTGCAATGCCATTCTCGATCAAAGCATTCACGCCGGAAAGATGACCGAAAAAGAAGCGATGGATCTGATGATGAAGGAGGCCTATCAGCAGGAGGGCGAGGCGGTGGCAAAGTGGAAACGGGCGCGCCTCACCTCAGCTCAGCTCTCTACTTATTTCGTCGGTGTCAGCGAACATCTCGATCTTAGAGAGGCCGCCAGGAAAAAATTCGGCAGCAATTTCGCTCTTAAGAAATACAACGATCAGGTGATTTCCTACGGCAGTCCGCCGGTGAAGTACGTGCGCCAGCTGATGGGTCTCTGAGTTGTAGCGGCGTTTGTGTCAAACGCCGAATTCATAACAGGCGCTTGGCACAAGCGCCTCTACAACGCACATTCCGTTATGCCTAACCTAGCCACCTGGATGCGCGAAAAGGATGAAAAATGGTTTCAACCGTTCTTCGCCAAGCAGTCCGACATTCGCATTTGCGACGCGCGCAACGGCGAGGTGTCGATGGAACAAATGGATGGTCTGCTTCTCACCGGCGGCTCCGATATCGCGCCGGAATTTCTGCGACAACCCGTGCCCGATCTCTCAGTGCTCGATAAAGATGTCGATCCAAAACGGGACCGCTGGGAATTTGCAGCGATTGAAAATGCGCTCGCGCGGGGCCTCCCGATCCTCGCCATTTGCAAAGGAATGCAAGTTTTGAACGTCGCGCTTGGCGGCACGCTCAAGCTCGATATTCCCGGGCATAAACTTCCGGAGATGAAAGATCACGACGTTCAGCCGTTGCGTTACGACGGAAAGACGACGCATCGCTTCGACAAGGTGAACAGCTCGCATCATCAGGCGGTCGATCGCGCGGGTGAAGGTTTCGAAGTGGAAGCGTGGTGCGCCACCGACGACATCATCGAGCAGATGCGATTACGCGACTATCCGTTTGCCCTCGCCATCCAGTATCATCCCGAGCGCGGAAAAATTTACGACGCACTCTTTGAGGATTTTTTCTCGCGACTCGAAAATAATAATCGTTAAATCATTGACTTCTTAAACGTGTCCACGCCGCAAAACACCATCGCGATCGTTTACGATTACGATCAGACGCTCAGCCCGAGCTACATGCAGGACGAAGTCATCTTTCCGGCATTCGGAATTGATGGCGCGAAATTCTGGACTCGCTGCAGCGAGCTCGTGCGCGACAACGGCTACGATAACGAGCTCGCTTACATGAAAGTGTTGCTCGACACACTCGGCATGGATCGGCCGAAGAACAGCGAGCTAAAAAAACTCGGCGCCAAGTTAAATTTTTACAAAGGCTTGCCCGAAATGTTTGAGCAGTTTCGGGATGTCTTACTGTCGGCGGAACATCAGGCCCATGGCGTCACCGTCGAGCATTACATCATCTCATCCGGTTTGAAGGTGTTGCTGGATGGCAGCCGATTGCAGCCTTATGTGCGCGCCATTTTCGGCTGCGAGTTTGCCGAGGACGAACAGGGCCGGATCACTTTTCCGAAACGCGTCATCAGTCACACTCAAAAAACGCAGTTCCTGTTTCGGATTAACAAAGGCCTGCTCGACATGTCGCAGGACGTGAACGATCACATGGACCCCGATATCCGGCCGATTCCGTTTCCAAACATGATCTACATCGGTGACGGGCCCACCGACGTGCCTTGTTTCACGGTCATGAAACGAAACGGCGGCCAGGCGATTGCCGTTTACAACCCGGACGATCCCGAGCGCGCCGGCTTCCGGAAGTGCTACCAGCTTTCCACCCACGCCGACCGAGTTAAACATATTGCGCCGTCCGATTATCGGCCGAACACGCACTTGCGCATGCTACTCGAGCAAATGGTCGAGGAAATCGCCGACCGCATCGTCGAGCAGCGCAAGTCCGCCATCGAGACCGGCACGGTTCGCGCCCCAAAACACTGATTGCTGTAGCCGCTTCGCTATGCGAAGCGCCGCGCCGCCCACAGGGCGGCGGCTACACCGCCGTCGAAAATTTCTCTTTCATATCCACGGCGCGATTCAGTGCCTGCGAAAAACTGTTCGCGTCATCGGGTCGAAGTTGTCGATCTTGGTAAGCGACCGGCGGCTTGGTCAGGTCGCAGATATCGAATTCCGGCGGTACGTCGCCCATCACTTTTTCAAAAAACTTCGCCTGCGTCTCCGAAAACGGAAAGCAACGCCAGAGCGAATACGAATTCAGGCCGTTGTTCAGCGCGGTGCGCGAAACGGTCGAGGAAACCGAATAGACCGCTGCGATTTCAGCGAAATGCCGCAGGAAATATAAATCGGCCACTTCACGATCGTTTTCGATATGGAAGCCCTCCAGCTTTAGCCGGCCTGCTTCGTTCGTTTCCACCGGGTGCGGCCGGTAGATCAGATCGCAGTTCGTGTAATGCCGTCGAATGTAATCGAGGCAGCGGTTGAGGCGTTCGACGTAAACCTCCGGCAAAAGATTTCGAACAAGAAGAAACGGCGTCCCGAAAAAGATGACCCGACGATGCCGATCTTCGCGGTTGTTCGTGCTTTGCTTTGTCGAAAAATCGCGCAGCTCGGCAATGCTCGGGAAATGAGCTGGAATAATCCGATCGTCGGCATCGAGCGGTGATTCGCATCCGCTGTTGCTCATTAGGATGATCACGTCAAAAAGTTCATCCGGATTCTTTTGCAAGCGCCGCAGACGCACGCCATCGCCGCCGGGATTGATTCGGGGCTTATAATGGATCGTCCGTTCTACGCCGGCCAGCGGTTCGACCAGGCGATTTTGCAGCCAGCCCGAAGTCGTGAACCGAAAACGCGCTCGGTCTCCGTGCCGCGTTAATTCGCCGTAAGCTTTTTGTGACGCGCAAAGGATTTTGTAAACGTCGGGATGGGCCGAAAGCGCGGCATTGCCCAGTCCGAGCAGACCGGCGAGACACAGTAAAACATCCTTGTCAGGATCGATCGGCAACGCGCCCACTCCGCGCTGTCGATCTACGTTTTCGCGATACAGACGCGGTAGGTCTTTCAAACCGCGACACGTTTTAACCTTCGGGAACGCATACACCTCCGCGAATTCCCGCACAAACGGCTGCCAGTTCGCGTTCTCCCACCATTTCGATTCTTCCCGCAACAAATGTATGCCGCCCGGGAAACGCTCGCGCAGCGCATCGGCCGCGACAAGCGCGTTGGGCAAACGGTCCGGCCGCGAAATCACGATCCAGAGTTTTGATTCTGCGTTCATCTCGGGTGCCTAGGTCACACTCCGCGCTGAGTTGGTGTCCAGATGAACTTGTGCATCTGGAGCTGAAAACGAACGTCGAGCTTGTCGGCCAGGATCCATTCCACGATCTGGCGCGGATCGATTCGGCCGAAGATGGGCGAGAAGAGAACGGCGCGGCAGCGCTTTGTTAAATCGAAGCGACGGACTTTTTCGCGCGACCATTCGTAATCTTCGCGCGAGCCCATCACGAATTTCACTTCATCGCGCTCGGTGAGATGGTCGATGTTCGACCAGAGATTTTTGTCGACCTCGCCGCTGCCCGGCGTTTTTAGATCCATGATTCGATGCACCCGCGGATCGACTTTCGAAATGTCATGGGCGCCACTCGTCTCCAAGAGAACCGTGTGACCGGCGCCGGCCAACATCGACATCAACGGCAGCACATTTTTTTGCAAAAGCGGCTCGCCACCGGTGATCTCGACCAGCGGGCAGTGAAACGTCGCGACAAGATCGACAATCTCCTTCAGCGACATCTTTTTTCCTTCGTAAAAGGCGTATTCGGTGTCGCAGTAATTGCAGCGCAAATTGCAGAAGGTCAGCCGGACAAAGACACAACGCTCGCCCGCCCAGGTGCTCTCGCCCTGGATGGACTGGTAAATCTCGTTGATCGTCAGCGTTTCGTCGTTCATTCGACTCTGCGCTAATTCTATCAGATCATCCCGTTGGATGCACAGCCGGATCGACAAGTGTTTCGCCCGCCTCCGCTCGGAAAAGCGCAAAGGATTTATTCCCTACATCTGCGCCGGCGATCCGAGTTTGAAGAAGACTGTCGACCTTGCGCTGGCGCTGGAAAAAGCCGGCGCGGATCTCCTCGAACTCGGTTTGCCTTTCTCCGATCCGCTCGCGGACGGCATCGTGAATCAACTGGCCGCACAACGCGCGCTGGCTGCGGGCGCGACTGTGCGCGGTGTGTTCGATTGCGTCCGTGAAATCCGCAAGAGCTCGCAAGTTCCAATTGTTCTCTACAGTTACCTCAATCCGATCTTCCAGTTCGGCCTAGAGAAATTTCATCGCGAGGCCGACGCAGCAGGAGTCGATGGATTGCTCATGCTCGATCTTCCGCCCGAAGAAGACGTCGATGTTGGGGCGGGGGACCTCGTTCACATTCGATTGATCGCGCCAACGACGCCGGCGGAGCGCATGAAGAAAATTGCGGCGAGCGCTCGAGGATTTCTTTACTACGTCTCGCGCGAAGGCGTCACCGGCTCGCAAGAGACGATTGCATCTTCTCTCTCTGGGAAAGTCGCGCAGCTCCGGCAACTATCGAGTTTGCCGATCGCAGTCGGCTTTGGCATTTCAAGTCCGGAGCAAGCGCGCGAAGTTGCGCGCCACGCCGATGCGGTTGTCGTCGGCAGCGCGATTGTCGATCTTATCGCGAAGCACGGAAGCGGCTCGGTCGAAAAAGTGAGCGTGTTCGCTCGAGAACTAGCAAACGCGATCCACTAAATTCCGCACTTCTTCGTCGCCTCGGCGAAATTCGATTTCTTGCGCAACAACGACGCGAGATATGAATCGGTCGCTGGCACGTCGTGGATGCGAGACAAATTTGCCGGTGTCTGGAGCCGTGAAAAAATCGCGTTGGCGATCTTGCTCCGCGGAACTTCCTTCTCGCCATAGCCGCCCGGGATGTTGCTCGACCAAAAGCGCACATATTCTCCGTCCGGCCGATTGACTGTGCCGAGAAAAATCACCGAGTGGCCGCTCTCGCGCCGACCCACGTTCTTGTTCCAAAAAATTTTCATGAAATCGCCCGGTTGCGCCTGGGCGAAATCGGTGAAGTTGCGGCCGAGTCCGAGTTCGTAGAAAAGGCGGGCCGTGCCCGGACCGTTGGCGTTCCAACGCCCCCAGACATCCTCACCGTCGCGCTGATCGCGAATAACCAGATGATTGAGGGTTGCAAAATCAAGCTGGAGCTGGCCTCGCTCGCGCAACGCTTCGATTGTCTTGATAAACACGATGTAGGTCGCGCCGGAGCAGAAACTCGGATATGGCGCTTTTGGGATGACGAAGAATTTGCCGGACTCGAAATGCGCCGCCGATTGCAATTTGATCTTGGCGAAGTGCGAGACGGAATACTTTCCGCCGCTCGGCATCTTTCTCAGCTGCTCCAGGATCAGGGCGTTGAGATTGTCTGCGTTAGCGACCTGCGCCACGACACACGCGCACAATACCGGAATCAACCTACGCACGACCGGGAACTAAACCGCAAAACCTGTTCGGAGCAATGGCGCGTCTCCTCACGCGCAGATTGCGGCTGG
>DASYVQ010000159.1:0-9379 GCA_035936875.1 Chthoniobacterales bacterium
CAGCATACCAGAGACAGGCGGACGCTCATCTGGAACAATTATCCCAGACGGGATGATGGGGCGACGTGGTCGGGCGAGCGAGACTCGAACGGATTCGCCACGGGATATGGCACATTGACGTGGCATAAAGTTCAGCGAGCAATCGTGACTGGCTCTAACATTCCGTCTAAAGCACGCGCCGCCGTCATCAGCCGTTATTCCGGCAAAATGGTCCGAGGCAAATTGGACGGACTAGTGACTAATGTGGATGCGAATGGGAAAGTATTTCACGGCACGTTTGTCAATGGAAGCAAAGCCGATGATTGGATCGCCGGGCCCACGTCGACCGCCGATCAACAGTTGAATGAACGTGTTTCCAGAAGCGTGGTCAACGCGCATCCGCCAGCCGAAGGGCCGCCGCGTGTCGCAGCGGTGGCATCAACTCGACCGTTCACACCTCCGACTTCAGCAACGGCCCCTTCAACTCCGGCAGCCGTCGAGCCTGAGGTAAAGAGCCGCATGATCACGGACTTTAAGGAACAAACCCAAGCTGTTTTGTCTCGAGTAGGCGATGCGACGGGAGATTTTCACGAGATCGATCGGCTTGATTCAGTGCAACAGCTGCCGGCGCCAGTGGCTAAAAGCGTAGGCTCGCTCGTCGATCGAGCGCGTGACTTCCGCTCAAAGGTCGGATACGAAACCGCTCTTCGTGAATGTCGAAGCGAAACTGAAACAGTTGACGCGCTGTCAGCGGTTGATCAGAGCACACGCAATATTGCCGGCAACGACGCTTCTGCGGCGAACTCGGGACTAACCGATTTCCTGAAAAATAATCCCGAACCAATGGTCGACACTCAGAGACCGTTGTGGCGTTATCTGACTTCAATGCGGTTGTTGTGCAGCCGATTAGAAAAGGAGGCTGAGATCCACTTGCAGCGAGCAGGAGCATTTGCTTTGGCAGGCAGAACCGGGGACGCCATCCGCGAATATCAGGAGGCTTATCGGACATTCCCGAATCCGGCTACGGCCGAAAAGATCCGTCAACTCCAGAGGAACAGTCTCGGGTTGTGAAGAAACAATATTTCTTCGCCTACCTTTTTGTCAGAGCGGCAAAAGGACTTGCTCTGCTTGTGATACTGATCGGGGTCGGATTTTGCGTACTGCGATATTACCAAGCCAGCATTGCGGCCGACTCGGTCGCCTATCGGCCTTCGCCCCATCTACAACAGGCACTCGACAGGTTGAAAGATGCCGTTTTGGCTACCGAACAGATTATCGAGTCGTTTAATGCCGGCAATCAATCAACAACACCGAATGTTCAGGCGCCGCGTTTTCCGCTGATGATTGACTCAGACGATGATTTTGCCCGAATTGGCGCCGAGCTCTCTCGAGTCGACCAGGAGCGGCAACAGTTGAAAGAGTCAATTGTGAGCCGGTTTGAGACTTTGGTTAAGAGCATCGAGGAGAAACTTCATGCTTACGCAGCCGTGATGCAGTCGTCACCGTCGCCAACACCCGCCCCCGCTCAAAATCTCACCTCTAAAGCCGAACCCGCGCCGCCTGCGTCGGGTCCGGAAGAATCTTTGTTTTCATCCCAGTTCGGCACCTCCGACGCGAATGAGCGGGGCGCAAATCTGAAGGAGCGAAAGGAATTTCTTAAAGTGCTCGCGATTAGAGCCGAGAACGCCGACAATCGTGTGATACTTGGCGAGGCCGCAGATCAACTTGAGCGATTGGCCAAGCTGCTGCCGGAAAAATTGGACGCATCAACCGCGGCACAACCGGCTACGGCAACAGCCTCCTCGAAGGATCCGCGAGCCGAGCAGGACGGCAAAGTCTTGCTCTCCGAGCGCGTTGCTCGCCAGCTGGAACAGCTTCGCGGCGGAGTCCGCCAGATGTTGCTTACATCATGGACTCTTGATGATGCGTTTGAGCAAGCAGCCAACCTTGATTCGGCCGAGCGCGATAAGTATCGCGCGGCGATTCTGGCACAAAAAAGCATCTGGCTGTCAGCAGCTTCGCGGATCGTAATTGGATTGCTTGCTACAGGTCTTGTCAGTCTTCTGATAGTCGTCTTTGCCGACCTCGTTCAGACTCAACTTGATACCGCGACCAGCAGCGGCACTGTGGCTGACGCGATTAATGCGCTGCGTGGATCGGTGGCACACTCGCCGGAAAGCGAACCGATGATCACGGCTGAAGAGGAAAGGCCGGTCCAAGGCGGATCTTGAAAAAATCCGCCGAATCGAGCCCCGCCAGTACAAAGCATCACTGTCGCGGTCTATTTAAAAGCGGCGACGACTTGCGCAATCTGTCGATGGACGAGATCAACGAGCGCTACGAAACATTTAAATTGATGAGCCAATTCGAAGTCTCGGCATGATTTGCGCAACGTGAAGGGCATCGGCGACAAGAAATACGAAAAAATCCGGCCGCATTTTCGATAACGGTATTTCTCGCACGGAGGACACAACGGGCACGAAGGGCTCAAATTCGATGAACGTAAAAGAGAAATGCCTTTGTGACCTTGGTGGCCTTAGTGCGAGGCAGAACAAAACGCGCGCCCGTGAAGATTCGAACTTCAAACCTTCTGATCCGTAGTCAGATGCTCTATCCAGTTGAGCTACGGGCGCCGAGAGCCACCTAATTTGCGGAGGAAGACGCGTGCGTCAACCGGGAGAGAGAGAAGAAAACGCCGAACTCTCAACGCCGAACGCCGAATCTCGAAGTCAGAAAAGAGTGTTCCGCATTTGATATTGGATGTTGAACGTTGGGCGTTTTCCGCTCCTTTTCGGTCGCAGGATAATTACGCCTCGCGACGCAAGGTGATGTGAATGAGTTCGGCCGGCGCGTTCGCGCGCACGGGAAACCAGTTTCCAACGCCGTTCGAGACGATGAGTTTGCTTTGGCCGCGAGTATAAAGTCCGGACCAGTAACGAAACAACGCCGGGCCGAATCCGAGTTGTTCGTTCAACATCAACTGACCTCCGTGGGTGTGTCCGGATAGAGTGAGAGGCATGCCGGCCTCAGCCGCAGCATCGAAAGCGTGCGGGTGATGCGCCAGCAGAATGGGGAAAGCGTCCGGCCGGCGTTGCTGCAAAAGCGCGCGCACAGATCGCGAGATCTCTTCGTCGTGATCCGGGGCGTGATGGCGCGTCCAGCTCAGGCCCAGTAACTGAACAGGCGCCCCGCGGACCGACACAATGGCGGATTCGTCCAAAAGAAAAGGGATACCGGATGCTTTCACGCGCCGCTCGAATTCGGAGGCGTTTTCAATCAGATCGTGATTTCCCTCGATCAAATACAACCCAAGACGCGGATCGATCGCTCGAACCAGATCGATTCCTTCATCCAACGAGGTGAGCGCGTCGTTGATCAGATCGCCGGTCAAGAGAACGAGGTCGGCGCGGAGTTCGTTGACGGCGCGGACCATGTCGCGCAGCACACGTCCGGAAGTGAATCGCCCCACATGCATGTCGCTCACCTGCGCGATGGTGATTCCATCGAGATCGCGCGGCAGTTCGCGAATCGGGACAACGAAGCGACGCACGCGAAAGCGGTTCAGTTGGGTCAGGGCAACGCCGGTCAAGCCAAAAGTAAACAGCGCCGGAGTGATGGCTGCGGCAACACCAAGAAACTCGCGACGCGTGTACTGATGATCCGACAATTGCTCCTCCGGTTGCCTGCGGCGCCTGCTTATGCGCACCATTTGTTGCACGAGAAGGATCGGTATCAGCGCAACGCCAAGCAGTGATAGCAAACCGATTCCAATAAAATGCCAAATGAATATGGCAGCCGTCGCGAACTTCGGTAACCAGCGGTCCCAACCTGTTTGGAAAAACCGTCCGCTGATGAGCCATATTAATCCGACCGTTTGGCCGATCATGAAAATCGTGACAAAGGCGCGGACCCACTTGCGATTCGTCGCGCGCGCCAGCATCCACCACCAGAGTATGTCCAGGGCCAACATCAAACCGATGATCTTGAAGATGAAACTCACGTTTTTAGGTTAGCCGTCCTGGGGCAATTGTCTGGCGGAAGCATCAACCGAGAGTGGATGAAGAAAACGTCCAACGCTCAACGTTCAACATCCAATGTTTAATGCAGAACGTCGTTTCTGAATTCCATACTCGGTGTTCGGCGTTGGACGATCGGTGTTTCTTCTGCTTCTTCTCTGAGTGACGGTTTTTCTTGGTTGCGGGTTTGCGGCGAAGTATCGTGAGGGCGGCGGCAATTTTTCCGTGCCGCTGCAATGGATGCTTGGCTTGCGGCGTTTGAAGCTGGACGCAATCTGGCTGGAAATCTTGCCGGCGACAGGAAATGCGCGCGTCGACAACGCCAACATCGACAAATTCCAACGACAGCTGCGCGCGCACGGGCTCGGCGGTCGTTATTGTCTACTTTACCAAAAACCGGCCAATGATGCCCACGACCTCGATGGAATTCGTTGCATCGGAATTTCAAAACGGGAACTGCTCGATCGTTTGGCCGGCCCAAACACGCTGCTTAATCTCAGTTATTCGATTCATCCGTTGCTCCTTCTCCGATTTGAACGACGAATCTTTTGCGATCTCGATCCAAGCGAAATTTTTTATTGGATGACGCAAATGGAGATGGGCCAATCGCATCACCACGAATTCTGGACGATCGGGCTCAACGTGAACGCGCGCGATTGCCGATTACCGAAGTCACCGTTGAAATGGAAAACGTTCTACCCGTTGGTCGATACGAAATTATTCCGGTCGCGCCCCCGTCCGCGATCGTCGACGTTCACCACCATCGGCCAATGGTATTGGAGCGGCGCGGTGGAAGTGGGAGGAAAGTTTCCTGATCTCTCCAAGAAATTCGCCTTTGAACCTTACCTGAATCTTCCCCGGCGCGTGCCCAGGGCGCGCTTTGAACTGGCCATGAACATCAGTGCGGACGATCCGGAGCGAAAACGGCTCGCCGAGCGGCGCTGGCACATCGTCGATCCGCACCGCATCGCGTCAACGCCTCGGAAATATCGCCGCTACATCGCGAGTGCTCTAGGGGAATTTACAGCGATCAAAGGGGTCGACGTCAGTTGGAAAACCGGCTGGTTGAGCGATCGGGCGGCGGCTTTTCTGGCAACGGGTCGGCCAGTCGTCATCGAAAATACAGGGGCAGGGGAATATCTCCCGCCCAAATGCGGATTTCACTTTATTGATGGCGAGGATGAAGCGGCAGCTGCGGTCGAAGAAGTGCTGGCCGATTGGCCGAGCCAATCGAAGTTGTCTCGCCGATGCGCCGTGGAAATTTTCGATTCCACGAAGAACTTGAGGAAAATTCTTGGTCTATGATTCAGATCGAATCGATATGAGTCGCAAAGGTGGATCGAGCAGTAGATGCCCGTCCGGCTCGGACCTCGATGTCAAAGATTTGGCGCCCAAGGCGCATTAATAGCACCGCGCGCGGAGCGCCCGGTCCACCCGCAAGAGGGCTCTCGAACCCCAAAAAAAGAGACTGGATTCGTCATTGCAAAACAATTTTCGGGTGTTACTCGTTGTCCCGATATGGCCGACCTGATCAAAGCCGCCGAGCTGAAAGAGCGAATGAAAAAGGTCCCCGAGTGGGAGCTGGAGAAAAAGCACATCGAGCGGACGTTCGAGTTCGATGATTTTGCCGACGCCATCGATTTCGTGAACTCCGTGGCCGAGGTGGCCGAAGACGAGGAGCATCATCCCGACATCGACATTCGCTACAACAAAGTGCGGCTGGTGCTCTCGACCCACAGCAAGGGCGGTCTGACCGAGCTCGACTTCGGTTTGGCCGAGCGGATCGACACGTTATCGGAATAGTCCGAGCCGGACTGGCTGTAGTGACGAGTGACAGATTGACAACCGTTCGCGCCTGGATTGCGACCGCGGTCGTGATACTCGTCGTCCTGGCCGTTTGGAAATTTATTGATTACCGGATGCGACCGCCGCCTCCGCCGAACAAAGTCGTCATTCCAGTCCCCGCGCCATCGCCGTGACTCCGAGCCGGGGTGGCGATGTTGTAGGGCGTCTGTGTCAGACGCCATTTCCAGAATGGGAGGCGTTCCACAGAAACGCCCTACAATTTATCGATGATTGCCGATTAACGAGCGGCCTTCGTCGGCGTCGATGAAGCTAAACATCGTCTCGATCTCGGACCGGCCAGCCATGCCGGCTTCTTTCTTGCGCCGCTTGAGTGTTTCGGAAACTTCGTCGTTCCAACCACGTTTGCGCATGAATTCGTTCCAGACGTAAATCTCTTCCTCTAACGGTTGCCGCCCGACGCTGAAACACCATTGCAAAATTTCTTCGTCAGGGCCGCCCTCTTTAACGCGCGCGGAGAGTTGATTGTAATCGATGCGCAAGAATGTCGCGCAACTCGCGTCGAACCCCCGGCCGAGATTTGCCTGGTAGTCAGCGGACAATTTGCCTCCTTGAGAGAGCCGAATTTTGTCCATCATCCGGGCAAAGTAGACCAGTCCGCCGACTTTTACGTACGGGCTGCGCAAGCCTAAATCGCTCATCAGGAAGCGAGTCTGCGCTTTTTTTGGCGCCGTTTCAAGCCGCGTCTGCGGCCCGGCTCAATTGCCGGCGGCGGAAGAGTCCCGCACCAATTCCGGGGGCGGATCGCAAAGTGCCTGGCGAAGGTCGTCTTCTGTGAGGCGGAAGACGAAAATGGAATAGCCAATATTTGCGATTGATTCGCGATGACGCAGGTATGCACAAAGTCGCGCAAAGCGAAGGCGCTCGAATCCTTTGGAGAGTTTAATCCGGCTGTCGGCATCGAGCTCTCTGTAACGCTCCAGCCGCGATTTCCACCGCTCATCGAAGAGCAAGACGCATGCGAAAACATTTAGAGATTTAGCGATTCAGTGATTAAATGATTCGTTAACTCGCTCACTCTCTAACTCGTTAACTACTTAAAATGGATCGCATCGTTGGCGTCGAAACGGAATACGGCTGCTTGATGAGCAGCGAGGAGTTGCGCTGCAACTCCGAGATCTGGCCGGCCAAGGTGAAGAGTTATCTCTTCCAAAAAGCGCGGGTCGGCACGATCGACCTGCACTATCGCGATTACGAAGAACCGCCGGGCAACGGCGGCTTTCTCCTCAACGGCGGCCGGCTTTATCTCGACATGGGCCACATCGAGTACGCCTCTCCCGAATGTTTGAACCTGCACGATCTCGTGACTTATGAGCTGGCCGGAGACGAGTTGCTGCGCTCCTCGCTCGCTGCGCTCGACGCCACCGATCGCGTTTCGTTCATCAAGAACAATGTCGATCATCAGACCGGCGCCACGTTTGGTTGCCACGAGAATTATTTGATGAAGCGCGAGGCGCAGTTCACTCCCTCCATTCTTGGGACGCTGCTCACGTTTCTCGCCACCCGGCAAATTTTCACGGGCGCGGGGCGCGTCGGTCAGGCCAACCCGCTCGCGTTCGACTTCGAACCGCCGCAACAAGAAGCACCGGTCGCGTTTCAACTGAGCCAGCGCGCCGATCATATCGTTAACGACATCTACCAGTGGGTGCAGTTCAATCGCGCCATCATCAACGCGCGCGATGAGCCGCTGGCCGATTACCGGAAGTACCGGCGGCTGCATTTGCTCATCGGCGATTCGAACATGAGCCCCTTCGCCACCGCGCTGAAGATCGGCACGACCGCGGCCGTGCTTTCGCTTTTGGAACAGCGCCAGTTGCCGCGCAATATGGTCCTGAGCGACGCCGTCCGCAGCACGCGCGACATCTCGCGCGATCCGACGCACCGGTGGATTGTCGATCTTGAGAACGGCAAAACGATCGGCGCGCTCGATGTGCAATGGCAATTTCACGAACTGGCGCAAAGACATCTCGCCGGCCGCGACGCGGAGACAGATTGGGTCCTGGAAAACTGGAGCTTCACCCTGGAAGCGCTCGAGCAAAATCCGCTCACCCTCATTGGCGGCGTCGATTGGATCACAAAAAAATGGTTGCTCGAATCATTCATGGCGTCGGAAAAATTGGAGTGGACCGATCCGTGGCTGCAAAGTCTCGACCTCGAATATCACAACATCGATCCGGGCAAGGGCCTCTTCTTCAGCGTGACGCCGGGCAAACGGATCGGCGAATGGAACAACAGCGTGCGGCCACAAGAAGCGACGCTCAAACCACCCGCCAACACCCGCGCATCAGGCCGCGCCCGGGCTGTCGCTTATTTCCAAGATCGACAACAACCCTACGTCATCAACTGGGACTCCATCGCGCACGATAGCCGCGACTTTCTGGTCATGGGCGACCCGTTCGAAACCTACAACGACGAAGTCGATAAATTTCTGGCGAAGCCACGACAGGTTTCTAACGAAGACCACGAATGAAGTGACGATACAGCCGGATTAAAACGGTTGTTCGAATATAGACGCGTGAAACACACCCGAATCATCGCCTGTTGCATTTTGCCGCTCGTTCTTTTCACAGCTAAGGCCGCCGAGCCCGAGAGCGCACATGCACTGACTGCGAAAGGAGTCCAATATCAGTGTGGCTGTGACGGCGTGGCGAAGGACTACAAGAAAGCAGCCGAATTGTACACGAAAGCCTCCGAGCTCGGTGATCCAGAAGCTAAGGTCTACCTGAGCGGATTGTACCGGCGTGGACTCGGCGTAAAAAAGGACTACAAACGTGCGTTTGACCTGGCTCAAACCGCGGCTGACCAAGGATACCCGGGCGCTGTCGGTGCATTGGGTTGGTATTACGAAAAGGGTATTGGTGTCGCACAAAACTCAAAAAAAGCCGTCGAATTCTACGAGAAAGCTTCCAAGCTCGGTGACGATTGCTCGACGATAAATTTAGGCTGGGCGTACGAAAGGGGAAACGGCGTCGCACAAAGCTACGGGAAAGCAGCGGAACTTTACGAAAAAGTGGCCGCACACGACAATGCGCAAGCCTGGGCAAGCCTTGCGAATTTGTATCAGCGCGGTCTGGGAGTTCCGAAAAACTACGCGAAAGCACTCGAACTTGCTCAGAAATCCGCTTCCGAGGGCAACAGTTACGGGCAAAGCACTTTAGGTTGGGCATACTACAACGGTTGGGGAGTCGTACGGGATTATCAGAAAGCAGCAGAGCTGTTCTCGTTAGGCTTAGAACGCCAGCCGACAATCGAGCGCTGTGGCCCTCAACAAATAAACACCATGGCAACCAAGCCCAAGAGCATCGACGACTACCTCGCGCTATTGAGCAACGAGAAGCGCGCCGCGCTGGAGAAGATTCGCGAAGCTATCAGGGCCGCTGCCCCGATGGCTGAAGAGTGCATAAGCTATCAAATTCCAGGTTTCTGCGTCGGCGGAAGACTGCTCGTATCTTTCGGCGCCGCCAAGAACCACTGCGCGTTCTATCCGGGGGCTCGCCCGATCAGGATTCACAAGGACGAAC
>DASYVQ010000160.1:0-27563 GCA_035936875.1 Chthoniobacterales bacterium
GAAAAAGTGATCCGCAGAGTCAATTCTTTGGCGACGAGATAGATCGCGCTCAACCGCAACCCGAGCTGCTCCAAAAACCGGCGGAGCATGAAGAGCAGCGGCTCGGCCGTTTCGATCTCGTGTTCGAACTCGAAGGTCTCGTCGAACGATTCCGGTGGCTGAACAAATTTCAGCAAGCGATTCGCTTGACCGGTTGCTCGTTCCCAAAGCCGGACGGCGTCGGCGCCGAGCCGGGCTCGAAGTTCCTCTTTATCTAGAGCGGCGAGTTGCCCGAGGGTATGAATCCCCCATTTGTGCAGGATGCCGAGAATTTCCTGAGTTAATCGCCCTTTGGGCTCCGACTTTTTCACTTGCCCAATTTAGAACTAACCGTAATATATGTTCAAGTGAACACTTTACAAGTTAAACAAGATGCAACAACCCGTTGCCACGTTTTTGACCACGACGAAGGCAATTTTCCACCCCTCCAGCCCAATAGAATTTCTCGGATGCCGAGCGCGTAATCGCGGCTACCATGGCAAACAGTGCAAGCTGCCCTCTATCGACGCCTCACTGAATTTCTGGATCGGTTCGCCGTGGAGCGACACGTTCCGGTAACCACGTGGACTCGCCGCTTGTTTGAGGCCCTTGATTGGGGGGAGCGCGCCGCTTTTTCGATTGAAAAAGTAAACGACGGCGAATTCGACCTACAGGTCGAGTCTTGTCCGTTGATCACAGTTATTTCAGTATCCCCATCGGCAGTCGAGTCAGTATATCGCAGCCTAAATCGGGCTTACAATAGGGACGTACCGTGGGTTGTTGCCACGGACGTGCAATCTCTTGGGTTGTTTGGGGCGTACTGGATTAGTTTTCCCACAGATGTAACGACGGCGCTAGCGTGGGAGCTACGGGCCAATGAGTATTTGCTCGACGCCCCGAAGCTGAACCTCCTAACACCTGACCAAGTTGTACGAAATGAGTTGGATCAACTTTATGCCTCGTTCCCACTGCGTCGCAGGCGTCACCCCATAGACGTACACTTAGTCGAGCGAATGGCGGAGTGGCGAGAGATAGCATTGAAGGCGCTCGCTTCTTCGAAGGATGCTGACGACCCGCTCATTTACCGATTTATCAATTCTCTATTCTTGGTTCGGTATCTTGAAGATTCCGGTCTACTTACCGATAGGCTACTCGGGCTAATAGAACTCAACCGAACGGAGTTCCTTGCGCGTCTTCGCGCAGTCTTCCGCAGAGTCCGTGAGACAGTAAATTACCCGACAGTGCGGTTTGCGGATTTGCAGCGACTCGAACCAACGCCACTGAAAACGTTAATTTCGGAGCTATACGCATTCAAAGCATGGGGAGTGCAGTACGATTTTGCGGCGATGAGCGTGGATGTACTCGGGCGGTTTTACGAAGAGTATTTGAGACTTAAACCTCAACGCGTTGTGCTTACACCACGACAGCGCACTTCCGCCACCTTGTTCAAGCCATCTGGCACGAAACTGACCGATGTTCGACAGGAAAAGGGAATCTTCTACACGCCGGCTTTCGTCGTGAATTACATCGTCGCTAATCTGATTCGACGCTATGAAGCGGCACAAAGACAAACTCCACCCCTCGTGCTGGACTTGGCGTGCGGTTCCGGAAGTTTCCTTGTAGCCGCTCTCGAACAAATTAAAGAACGCAAGCCTTGGGCTGCTTCTGCACTGACTTCTGTCGTGGGACTTGACAATGACGAGCGTGCGATTGAAGCGGCCCGGCTCAATCTTGTTGCCACCTGCCTCAGTCATGGCCTTCCGACGCCAATACCGACGCTGAGACTGGAACGGTACAACTTGCTGCACGATGGGCCTGACAGTGCGACGTTAGAGCGCGTTTTGAACGGAGACGCTCCAAGTATCATTGTCGGCAATCCGCCGTACATTAGCTACGAACGCCTCTCGCGTGAGTATGATCTAAAGACTATTCGCGAAAAGTTCAGATTGGCTTCGAAGCGAATTGATTCGTACATGCTATTTCTCGAGGCGGCGGTGCAACTGCTCAAGCCGGGTGGGTTTTGCGGACTTGTTTTGCCTAACGTGTTTCTTAGGGCGACCAGTGCTGGCTCATTGCGGTCGTGGCTGAGCAGGCACGCTGACGTTCTAGAGGTGATCGACTTTCACGATCAGCCGGTATTCCAAAACATTGGCGTCTATGTTTGCATCGTGTTGGTGCGAAAAAAAGAACCTACGAAGTCCCCGCCAAACGTGCTTGTTGGAAAGATTTATCGACTATCAAAAACCCCAGCGACGCAACTTGCTAAACTCGGCGCGCAGTCCGCCGATAATGGAGCACAAGAGGCCTTTCATACAGAGCAACCCACAGGTGCTTCCCCGTGGTTGTTCCGAAACCCCGCGGAGCGAGGAATACTTGAGTCGCTTTCAACAACCTCAACAACATTTAGCAAAAGTGGTCTGGAAATGTATCAAGGTGTCAAAACCGGCCTCGATGAAGTCTTTGTCCTGGACAGTAAATCGCAGATTTCGTCCGTAGAGTCTGAAATTACTGTGGCGTTTGTTAGGAATCGTGACCTCACGCGCTGGTTCACTCGGCCACAATCACGCTTGATTTACCCATACGACAAAGTAACAGGCGCACCCATTCCTTGGAGTCGAATTGAGAAGCTCTATCCGAAATGCGCGACGTACCTTGAGGCGCAACGCAGCGCGCTGTCGAGGCGCAAAAGCCGTGTCAACGAGAAGTGGTACGAATTGATCCGTCCACGCGTGCAGTCAGTGGTTAATCCTTCGCCGAAGATACTCATCGCAGAATTAACCGTCCGTACGCGTTCCGCGATGTGTGAGGACGTTAACGTCGCGATTGCCGGTGGAACAGGCGGTGGGTCAGTAATACTGGTAACAAACAGAAGTTATGAGCTGCACAGCTTACTGGGGTTCTTTAATTCTAGTTTTGTGGACTGGTATGTCCGTCAAGCGGCTTCGGTGCGGCGTGGAGGCTGGATTTTAATAGAGCAGAGTACGCTCAGAGATTTACCGATTCCCAGCTTTTTGGCTCAGCAGGATTCATTCGCGCGTAGCGAGCTCGCACGACTTGCCCAACTAGCATCGGAAATCGTGCGACAGAATGCGGATCTTCAGAGTGTTGCTGCACGACAGAAGCTTGTCGCAATTGAGGAACAAATTGATTCGTTAGTAATTGAGGCGGCAGGCCTGAATGCGCAGCAGGGTGCGTACATTCGGCAGAGGGTCGCTGGAGCTTTGCATGCACAATCGAGTCAGGAACAAGCCGAGGGCGCATTGTTCTAAGCTATGCTACCGTCATCACTGCGCGACAGACGCGAGGAGTTGCAAAGAGCCTTCAACAAGTTGTCGGGCACAGCCGAGGTAGTTCGCAGCAGCGAAGCCTTTCTCCGCGATGGGGAGCCGATAATTCAGTTTTCACACAGTGTGCGAGTGGCGAAAGCAGGTGTAAGATTTGTTATGTGGGAAGAATTTAGACGCATTGAAACCGATCCACAGTTGTTCGGCTTCAGCTACCGTTTGTCACCAGAGCACGATATCAACGGTAGCGACCCCTTGTTTAGGTACGAGTGTCACCCGGGATCGAAAGACGCTGGAACGGAAGAGGAAGAATTTAAAAGCCATTATTACCGCGAGCCTCACTTTCACCCAGACAACACCGGCGGGCAGCCGGTTGCAAAACTGCATTTTCCTTTTCACCGTAAAGAACGAAAGGCGATCGTTTTTGCGCTCGTTAACTGGATACGGGTCGATTTAGTACGTCGGTTCTATTAATCTCGAAGGAATTTCGACCGCTCTCGCCGTTAACTGCGAAAACGAGCTCGATCGCGCGTGGCAAATCCAATCCTGAGATCGGCACGATCCTTGGAATTAGCTCCGCAACCGTGGGCAAACATCTTGAGCACATTTATCCGAAGCTCGGGGTCGAGAACCGCACCGCTGCGGCCAGTTTTGTTTCTGAACTAGTCCACTGGGGCCGTCAAAGTGACACTTCCACTTCGCGCAGGAAATCCGTCCGAAGCACCGCCGATGCGTGGCGCCACTCGTGGATTTCATAATGATCACGAATGAACTTTGGAAAATCTCGAAGCGCCACTGCCCTGGATCTAACCCGGCCGGCAGGCCGGATCCAGACCTAAACGATTTCAATTGAATGGCGTCAAAGCCCCGCGTATTAAACGCATTCAATAACAACCCCTCTATGAAAACAAAATTGCTTCTATTCTTGATGCTCTCGGTATCAGCTTTTGGCCAAAGCTGGAGTCCATGGCAGAGCCTTGGCTCCGGGGTTTCGATTAGCGTTTCTCAGGTAAACCACACGACATGGACTTGGAAATTCCGAAATGATGGGCCTGGCACAATCACTTACATGGAATTCGCTTACACGGATAGCGAAGGTGATCACAAAGGCGGATTGAACGTATTGCCAACGAGCTTAAAGCAGGGTGAAGTCCATGGCGGTTGGACCTCTTTCACCGCGAGTTCGCTGCCGCAAGTCAGAATCGTGAAGATTGAACGAAAGTAGCGATGCGTTATTGCGACGTATCGGGCGTGTAACCGGTCGATGCGCCGGCGAGATTGGCCGCGTCCATAAACGCACGGCGCACCTGCGCCGCATCTTCCTTTGATTGGAAATATTTCAGATTGATCCGACCCAATTCATTTCCGTTGAGAACGAACGCTCTTGAGTTTCCGGAACCGAGCTGAACCTCCCACAGCTGCTTGGTTTTGAGGTCGCTAGAATCGACCACCTTTGCTGCGTTCGGGTTGATTGCACTCAGATTGATCGACACGTGCTCTGTTAGGTTACCTCGCTTTTCATAGAAAGCGGGCAGCTCTAATTCACTTCCATCGGGTCCGTGTGCTTTCAAGGTGCGGTTCCATACAAACGACAGAGTCTTGGATGATGGATCGAAACGTATATTGCTGACCCGTGAGCTTAATTCGATGATGACGCTTCCGTCGGGAGAATTGCTAGATGTCTGAACGCCACAAAGCTGGGGAAGCTGTGAGACCAGCCACTTCGCAACGCCGGCAAGTGTGTGTTCGCTCTGCGCGGGCAACCGCGAAGCGAAAATTAAGATCGCAATGGTTGTTGCTGTGGCGAAAGCACAAGTTTTGAAAGAGACGTTTTGAATTTTCATGGAGGGAGATTGTTGCGAAAGGTGTTATAACCTCGACCAATCGGAGTCGATACAATTTTCGCCTCTGCAATGTAGGGTTTTGGATTACGATTCGGCGTTCGAATTAAACGGCGGATCAAGATAAACAAGATCGATGCTTTCGTTGGGGACATCGGGGTGCTTTCCGAAGGAATTGATTCAGCGAAATTCGCCGGCTGGAACGAGAAATTGCCAAACGGACAAAATTGCGAAGAACATGCGAAATGTTGAATGTTTAGATACGACCCCATCTTCATCGAGCACATTCAATTCGCGCTAAAGATTGATGGGTGGCAACTGGATGCGGGGCTGGCTGACGAGGATGATATTGCGAAACAGCAACTGAGTTCCCCAATAAACCTCAATGTAGTAGGGATCGGGCTGCATCGGCACGTTGACGAAGAAATAGTGTCCACCGATGTCGGTGGACGAAGGGGCACCTCGGCCAATCCTTGGATGAACGAGGGAGACAGTTACCCCAGGCACAGGTTGTCCATACCGGGTGACAAACCCGTCGACAAACGCTACCGAAATAGGCTGCGATTGCATGCGTTGGGGGCTGCACCATCCGACAGCGAAAAAAAGTACGGCGATGAATAACGAGCGCTTCATCTTACTAAAATGCCTTCTTGGATTCGAGCGGCTCGATTTTTACGTCTTTTGGCAATGAAATGATAGTAGCTGGCAAAGATTTCGCCTGCACGTTCACGGCCGCTTGATTTTGGATATTTGCTGGCGGCGGCACACTTGGCCCGGGGGAAGGTTCTTCCAGAACCTTGCTAAATTTGATCCTCTTAAAATCAAGAATGCGATCTTTCCGAAGATCAAGTGTGCGTTGGTCTGTCGGCCGGTCCATTCCCGGAGGAGCGAAAAAATGAATCGCGATCTTCTGCACATCGGGATGAAAGAGAGCGTCAACGGTGCCGTCATTGTCCGGGCTTAACTTTGCCCACATTGTTGGGTTGACCTCGACTTTAAACGCAGCAGGGTTCGGCGCGTCGATTAGACCCTTCAAAGTGACTGCAGCAGTATCGGTCGGCTTCGAGATGAGTGCAGCTGTAACCACAAACACCAAGCCAATCACAAAGAGGCCAAGTGCCGGGTAGCGGGTTTGAATCTTAATAAACTTCAAAATTTCCGCTGAGATGCCGTCGCTGGAGCCGGGGCCTGGCGCCACCTGCTCAAGTTTTATCACACCCGCCTTAAGCAAGACGATTCCACCGATCACCATCGTTAGGCCGCAAATAGCTCCGATCAAAATCGTTATGTCGAAGACGGTCATCGCGTCGCGCGAGTGCGGATTGCGATGATCATCTGATGATGGCGTTTTGAAGTCAAGCTTGTACCTCTTTCAACCAGTGACCGTTGGGAACCAGTGGCAAAGATGGGGTCGTACTTAAACATTTGACGTTTGCGCTCCTAGATCGCTAAACAGATCGTTCCTCCCGATGGCTCGTGCGCGGTAAATCGAACGCGGAAATTGCGGCAATCCTGGGAATAAAACCGGCCACCGTCGGTAAGCATCTCGAGCGAATTTATCCCAAGCTCGGAGTGGAAAACCGCACTGCGGCCGTTAGCTTCAATTCGGAAATCTAGACGATCCACCAACCATAGCTTACAAGGGAAAGAAGTCAGCCGCCTACGCCAATCCGACCTTCGCTAAGATGCTACGGCGAGACATGGGCTACGGCGTGCCAAAGGAGCTCGGAGGTCAGACCACAGAAGTCAGAGATTAGTCCGACGGTCATAGACCGCCGCTACAGTTTAAATAATTTCGACCGGACATTTCGGTAACGCCGCGTAAAGCTCCGCCACGCGGCTCAAACGACGTAGCGGATTTCTACAGACCGCGAATCGTTAAATAATTTCCACGGGACATTTCGGCAGAGCTTGCATAAAGGAGCGGCCATAGGGCTTAGTCACGATCCGATTATCCAAAATCACGATGATGCCGTGGTCGCTCTTGGTTCGGATCAAACGCCCAACGCCTTGTCGAAATTTCAGGATGGCCTCCGGCAGCGAATATTCGGTGAAGGCGTCGCCGCCGCGTTCCTGCACCAACTCCAGCTTCGCTTCAATCAACGGCGTATCCGGCACTGCGAATGGCAATCGGGTGATGATCACGTTCGAAAGCGCTTCACCCGGAACATCGACACCGCCCCAAAAACTGTCAGTGCCGAAAAGCACGCTGCGCGGCGTCGTTTTGAACTGCTCGAGCAGCTTGCTCCGCGGCGCGCCGCCGCCTTGCACGAGAAGATTCATCTTTTTCTCCACAAAAAATTTCTGCATCTGCCCGGCCACCTGTTGCATGTCGCGGTAGCTCGTAAAAAGAACAAAGGCGCAGCCATCAGTTTTTTCGACGAAGTGCGCGATCCAGCGCTCCAGTTCTTTCTGATATCCGGCGTCGCGCGGGTCGGGCATTTTTTGCACGATGAAAATTTTCATCTGCTTTTGAAAATCGAACGGGCTGCCAAGCTGCACCGGCTCGGCTTCGGTCGCGCCGATGCGGTCGCGAAAATAAGCCAGATCGGCGCGGCCGACCGCGAGCGTCGCGCTCGTCATGATCGAGCAGCAATTTTCCCGGAAAATCATGCGGCGCAGCACCGGCGCGAGATCGACCGGAGTGGCGCTGAGCGAAAGAAATTGCGCCGTCTTGCCAGTGCGCTCGACCCAATACACGTGGTCGCGCGCGCTTTGCTCGAGAAAAATCTTGATGCCATCGCGCGCATCGCGAATGCGCCTCCCAAATTCCTGAAGCTCGGCTTTCAGAAACTCGTCATCCGCGCGCCTGACCACTTCGGTGATGCGCGTTTGAAGCGCCATCAGCCGGCCAGTGATCGTGTCCGGGACAAAATCGGTTTCGCGCACGCGAAACTCGCGGCCTTTTTTGAAATCGGATTTTGATTCCACCGCATCAAAAAATTTATCGACGTCGTCGACCAGCTCGGCCGCGAGCCTCACGCCGTTCGCATCGCGCATAATGGTGAAGAGCCCTTTGCGAGTGCGCGCGTTGTAGAGGCGTTGAATTGTCGATCTTAGCCCGTATTGCGAAATGCCGATCCCGACTTGCCGCGACGCGACCTGCTCCACCGTGTGGGCTTCGTCGAAAATGATGAAGTCGTTCGGAAAAAGAAATCCGCTCTCGCGCTCCTCCTGTTCCTTGGGATCGCCGAGCAGCATGAAGAGCAAGGTGTGGTTCATCACGATCACGTCGGCGGCGAGAAGGCGTTTGCGCGCTTGCTGATAAAAACAGAGTACATTTTGCCCGCAGGTTTTTTGGGTGCAGATGTGCGCTTCGCTGCAAACCTGTGCCCACACCTTCGGATCGGGCTCAACCGACAAATCGCTGAGAGAACCGTCCCGGGTTGTGCTGGCCCATTCTCCAATCCGGGTCAGTTCGGTTTGCTCGGGACCGGTGAAAAGCTCAGTGGCGCTTTGCAACGCGCGCTCCAGCCGCCGCGGGCAAAGATAATTCTGCCGGCCTTTCATGAGCGCGGCATCGAACTCGACCGGCAGCGTTTTTTTCAGAATCGGGATGTCTTTATGAACAAGTTGTTCCTGAAGATTGATCGTGTGCGTCGAGACGATGGCCTTTTTGTGTTGCTCAAGCGCGAAGAGAATGGCCGGCACCAAATAAGCGAGCGATTTGCCGACGCCCGTGCCCGCTTCGACCACCAGATGTCGATCTTCCTCCAGCGCCCGCGCCACCGCGACCGCCATCTCCTGTTGTTGCGGACGGAACTCGAAGTTTTTCGCCTTTGAGAGCAGCCCGTTCTCCGAGAAAATGGTGCGAATTCGTTCGACAAATTCGGTGCCGAGAGAATTTTTCAACGCGATCATTTTGGGGGATCAACTAGAAGTGCAGCCCGAATCGCGCGTCGCTCTGCCGGCCGCAAACTATCAATGGTGTCGAGCGCCTGTTGATGAACGACAAATTGCCAGCCGCTCACGTCTCATTCCAATGTTCTTCCGCTTGAGCTTGCGAAACACTGTGGCTGCCCGCGAGAAGCTCGGACCGGAGACGCGCCAGGTCCTTCAGTTCTTCGGCCGTTTGCTGGAGCTCGGGCACAGCAAACATTTTGTCGAGCAAATACGAAGTCATCCACTGACGCTCTTCCGGCGTCCGCTGGTCGATGATCTCTTTTAACTCTGCCGTGCTCATCGACCTATAATGCTACAACCACACTGCGACGGCAAACGAGTGAAATCTCGGCACGGAAATGCTATTGTAATCCGCAATCCGCACTTCCTTTGAAACTGCTCGATCGCTACGTCATTCGGAATTTTTTGCAGGTCTACATTTACTGCATCGCCGGATTTCTCTCGATCTGGCTCATTTTCGACGTGAGCGACAACATTTCGACCTTCATCGACGAACATTTCGGGGTCCTCCTCACCATCCGGTATTACGCCACCCAAGTGCCGCAGGTTTTCGTCATCCTTCTGCCGGTCTCGCTTTTGCTGGCGCTTCTTTTTTCGCTGGGGCGAATGTCGCGTGCGAATGAAATTGTGTCGATGTTGACCGCGGGCGTGAGCGTGCCGCGCGTTCTTCTGCCGTTGATCGGCGCCGGTTTGGTCACCGTCGGCGCGAGCATGGCGCTGAATTATTCGCTCGCACCGCATGCCGAGCTGGCACGAAAGAACCTTCTCTACATTGCGCGCGGGCGGCAGAGCCCGCTCATTCAGGGACAAATCTTTCGTAATCGGACCGACGCGCGCACCTGGTTTATCCAAAGTTTTCGCCCGGGCCACGAGACGTTCAACAATGTGCAGATCCTTCAGCAGGACGCGCGCGACAACATTGTCACAAATTATCTGGCCGGCCGCGCCGTGTATCATCCGGAAACGAAAGTGTGGGAACTCGAACAGGTGAAAGTGGTCCACTACGATGCCGCTGGAAACATTCTCGACGAACAAATCCAGCCTTCGCTCAAGATCGAAAATTGGAGCGAGACGCCGTTTCGTCTCGGCAGCGCCAATGT
The DNA here is from genome assembly GCA_035936875.1 of Chthoniobacterales bacterium. Lineage (GTDB taxonomy): Bacteria > Verrucomicrobiota > Verrucomicrobiia > Chthoniobacterales > UBA10450 > DASYVQ01. Next base: position 10,147 of record DASYVQ010000160.1, read on the forward strand.
GCGTGCCGAATTCCTCAGTCTGCCGGAATTGCGCGAATATTTGCATTTCAATTCCGATTTTCCGGCAACTCTGCTCGCGCCATTCCGCACCCATCTCCAATATCGCCTCGCCTTGCCCTGGACGTGCCTGGTTGTCGTTTGCATCGCCGCGCCGCTCGGCATCGGTTATTCGCGCCGCGGCGTCCTCGCCAGCGTCGCCAGCGCGATCGTTCTCGTTTTCTCAATGAATTTTCTTACGCATCTCTTTCTCGCGCTTGGCGAAGGCGACCGCATCTCGCCCCTGGTCGCAGCCTGGACACCGAATCTGCTGTTCGCCGCGATCGGTCTTTACCTGCTCTATCTGCGCGCCGCCAACCGCGAAGCGCCGCGCTTTCATCTCGCCAGCGCGCGGCGTATATTCGCCCGATGAATCCGTTGCCGAACGAATGGGCGATCAAGCATCGCGCGGACAAGTGCGCTGCGACGCAACGGCCGTTTACGCCCGGCGAATATTTCTACACCCTGCTCTTTCACGATGCCGATGGTTATCGCCGCGAAGATTTAAGTGAAGAAGGATGGGCGAACCGGAACGAGAACATTCAGCCGTTTTCATTTTGGAAGACGCGTTATGAACCGCTCCCGGCGGAGCCAGAGCCGCTGGCCAAAGAAAATGCCGAACAACTTTTTCGACGCCTGATTGCGTCGGAAAATCCGCCGGCCAACGCGTGCTACGTCCTCGCCGCCATGCTCGAACGCAAACGCGTCTTGAAACAAATTAAAACCGAAAACGCCGAGAAGGGGCGTGTCTTGATTTACGAGCACGGCGCCACGGGCGACGCCTTCATCGTGCCCGATCCGGGTTTGCGCCTCGACGAGCTGGAGAGCGTGCAAAACGAAGTCGCGCAATTGCTCCGTAGCGCGGCCTGAAATTAGCGCGAGCTGCACTGGCCTTTAACGGAGCGACCGATTCACCTGCGCCGCGGACAATTTTGTGAGAAAATAGAGCAAACGAAAATGAATCTGCCCTGGTTTCAAAATCGCTTCCCGCTCTACCTCGCGCCCATGGCCGGGGTATCGGATAAAATTTTCCGGCAACTCTGCAAAGAATATGGCGCGGACGTTCTTACGACCGAATTTGTTTCGGCTGAGGGAATTTTCCGGCGGAACGAGCGCACCCGCGAATATCTCGATTTCGATGAGATCGAGCGTCCGATCGGTGTGCAACTCTTCGGCGGAGACGCCGAGCACATGGCGGAAGCGGCGAAACAAGTTGTTGATTGGGTCCGACCCGATTTTATCGATCTGAACTTCGGTTGCCCGGTCAATAAAGTCGTCTGCAAGAACGGCGGCTCCGCGTTGCTAAAAGATTGCCCGACTTTAACGAGTGTCGCGGCCGCGGTCGTTCGCGCGGTCGCGCCGATGCCAGTGACGGCGAAAATCCGGATCGGCTGGGACGCCGATTCGATCAACGCGGTGCGTGTCGCGCACATTCTTGCGGATGCCGGAATAACTGCGCTGACCGTGCACGGGCGCACGCGCGCGCAAGGTTACTCCGGCGCGGCCGATTGGAACGTCATCGGTGAAGTTGCCGCCGCCGTTCCGATTCCCGTCATTGGCAATGGCGATCTTTCCAGCGCCGCTGACGTCGCGAGACGGCGCAGTGAAACTGGAATTGCCGGCGCAATGATCGGACGCGCGGCCATGAGCGCGCCGTGGATTTTCCGGGACACGAAATCTTATCTCGCGACCGGCGAGATTATCGGTCCGCCCGGTCTGTCTGAGAGATGGACTTTAATTCTGCGGCATTGCCAGCTCATTGTGCGCGAATGGGGCGCGGAAGAACCGGCCATTCGCTCGATGCGCGCGCGGTTGATGGCCTACTCGAAGTCGATGCCCGATGCGAAACGGCTGCGCGAGAAATTTTCGCACGTCTCGAATCTCGCTGAAGTTCAGGCGATCGCGGAGGAAAATATCTTTCAAAAAGGAGATGCTCAGCTCCCTGTTTTCGTCGCTTCTTGATTTTCATGGCCACCGATTCGCCCACAGTCAATTACAAGATCGGCAACGAACGCCTGATCAAAGTGACCGAGAACGCGGCGCGTAAACTGGCGTCGTTGCTCGAACAAAAAGGAAACCCGAACGGCGCATTGCGTTTGGCCGTGGTCGGCGGCGGTTGTTCCGGCTTGCAATACACGATGGATTTGGTGGACGGCCCCAAAGAGCGCGACATCCTCGTTCCGGCCTCCAACGTGCGCCTGGTTGTCGATCCAAAGAGCGCGCTTTTCGTCAGCGGCTCGGTGCTCGATTACAGCGAAGACTTGCAAAAAGGCGGCTTCAAAGTCACGAACCCGAATGCCGTCGCCCATTGCTCCTGCGGCGAGAGTTTCGCGGTTTGAAAGAGATCCCTTTCCGGACTGTCCGCTGTCCTCATGATTTCGTGGACCACAATCACTGTCTGGACCATTAGCGCTTTCCTCGCTCTCGGTATCGGATGGAGCCGCTACGAGAAAAAGAAAACGCGGGACAAATTCGTGGCCGAGTTGGCCGCGATGGACCCTGAACGCCGCGAGAAACTAATCAGCCGTTTGCGGCCGGAAGTTCAAATGGAAATCCGTCAGCAGCTCATGCTGCGTTACGGGCCCAGTTAATTTCTCGGGAGCTCGTTTTCTTCGGCTGCCGATTTTTCTTCCCTCCTTCATCCCTCATCCGTCATCCTCCTTTCCTATGAAAATTCTCCTCGCCGGCATTCTGGGTGGAATCGTCATGTTTATATGGACGTCGATCGCGCACATGTTCTTGCCGCTCGGTCACGCCGGCATCAGCGAAATTCCCAACGAACAAACGGTCCTCGCCGCAATGCAATCGAGCATCGGCGAACAGTCCGGCTTCTATTTCTTCCCAGGCCCCGGCCTCGGCCCGAACCCGACGCGGCAAGAGCGCAGCGAAGCGATGAAGCATGTCCAAGAAAAACTCGCCACGAATCCTTCCGGGCTTCTCGTGTATCACCCATCCGGGACACCGTTCGCGTTCGGCAAATCGTTGGGAACCGAATTCGCGACCGAGCTGATTGAAGCGATTCTCGCCGTCTTCCTTCTGGCCCAGACGCTGATTGGCAGCTTTGCCGGGCGTGTCGGTTTCGTTTTCGTTACCGGAATTCTGGCCGCCATCGCGACCAATGTTTCGTATTGGAACTGGTATGGCTTCCCTTGCGTCTACACCGCGTCCTACATGTCGATCCAAATCATCGGCTTCCTCTGCGTCGGCATCGTCGCCGGTTTGATGCTGAGAAAGAGCGCTCCGCAAACCGCTTAACACATTTTAGTGATTTAACGAGTCAGTGATTTAGCGATCTTTCAATCGCTAAGTCAGTCGTCACTTCTGTCGCCTTCTCTTCCGGTAGGCGGAATGCAGCGGCACCAGAATCGCCATCGAAAAATAAACCCAACCGCTCCAGGCGATCTCTTCAATCGGTAGGGTCAGCGCCAGCACCAGCGAGATGATGCCCACGACCGCGGGCAGGCTCCATCCCGCGATGTCCTCGCGGGTCATCAATCTTTCTCGTTCGTTTAACCGCAATGGCTCCCGTAATTGCCAGGCCCGCAGATTCAGGAGCAAGATCTCCAGTGCGATGGCCGTGAACCCGATGGCGAAGATCGCGAAAAGAGAGCGCGCTTGCGCGTCACTCCGGAGCCCGAGTGCCTGGCCCACTCGACCGTGACTGAGGAGAAACCACATCGACCCGAAAACTGCTCGCAACGGGTAGATATAGATCAGGATCGTGGTCAGCATTGCCCAACTAATGAAAATCGAGACGCCATCTTCGAGACCGTAACGCCGGCTCCATGTCCAATGTCCGCGCCAAAAAATTCCAAGCACCACGATGCTCGCCACGAACGCCGGCACATGCCGGAAAGCGCCCAGTAATTCATCGATATTGCCCGGGACCTGATTAGCCGCGATCACCAGCATCGAGATCGCGAACGCGAACGCCGCGTCGATAAAAGTTTCCAGCCGCGTCATCTCCATTCCGCGCAACCGAAACCCGCGCAGCCGGGGCAACGCATCGAGGTCCACCGGAACCGTCGATGCTATTTCTTCATGCCGCTCGTTCATTTGCCGCAATCCTACCCCAGCACCGCTGCTAATTTGGAGCGTATTTTCCGCTATCGCCCCTGTGCAGGCTTCGGCGACTCAACTCTAAATCCCTCAGCCTCAACTTTTCCTGCCACCTGCCGTCTCCCTTCTACTTTTTACTTCGCGTGCACGGCTCTTGCTTTTCTTTTCGTCACTCCAATTCCCCATTATGCCATTGATTAATCAGGAAACATTCGAAGAACTTTTGCCGCTCGCTTATGAATGGGCCAAAGAAACGGAAGAATTCGTTCTCGCTCGCGGCGCCCCGCTAGGCCCGCGGCACATGGCCGACGCGCGCTGTGCCGGCGTCAAAGATTGTTCCAAAATAAGAGTGCTGGTTGTCGATCGAATTCCGCTGCCTGACAAAAAGGAGCTGGCGGAAGCCGCGCGACGCAGCGGCATCATCACCCACGACACGCGTTGCGTAGGTTTTGGCCATGCTGTGATCATTCGTGCCGATTCCTGGGCCGATCGCGAGTTGCTCCTGCATAATCTTGTCCACGTCGCTCAATGCGAACGAAGCGGCGGCCTCGAGCAGTGGGTGCGGCAATATCTCAGCGACCGTCGCACATGCACGCAGTTCACCATTGGCCCTCTTGAAGAGGAAGCGCGGGGACTCGCTCGCGAGATCTGCGCCGCGGACATGGTTGCGACGCAACGCGTTTCAGCTTAACCGCGGATTTACGTCTGACCTCTGTTTTCAGCCTTTCAGCGGACGCGATTCTTTCGCTTCGGGGCACACCGACGGAGGCCTTTGCGTTGGCGAGTCAGGAGATTTTGTCTCAGCCCGGCACGAGAAGCTCGCGGCGATGCTGATAAGAAGCACGAAAAAATGACTTTCCATTTAGCCCTTCTTCGCCTTGTCCATCTTCGTAACTCTCATCGAAGCTGACCGTCGCGCTGAACGTATGCCGACTATCGCGATCGGCAACCGCGTGAGTTGCCCTGTCAGCCAACGTCTCACATCGCACCGCCGCCGCAGCGGCTTTGGCGCGCAGGAGGCCTACTTCTGATTTCATCCTTCCTCCTTCATCCTTCCTCCTTCATCCTTCCGCTTTGACACGCGCAGAACCGCGTCCCGATCCGATTCAACCGAACAACCGTGAGACAGACCAGACGAGCTGATACCGAAGTGTTTGTGTGCGATAAATGTGGCACACGGAAACGCTTAAAGAGCGCCCAGCGCCATTGGTGCGACATCTGTACTACTAGTGTGCCGGTGGAAATGCGATCGGTGAGAGATAAGCGAAAGCGTTTCGGCGAAAACGATTCAAACGGCCGCTAGCGCCTTTGCCGGCCCAAACCTTAAGACCTTTCTGGTCCGATCCGTGTAAATCCGCGTGATCCGCGGTTTGATACTCCGTTACGCTGCTTTTTTCTTCGCCACCGTTTTCTTGGTGACGATGATTCCTGGGAATTGCACCACTTCCGCCGGCGCAGCGTTTCCGTTCTGGCCGAAGGTCGACTCGTACGCCAGCTTCTTATTGGCGATCTCGGTGAGGGCGATATCGGCGTGACCGAGCCCGGGAGCGAATTCCACGAGCGGACGATGTCCGAGACAGAGCTGACGTACCCGGCGCGAGACCATGTTCACCAAAATTTGCTGATTAGGGATAACTTCGGAAGCGGCTTTAACGAGATCGGCTTTCATATATTTATAAGAGACACAGTCAACCGCTGACGACTGGTTGACTCCCGACGGGTTGAGAACCTGATACGGTTCACGGGAAATCGCAGCAGAGAAACTTGAGACAGTATCGTCGAGAAACGGCAAAACACAACCGGCTTCTGTTATCTGTTATCTGTTATCTGCCCTCTGCTTGCCACGCCGTAGCCCTAGCGAAGGCGGGTCCTCCGCCTGTCCGGCTCGGACCTCACTCCAAACCGAGCGCTGCCACCGTCGGCGCATCGACCACTCCCGTGACGATCAAGCCGGCGTCTTGCTGATAATTCGCAATCGCCTGGCGCGTAGCTGAGCTAAGCGAACCGGTGAATCCCCCCGAGTAATAGCCCTCTTCCTGAAGTGCGCGCTGAACATTTATTATCACCTGGTCCGGCAACAGATTGCCGTAGGTATAAATCGGGCCGTCGTAATCGTAATATTGGTAGACTGGATCGTAACCCCACGCCGGGAACCAATAGCCGGCGTTCCAATAGTAGTAGCCGCCTCCCACAAGAACGATGGTCGTGAAATGCCGTTTCCACCAAATACGATCGTGCCGCTCGTGGCGATATTGTCGCAGTGCATCTGCATAACTGGGACGAACGTTGACCGGCGCGCGCGCGACCGATGGTTGCTGTTGTTGTTGCGGCTTGGGCGCCGCGTGGACGCGCGCAGCTCTAGGTTTAGGTTTCGGCTGCGGCGCCGGCGTTTTGTTCGTGTCCTGACTCTTGGCCACGTGACTGAGCGCGATCAACAAACAAACTACCGCGACAACAATTCTGCCCTTTGACTTCTGATCTCGCACCGCCGCCGTAGCGGCTTTGGCGCGCAGGAGGCTGTCCTCTGATCTCCGATCTCTGAAATCTGATCTCATAGCGGCGGCTCTCTAATTTACCCTTTCCATTTTTTACTTCATACTTTTTGTGCCTTCATCCTTCAATCAGCTCCCGCTCGCTCACAGGCAGACGACCATACTTAAAAAGTATTACGTACCACCAAGAAGGTATTGGCCAGCGCGGTGCGTCGCGTGAATCAGTGGTACATGATTAACAACAAACTTCTGCTCGTTGCCATTATTGGCGCGAGTATTCTTATTCCTACCGCTGTTCGAGCGGATCGCATCGAAATCCAGGTTGGCGACCGGCCATTCTACAGCCATGGCCCGCGGTATTGGGCCAACGACTATGAAATGATTTGGGTCCCGGGACATATGTCGCGCTTCGGGCATCATTGGATCCACGGCCATTACGTCCGCGGGGAACACCGCCAACAGGGCTGGGACCGCCGCCATGATGATGGCCGCGGTAACGATTATCGCGACAACGACCGCCGATAACGCGATAGCGCAATTTTCTGAAACGCCGGCTCACGAGCCGGCGTTTTCGTTTAATTTCTACTTTTTTGTGCCTTCTTAATTCATCCTTCATCCTTTTCTTCCCGTGGACCCTTTCACCGAGTTCGAGCATCAAGGCTGGGCGCGCGTCGCCGATAAATACGATTCGGTTTGGTCGACTTCGACCCGGCAATTCATTCCACCTCTGCTCGATGCCGCTGAAGTTTCGGCGAAGATGTCGATCCTGGATGTTGGTTGCGGGCCGGGTTACGTCTCGGCCGCAGTAGCTGAGCGCGACGCGAGGCCGACTGGTCTCGATTTTTCCAAAGAGATGGTCGCGATCGCCAAAAAAATGTCTCCGCGCATCCAATTCAAGGAAGGCGACGCCCAAAATTTGCCGTTCGCCGATGCCAGCTTCGATCGCGTCCTGGCCAATTTCGCCTTGTTGCATCTGGCCGATCCGGAACGCGCGATCGCTGAAGCGTTCCGCGTCTTGAAATCCGGCGGCAAATTCGGGTTCACCACCTGGGCTCGAAAAGAAGAAAATCCATTCATTAAACTCGTGGACGACGCCATAAAGGCGCACGCCGACCTGGATGTCGATCTTCCACCGGGGCCGCCGTACTATTTATTTGAAAGCCAAGAAGAATTCCGGCGAGCGCTCGAGCGCGCTGGATTCGACGGCGGTTCGATGGTTTTCAAACTGCACACCATTCAGTGGAAAGTGCCGACCGCGCGCTACGTGTTCGACGCCGAACGCAACGCCGGCGTCCGCACCGCCGGACTGCTCGCCCGTCAAACGCCGGAAGCGCTTCGCGCCATTCAATCCGCCATCGAAACCGCCGTCCGGCGTTACGCGAAAGGCGGCGCCTTCTCGATTCCAAAAGCCGCTTACGTCATCGCAGTCTCGAAATCCTGGCTCGGGCAATTTGGCACGCTAAAGAATGGTCGCGGCCAGCGGCGCAATCCGCGCTGACAAACCGGCGCGACCAGATTATAATGGGTGCCGTGAGTGTTCCGATTCTCCCATTGAACGAAATGAGTGTCGAAGAAAAGCTGCAAACGATGGAAGCGCTTTGGCAAAGTTTATCGGCAGATCCTGGGTCGGTCGAATCGCCCGCCTGGCATGAGAAAGAGTTACGCGAGCGTGAACGGAATATCGAGTCCGGAGAATCTAAGTTTGTCGAATGGGAAAAAGCGAAGGCTGATATCCGCCGTCAAACTTCGTGAGGATCCAAATCCTGCCAGAGGCGCAGGACGATTTAATTGCGGGATTTCGATTTTATGAGCATCAAGCGCAGGGGGCTCGGAAGCCATTTCCGGGAATCACTTTTGGACGACGTTGACTCGTTGGCGACCCAAGGTGGTATTCACGCCAGAGTTTTCGGATATCACCGCAGCCTGAGTAAACGCTTCCCGTTTGCGATTTACTACCGCTTCGAGGCGAACATAGTTCGTGTCCGTGCGATTCTCGACTGTCGGAAAAACCCTTCCTGGATCAGACGTCGAGTTCGCGGCCCCTCTGCTCGCTGACCGCTCATCGCTGACGTCGGACCTCTGAAAATTTGTGCGATCGAAGAAACAACGCCGGGGGAAACGATTGTCAGCGTCGATAGAAGTTCGCCGGTCGCGCGTCCACGGGCATGGCGTTTTTGCCACGAAACGCATCCGGAAAAAGGCGCGCATCATCGAATACACGGGAAAACGCGTGACTTGGGAGAGTGTGCCCGACGACTCCAACGACCCGCACACGTTCCTCTTCGGTCTGGACGACGGCGCGGTAGTGATCGACCCGAGGATTGGTGGAAACGACGCGCGCTGGATCAATCATTCCTGCGACCCGAACTGCGAAGCGATCGAAGAAGACGGGCGCGTCTTTATTTACGCGTTGCGCCACATTCGGCCGGGTGAAGAACTCTCCTACGATTACCAGCTGGAAGTAGACGAACCCGTTACGCGCGAAGCGGAGCAAGAATCGAAGTGTTTCTGCGGGACTTCACGTTGCCGGGGCACAATGCTAGAGCCGCTTTGAGCTTCTGCTCTCCAATAACAAATAACTGATAACGGCTCAGGCCATGCCTGAGTTTTTCTACTTTGTAATTTCCATCAAAAAAAGTTTCCGCTAACCTCGGTACCGAATGACGCCGAAAACGCGCGATGTCTTCATTTCGTATTCGCAGGAGGATAAAGTCACCGCCGATACCATCTGCGCCGCGCTGGAATCGGCCGGCATTCGCTGCTGGATCGCGCCGCGCGACGTTCAACCGGGCCGCTCGTTCGCCGGCGAAATCACCCGCGCCATGGAGGCCAGCAAAATCATGGTGCTGGTCTTTTCGGCCCATTCGAATCAATCCGAACAGGTCCTCCGCGAAGTTCAACTGGCGGTCGATTCCCATCTCCACATCCTTCAATTTCGTATCGCGGATGTTCCGGCTAGCGATGACTTGAAATATTATTTAGGCACGCCGCATTGGCTCGACGCGCTAACACGGCCGCTCAAGAGCCACATCGAACGCCTGGCGATCTCGGTCCGGGCTCTTCTCGACGTCGAGAAAGCTTCGGCTCCGGCGAATCTACCGACATCGCCGATTGAAACAAAACAACCCACGCCCGCATCTGTTTCGCCGCCGCTGCCTGTCGTCGTCGGCGCGAACACAAAATGGTTCGGTCCCTTAATCGCCATCGTCATTCTTGGCGCGCTCGTTCTTTTTGCAGGCGGCATCTGGCTCGTCGCCCACGGCATCGGTTACATCCGGCAACAAAGATCGACAATCGCGCAAACAACGCCGGCGCCCGCCCCACCGGCGTCGCCTTCCGTGGCTGCCACTGGCGCCGCGGGCGATAACTCCAATGTCAAAGAAGCCGACACCTACATGCAACGGGCCCGGGAGCGCTTCAAAAGACAAGACTACGATGGCGCCCTCGCCGATCTCGATCGCTCTCTGGAGTTGAATCCGAAAAATAGCGACGCTTTCAACGACCGCGGCCTGGTCAAAAAATACAAGAACGACTCCGTCGGGGCCGCCGCCGATTACAACAAAGCGCTCGACCTCAATCCGAAAAACGCGTCGGCGCTTAACAATCTTGGGGTGCTCAAACTGGATCGTGGCGAAACAGAAGCCGCCATCATCTATTTTGACCGCGTCCTCGGGATCGATCCGGCCCGCGTCATGACGTTCGTTCTTCGCGGCGACGCCAAATCAATGCAGGGCGAGCTCAAACATGCCATCGCCGATTACGATCGCGCGCTTCAGCTCGACCCAAGAAATCTTTCTGCGATCCAATTCCGCGCCTTTGCCGAAATGCGGAGCGGTCAGTGGTCCAGCGCCGTCGCCGATCTCCAGATGCGATGCACGCTCGCGCCCGCCATACAGGACTATTTCCGGCTGCTACTTTGGGTCGCGCAATCTCATTTGCCCGATATCGCCGAGGCCAATCGCGAGCTGGCCGAATACGTGAACACGCGCAATCCGCCCAAGGGCCCCGATTGGAACGGTCAGATCGCGGGTTTTCTTTTAGACAAAATCCCGACGGAAAAATTTCTGGATTTCAACAGCGGATTTTTGAAAAACGACGCCCGCAGACACATGCAAGCGGCGATGTTCGCCGGAATGAAACGATTGTCTGAGGTGAACAAAGTCGGGGCCATCAGCCAGTTTCAGGATTGCCTGGCCCAAAATCAGAACAAAGCATTCGAAGACCGCCTGGTCCGGTCCCAACTGAAATCGTTAGGCAAATAAGGCCACGGTCTTCCCGCTTCCCGATGCGAACACTATTTGTTCTATTAGCTACCTCGCTGATTCTTGCCACAGGCGTGACCACGCAGGCCACGCCGCCTCCGAAACACGTCGAAGACAAGCCGCTCGATGTTCCTGTCCCGCGAGGGGCAGTCCATATCGTTGTTACCGCGGGAGATTCAGACATACGAAAGGAATTCACCTACTTTCCGTATCCGTTACTCCCTACCAACCTGAGAATAATTGCACCGAATGCGAGCGGGCTTTATCGCGTAGAAGTCAGCCCTGAAGGAAACGTGACGGCGGTAACGATTCTGAAGACCCTTGGGAAAAGACTCGATGGCCTGGTGCTCAGAACCTTCATTACTTGGAAAGCGAAACCCGGCCCTCTGCGTTGCGTCGATATTAACTGGTTCTATAGACCCGCGCTGCCAGCTTCCCGCCGGGGCGGCGGGATTCATTAATCAGATCGACTCTTCGCTCCTTGCGCCCTAAAACAGAAAAGCCGCCGAAGCATTCATGCGCCCCGGCGGCTTCTCTTAAATAACTTTCTACCTTCTACTTTCGACTTTCTACTTTCTTAATTATCCCATCCCGAGAGAATCGAGCGTCGGTTCGTCGATCACCGCCGTCGGGGTGAGTCCTTGATCAGCCTGGTAGGCAGTGAGCGCCTCCCGGGTCAACGGCCCGAGTAACCCATCCACCTCACCTCTGTAGTAGCCCATCTGCTGCAGCTCGGCTTGCACGTCCGCGATCACGCGGTCCGGTGGCTCAGCACGATGACCCACATAGATCGGGGCATCGTAGGCATAATACTCGGCCGAAGAATCGTAGCCCCACGCCGGATACCAGTAGCCGTTGTTCCAGTAGTAATAACCGCCACCGATCAGCTCCACGCGGTTGTAACGCGAGCTGTACCAGCCCCGATCGTGCCGTTCCGGATGATACGAGCGGTATACTTCGTACTGCGGACCCTGCCACCGATCGCTTCCCTCGAGCCGAAAGCTCGCGTTGAACGTGACAGCCGGAACCTTGTCCGGCCTCGCTTGGGCGTGGAAGTTCGTGTGCTGCTGCTTGATTTGCTGCACCTGCTGCTTGACCTGCTGCACCTGCTGCGGGTCCGGCTTCTTCGCCGCGGCCGCCGCATTAGCGCCCACATTTTGTTGGCCGGTTGCCGCAACTGATGGAGCTGCGCTTGCCGATGCCGCGGTTACCGGAGTAGTACTCGCCGTTGCGGCCGTTGCCGGAACAGCGGGTGTCTTCGCGTTTGCGCCACCCGCCTTTAACCCTTTCTCGTGCTGCCCAGCCTGATGCTTGCCGCCGGGCGTCGCACTGCCGGTCGGTTCACCGGAAACACTCGTTCCCGTACCGGCCGAGGTCGCAGATTTCTCGGTCGCTTTAGCCTTCCGACCCTTCCCTGCACCCGGCTCAGTCGTCGCACTGGCGGTCGGTTCACCGGAAACATTCGTTCCCGTACCGGCGGAGGTCGCAGATTTCTCGTGAGCCTTTCGGCCCTTTCCTGCACCCGGCTCAGTCGTCGGACTGCCGGCCGGTTCACCGGAAACACTCGTTCCCGGGGCGGTCGCAGATTTCTCGTGAGCCTTTCCGCCCTTTCCTGCACCCGGCTCAGTCGTAGCGCCGGGCTCTTTCATTGCGCCGGTTGGCTTCGCGGCCGTGGCCTCAGGCTTGGCCGCTTTCGCGCCGGGCTGTGCTTCGGTCGCGTGCGTTTTTTCCGCGCCCTTTTTCTCCTTTGGTGATGCTTGTTCCTCGGGCTGCTGCGCCATCGCGGCTCCAGCCAGCGCCAGGGAACAGACTATTAGTAAACTGGTGAATTTGTTCATATTAGTATGTTTGGTCGTTGGACGTGCGCGATCTATTCAAGCGCCGACGCGCTCGCCCTAACAAAAGAATTACGCCGCTCAACCCGCGATTGGCCGTCTCTATCCTTCGATCTCCCAGCTCCTTTAATTCTTACTTTTCTTCAGCGTCGCCATATCGATCACGAACCGGTACTTCACGTCGCTCTTTAACATTCGCTCATACGCTTCGTTGATCTTGTCGATTGCGATCAATTCGATGTCCGACGTGATCCCGCGCTCGGCGCAGAAATCCAGCATTTCCTGCGTCTCCGCGATTCCGCCGATCAACGACCCGGCCAGACTACGCCGGTAAAAAATCAACGGGAACGCAGCCACCGGCGCCGGCTCGGGTGGAAGGCCCACCAGCGTCAGCGTTCCGTCGCGCTTCAATAGTTCCAGATACGCGTTCAGATCGTGGTTCGCCGATACCGTATCGATAATGAAATCCAAACTTTTCGCGCGCTGCTTCATCGCCTCCTCGTCGCGCGACAACACCACTTCGCGCGCGCCAAGCCGTTTCGCGTCCGCCGTTTTGCCCGGCGAAGTGGTAAAGAGCGTCACCTCCGCGCCGAAAGCGTTCGCAATTTTGACCGCCATGTGTCCCAGCCCGCCGAGCCCGACCACGCCCACTTTTTTTCCCTTGGTCACCTTCCAATGTTTAAGCGGCGAATAGGTCGTGATCCCGGCGCAGAGCAACGGCGCGGTCGCCGCCAGGTCCAGCTTGTCTGAAATCCGAAGCACAAAATCTTGATCGACCACGATGCTCGCGGAATAGCCGCCGTAAGTGATCCCGCCCGTATGTTTATCCTCGCTATTATAGGTCAGGACCTTCTCGTCGCAGAACTGCTCCAAATTTTCTTCGCAACTTGGGCAGGTCCGGCACGTGTCCACCAGGCAACCGACCGCGGCCAGATCGCCTTCTTTAAACTTTTTCACCTCGCGCCCCACCTTGACCACGCGCCCGACGATCTCGTGACCGGGCACACACGGATAGATCGTCCCGCCCAATTCGTTTCGGGCAAAATGGATATCGGTGTGACAGATCCCGCAGAAAAGGATGTCAATCTGCACATCGCGCGGCGTTGGATCACGACGCTCGAATGAGAACGGCTTCAGGGGCTGGTCGGCCCCGTGGGTGGCATAACCATTGGTCGCAAACATTCCGTTCCTTCAACCCTCAGTGCTGAAGATTCAATCGATTTCAAGTTCGCGTTTAGAACTTCCATTGCCGAAAATGAACTTGCCGCCTTATGCCGTTGACGTTCGAATGAGATCCGCGAAAAGCTCGCTCGAACTTTGCCAAACATGGTGTCGGTTTCGAAGAAGCGTCTACCATTTTCGCCGATCCGCTATCGTTAACGATTCCCGACCCGGAACACTCCACGACAGAAAAGCGCTACGTGACGATGGGCACTGCCTTCACCGGTAAATTGCTCGTTGTCGTTCACACGGACCGAGGCGATAATATCCGTATCATCAGCGCACGACGCGCGAACCGACGAGAACGAAGGTCATATGAAAAAGAAATCGAATAACGGAATGCGAGACGATTACGATTTCTCGCAAGGCGAACGTGGCAAATACGCGCGGCGCTATGCGCAAGGAACCAATGTGGTCGTTCTGGAACCGGATGTGGCAAAAGCGTTTCCAAACTCGAAAGCGGTAAACGTTTCACTCCGTGGAATTATTCGGCGGCAAGCGCGCGAGCTGGTGAAATAAACCCCGCTGCGGCGACCGTCCGTTTTTAGCTTTTCAGCGTTTCCGCTTTCAACTTTCGTCTGTGGAAGCGGTCGTGCTCGCCGCTCGTCACTTTCCAAAAGATCATTCTTGGCTTTGGATCGACGAACAAATAGCCTCGTCTAAGGATGTTTTTGCAACGCGTTAGGGTGACCAAATATCGCAGCATTCGCGATAGCGGCTGGTTCGATGTCGAAAAAGGCAAAACCATTTTGATCGGGCCGAACGAGGCCGGCAAGACCGCCCTGCTCGAAGCTATTCAGCGAATCAATCCGCCTCTTGGAACGCGCGGGTTCGATCCACTGCGCGATTATCCGCGCTCTGAGTTTGATGACATTAGCAGCGGCAAAATCCTTGCCGGCGACGTGACCGTGGTGGAAGCGCACTTCGAGCTCGACCCGGAAGACAAGGAAGCGCTTGAGCCCGAGTTCTGCGAATGCGAATACGTCGTCGGCCGAAAACTCGACAACAACTTCTGGCACAACCTTATTGGCGGCCCGCCCGTCACCAAATTTGGTGACATCAAAAAAGATCTCGCCCGCCTGTGCGCGCACATCGACAGCCGCGTTCCGCCTTCGCAGCAAGGCATGTCGCCTCCGAGCACACCGATCCTCGCGCTCTACCAGCAATGGAAAGACGATTACGAAGTCGTGGGCCCGCCTGCCCGGGTGCTCAAACTCGCGCTCGAAAAAGCTTTTCCCAATATCGAAGAGGGGAACGCGACGGAAGAAAAACGTTACGACGATTTGATCAAGACGATCGAGACAAACGAGCGCCGCGCCACCGCGCTTTGGACTTTGCAGCAACGTCTCCCGCTTTTCATACGGTTCCGCGATTTTTTCCGTGTCCGGCCTCTGATCCATCTCGATCATCTCGCCACCCGCATCGAAAAAAACCTGGTCGACGACGATTACTACGATTACGGCAACAAATGTTTACTAAAACTCCTCGGTTTCAGCGCGCGCGAACTTTCCAACTTGGGGAAAACCGACGAACCGCTCCTGGGCGATGCCGCCTCGCTTCAAACGTATCGCGATCAACTCGATCGCCGTTCCTACCAGCTCAACGCCGCCAGTGTTCGCCTGACCGACGAACTTCGCGCCACCTGGATGCCCGATTCGAAACGCGATGAAGCGGAGCGTTTGCGCATCGTGGCTGACGGCCAATACCTCAAGGTCATTGTCGAGGACGACGTCGGGGTCGAGATCGAGTTGGACCAGCGCTCCGAAGGTTTTCAGTGGCTGGTTTCGTTCTTCATCGTCTTTTTTGCCGAGAGCGCGAACAACTTCAAGAACGCCATCCTTCTGCTCGACGAACCGGGCTTGAGCCTGCACGCCCTCAAACAGCGCGAATTCCGCACCACCATCTCGCGCCTGGCCGAATCCAACCAGACCCTTTACACCACGCACTCGCCTTTTTTAGTCGGACCGGATGAGCTCAATCTCGTTCGCGTCGTCGAAATGACCGATCGGACTGTCGGGACCAAAGTTCGCACCAACATTACCGCCGAAGATCCGGTTGCGCTTTTGCCGTTGCAGGAAGCGCTCGGTTACGATCTGGCCCAGAGCCTGTTCGCGCAGCCGCGCAATCTCGTCCTCGAAAGCCTGACCGATTACTGGTACCTGGACGCGGTTGCGCAATTGCTGCGCGATGCCGGCATTGTCGATCTCAGCGACAAGATTTCGGTCCTTCCCGCCAGCGGCGCCGGCAAAGTAGTTTATTACGCGACCATCCTGCACGCCCACAAACTCAAGGTCGCCGCACTTTTAGATTCGGAGATGTCGCCCGATCAAGCTGCGCATCAGGAGCGGCTGGTCCACGCGCTCGGCAATAAATCGATCCTTCGCACCAAGGACGTTTACGAGGGCCCGCTCGAAAGACCGGCGGTCGAAGATTTACTTCGGGACACGCTCATCCACGTCGCGCGGACCGAGCTGGGTTGGGACGTCGCCGCCACAGCCGACGCGCAACCTGAGCGCTCAGTCGTCGATGTTTTCAAAACCGAAATTAATGACTTCACCAAATATCGGTTGGCCAAAGCTTTTGTTCGTTGGACCCGCGATCATCAAGCAAGGGATCTTTCCGATGACGAGCGGACGCGCTGGAAAAAATTGATCACCTCCATCAACGGCGCCCTGCGATAGATAATGCCAGTCCGGCTCGGACCGGCTCCCTCTGTCGGCTCGTCACCCGTCACTCGTCACTTGTCACTATTCTTCCGTCCGCTAATCCCGCGATGTCAGTGCAAGATGCGATTGCCGCCGTGAATGTAAAACTCCACCGGCACTTCGACGGGTCCGCGAGTTCCGGGCTGAAACCGCCATTGCAAGAGAGCTTTGGCGGCCAATTCGTTTAGGGCTTTGTAGCCACAGTTTTTTAGGACTTTGACTTCATCCACTTCGCCGCTCTTGGGGTTTATTGTAAGCCGAAAACGACCTTTGCCTTCGGCCCCGTGCACTACGAAGCCGGGAGGATACTCGGGTTCGACTTTTTTGATCAAACCGGGCGGCGTTCCTGTCTGCACTTGTGCCTCCAAGCCGCGCCGCTGCGCATATGTAGAGGACAAACCAGCTTGCAGCGCGATTAAGCTGATTACGGCGACCTTGAGCCAGTGATCGGTAAGCATGCTTAAAGTTTAGTTGGCGCGCTTGGCTCTGTCTCGCAAATTATTTAACTCGAGCCGGCTGGGCCCTCGACAACAAACTCCCTGGCGCCTTGAAACTCCGTCGTTGCCCACACTCCGTCGCCGCTACCCTCGCGACTTTACCTTCTATGTCGCTCATCCCATTCGCTCCATTCTGCCTTTGATTTACTGATCTGTGACCGCTGACTCAAATCCGTTCCATCCGCGTAATCCGCGGTTCCGCTTTGCCCCTACCACGTCACGTTGGTGTATCCATCGCTGTCGATGAACGTACCGGTTCCGATCAGCCGGACGAAAACGTAGTTAATACCGAAATCGTAGAGCACCTGGC
>DASYVQ010000161.1:0-4625 GCA_035936875.1 Chthoniobacterales bacterium
GACATTTCGAGATCCGGACGGCGCGCCAGTTCATCGAAAATGACGCGATTATAAATTCGTTCCACCCGGATTTCGCGACCGTTGAGCTCATAAAATAATTGGCGGCCACGTTTGATGATTTTCGTCAGGCACACAGACCGAATCCCAAGTAGAGATTCTGTGGCTGCGAAATCAATCCGCGTTTTTTGTTTCTCCGGCTCGATCTCGAGCAGGATGACCGTCTCCGGATCGACATTCGTGATAATCGTCCGGCGGAGCATGTCGATATAGGCTGCGTCTTTGATTCCGCCGAAGGAGGACGTCCAGTTACGTGGAATCGCCGGATACGCTTTGCGCATGCAGCCGAGCAGCAGGAATTGAAAACCGAAGAGGCTCGGAAACGCTTGCAGTTCGATCAGCCGCGGCGTCAGGCAGTCGCCCTCGGCGCAAACGGCAAGATCGACAATCAGAAATTCAGGATGCGCCGATTCGTTAGGCACTTCCAAGCCTTTCGGAATTGCGGATGCCGCGTGTTTCGCAAACTGCGGCGTTTGCGTTTGGGCAGCGATTTTGTTCGCGGCATAGACGGCTTCGTCGGTGAACTCGCGCGTTAGGAAAATCGGCGTCTCAGAAACGCGAAAATCTGCCGGCCATTTCGTTGCCTCGTTCACACACCGCAACAGCGCCGCGTATTTCTCCGCAGTGAAATCGGCGTTAAAGGATGAGCGGAGCGTTTGCTCCATCGCTCACACCAGGAATTTCCCGCGCGTCATGACCTGTTCGCCGTCGAACCAGACATCGAAATCGCGGCCAACGCAGTCGATGTGCGTTTTAGAGACCCAGTTTGCGCCGGTGTGCTCGGCATACGGATGGCCGAAAGCGATGTGGACGCCGGGAATTTTTTCGTCCTGCAAAATATTGCCGATCACGCGCGTTAAGGCGGTGTTGGTGCCGATGGCGAATTCGCCGACGCGGTTGCTGTTCTCGTCTGTGCTGGTGTACGCGCGAAAGTCTTCCAGCAATTCCTTATTTTCGCAGCGAAGATCGACAATGCGGTTATCTTTCACCTCGATTGTGAGTGGCGCGTCGCGAAGATCTCCGTACTTGCTGCAAAGATAGTCGCCGACCACGCCATCGACCACGAACCTGCCGTTTGCGTTCGCCGGCGCAGTGAAGATTTCACCGCCGGGCAGGTTGCCCCATTTTTCCGGAGTGATGATGCCGCTCGTTTTGAGCCATTTCAGTTTCGGCGAAAACTCAGCCTCAAATTCGGTGCCGCGCGCTGTGCAACAAGTGATGCGCTCGGCATGACGCGCGCGTTCGATCAATCGCTCGCTGAGCGCGTCGATCGCACGAAAATCAGCGCGCATTCCCTCCATCATGATCTGGCGGGTGATGTTGACCATGTGCGCGTGGCGAATGTGATTTTTGTTCACCACGTCACTCATCTGCATCCGCGAGCCGAGCTCGCCACGCTGCGATTGCGCGCAAAAGATCGAGACCTGCGATTGCGCGATATCGTCCAGAATCACTTGCGGCATGGCGGTGAGCGGACGCGGCGCGTAGTTTTCGATTACGAAAACGGCGAGCTCGGCGCCAATCTCTTCCACTTCAGCACGCAAGGCGTTTGCAATATCGCGGGTAGCCTCATCCGTAATGAGCGTGACCCGCTCTTCGGCCGTCAGCTGAAGGCAAACACTTACAGCATTGCGCGCGCCCGGGACGAGTTCCGGGTCGATGTCGATATCCGTAGTAGCGAGGCGATCAGGCATTTCGAAAGCGCTCAGTCTTACGCGAAAATTTGATATTGCAAACCCACGTTCATGGTTAGCCGACGCTCAGTTCTTCATAAGTCTCGTTCACGATTTGATCGACAACATCTTGCCGTCGGCCAGAATCTCCTGAATGTGCGAGCGCAGCTCGCGCGTCTCCGGAGCGATGATTTGAAATTCTTCTTCGATGCCGAGAGTGAAGACGTGGTCTTTCGCGCTCATCGCTCTTGCAATTGGCGACTATGTGAGCGTCGAAACCGATCGGCAATAGCCGCTTGGTGACTGGCGGACAATCTTCCTGAAAACGCGATTGAAATGCGTGAGCGATTGAAAGCCGACATCGTACGCCACTTCGCTCACGCGCCGATTGCGATCGAGTAGCAGCGTTTTCGCTTTCTCGATCCGAACCCGGGCAAGATAATCGGTGAACGTTAAGCCCGTTGCGCGCTTGAAGAGTTTGCAAAAATAAAACGTGCTCGTGTTTACTGCTTTGGCGACAGTCGCCAGACAAATCGCGCCGTCTTGATTTTGGGCGATGAATTGTTTCGCGCGGCTAACGCTCGATGGCTCGGCCGCGGAATTCTCCACCGCGATTTGGTTGCTCAAGATCGACAAGTGCTGTCCGAAAATTTCCAGAAGTCGGAGCATTGAGCGATACTGCTTCTTTGTTAGTACCTTGGTGTGAAAATAAGCTTCGCGCGCTTTGCCAAGATCGACATTTACTCCCCAATCGACCAGTTTTCTCGCCGTCTGGTCGAACCGAAATTTAGTCGGCTGTTTCAGAAGAACCTGACCGGTTTGCAAAAACCCAATTAGCTGATCGCCGACTCGAATCGGAATCGCACTGTCGGAGAGCCCGGCAAAACATGTGACCGTGCGCGAACGGTCGCCCGTTTTCTCGGTGATTTTGCGCTGTACTTCGAGACAAGCCGCGCAGGCACGGTTAGACCGCGCCATTAACTCGCAAAACGGATTTTCATTTGCCGCGCCGTGCATGCCTAACTGCCAGTGCTCGACCGGCCGCAGCGCCAGCGGCAATCCGGTTGCAGCAGAAAACGCGCGCACGTAATCGCGATAAATCGCCGACCGGGTTAGTTTTTCGACGAGCTGCTTGTTGCCAAACTTCACCAGCCGCAACGATAGTCATTCGTAGCCGAATGTCGAAACTCTCCCGGCGGTCCGCTATGCTTTCCGCAGCCAGCGCGCTACGATCAACGCATAAAGCGCGACCACCGCCACGGTGCTAAACACGATTACGTATTCCATTTTGTTGGGTTCGTTAATATTCCTCTACAAAAAACGCATACTCTCGCTCGGGAGTCGCGCCGTCGCGCTCGCTGCAATCCTTGCAGGGATGGTCCCATCGATCGCATTGATGAACCCGCGCTTCGGGCGGCCGAGCAAGTTTGGCAATTGCCGTTTTCAAGCGCTCAATCGAGACGGGCTTTCCAAAACACTCTTGCGCTCCGTGCGCGCGGGTGACAGGCGCAAGGTGAGCTTCTTCGAGGCTTGAGATTACAATCACCGGCGGCGCCGGGTCCCACGCGTCGAGTGCTTCCAACACCGCCATGCCGTGCACGCCCGGATCGACATCGAGCACGACTACAGCCACGTCGTCGAGTCCGCCATCAAACAGGTGAAACGCGTCCTTCGATGTTCGTGCAAAACGAAGATCGAGATGCGTTTCCGCTGCCGCTTCCATCACTGCACTGGCGGTGTCCGCGTCAGCATCGATAAGTAGTAAGAAATTTCTCTTCATAACTGCTCCTTTGCCTTTCAGATTAGCGTCCGAGAGGTGACCTCTGCTCCACGTCGCTTGGCTTTTTCTTTGCCGCAATTGTCCAGGCAAGCTGCGGCGAAGTCCCGGCCATTCGAATTGGGTCGACAAACCGGTACGGATTTTTTGCGGCGATTTTCTCTATCGAGCAAGATTAGGCGAGCAATTGCCAATTAAGGGTGAGGGTGAGTGTCTCAGTCGGGTTCTAGTACGGCGTGGCGGTCCGATGCCAACGAGTTTTAACTCAATACGAAATCACCAGCATGCACCCGTATTCGGTCCGCCAACCCCGCGTCGCGCGTTCTCACGCAAAGCACGCCGCGAACGGCCGCTCCGAGCAGGTCGAACCCCGGATCGCCCCCTTGGGTCGCTTCAAGTCGTTTCCGCACACCATGCCCCTGGGT
Source organism: Chthoniobacterales bacterium (assembly GCA_035936875.1). Lineage (GTDB taxonomy): Bacteria > Verrucomicrobiota > Verrucomicrobiia > Chthoniobacterales > UBA10450 > DASYVQ01. The sequence continues at coordinate 3,933 of DASYVQ010000161.1, forward strand.
CAATTTCTCTTCGAATATCTCCACCGCCGCGGCGTCCGCCACAGCTTCGGCGTCCCGGGCGATTTCGCTCTTCCCACATTCGCGTGGCTCGAAAAATCCAAAATCCAAAGCGTGACGATGACGCACGAACCCAGCGCGGGATTCGCCGCCGATGCCTACTCGCGCGTTAACGGCATTGGGCTCGTGTGTGTCACTTATTGCGTGGGCGGGCTCAACGTTCTCAACGCCATCGCCGGCGCCTACGCGGAAAAATCGCCGGTTGTCGTCGTGAGCGGCGCGCCGGGGCGAAGAGACCGCGAAAAGGATCCGCTTCTTCATCACAAAGTGAAGACGTTCGAGACACAGCGCCGGGTCTACGATGAAGTGACCGTCGCCAGCGCGGTGCTGCTCGATGAACAACGCGCCGCGTCTGAAATCGTCCGCTGCGTCGAGGCCTGCCTGCGGCACAAGCGACCTGTTTACATCGAAGTGCCGCACGACATGGTGGATCGCGAAATTCCCACGGGCGCGATCGCTTGCGCGTTTCCTGAAGAGTCCGACCCGCACACGCTCAAGGCCGCGCTCGATGAAACACTCTCGCTCATCCGTTCCGCGAAAAAGCCGGTCATTCTCGCGGGCGTCGAGCTGGCGCGATATCGCTTCGCCCCGCTCGTCCTCCATATGGCCGAGCGAATGAATATTCCGATCGCGGCC
>DASYVQ010000162.1:0-11572 GCA_035936875.1 Chthoniobacterales bacterium
CGACCGCCATAATCCTCGCAGCAAGTGCGATGTCGATCTTAGCAGCGAACTTGGACGACAAATTGAAGCCGGGTCTCGATGCCATCACGCCGGATGGAATGCTGGCGCACATCAAAGCTCTTTCGTCGGACGAATTTGAAGGCCGCTCGCCGGGAACGAAAGGCGAAGAGCTTTCGATCAAATACATTTCCGACCAATTCAAGACGATCGGTTTGAAGCCGGGAAATCCGAACGGCAGTTACACCCAGGAAGTTCCGCTCGCCGGAATCAAGAGCGACCCGCACGTGACGTTTACCGTCGGCGGCAAGCCGCCGATGGAACTGAAATATCCGGACGATTTCGTCGTGTCATCGGCGCGGTTGCAGAACGAAATCAAGATCGACAATTCCGATCTCGTGTTTGTCGGTTACGGAATCGTCGCGCCCGAGTACGGGTGGGACGATTACAAAGATGTCGATCTTAAGGGCAAGACGATCCTGATGTTGATCAACGATCCGCCGATTCCCGATCCGAAAGATCCATCCAAGCTTGACGAGAAAATGTTCAAGGGAAAAGCGATGACTTACTACGGCCGCTGGACTTACAAATACGAAATCGCCGCGCAACGCGGCGCGGCCGCGGCGGTAATCATTCACGAGACCGAGCCGGCCGCGTATCCCTACTCCGTCGTGAAATCGAGTTGGGCGAAAGAAAATTTCGAGCTCGATACGCCGGACAAAAACAAAGACACAGTCCAAGCGCGATCTTGGATCACGCTCGACGTCGCCAAGAAACTTCTGGCCGATTGCGGTCAGGATTTCGACGCGCTCAAGAAAGCGGCGATCACGAAAGAGTTTCGTCCGGTCGCGCTGAACGCGAAGGCGAAGATCGACATCAAGCAGCAGTTGCGCTCATTCAAGTCGCACAACGTCATCGGCAAACTCGAAGGCAGCGATCCGCAACTAAAAGACGAATACATCATTTACACGGCGCACTGGGACCATCTTGGCAAACATCCCGAGCTGCAGGGCGACCAGATTTTCAATGGCGCGGTAGACAATGCGTCGGGCGACGCAGCCGTCATGCAACTCGCCGCCGCGTTCAGCAAAGTGAATCCGTTGCCGAGACGCTCGGTGCTATTCATGTGCACGACGGCGGAGGAAGCCGGCTTGCTCGGCGCAAAGTTTTACGCGCAGCATCCTCTTTATCCGCTCGAGAAAACGCTGGTCGACATCAACATCGACAGCATGAATGTTTGGGGCAAAGCGCGCGATATCGAAGACGTCAGCTTCGGTTTTTCAACGATGGACGATTTGCTCGCAGCCGCAGCGAAACGACAAGGCCGCACCGCCATCCCGAACAGCCGGCCGGAGAAAGGAAGTATTTATCGCGCCGACAATTTCGAATTTTCCAAAGTCGGTTTGCCGTCGCTTTACATCGGCAAAGGCGAACATTTGCTCGCGCGCGCGCCCGATGCGCCGCTCCGCTCCGACGAATTCGATCTGCACGACTATCATCAAGTCACCGATCAGGTGAACGCAGACTGGGACCTCACCGGCGCAGTGCAAGATGTCGATCTTCTATTCGAAGTCGGCTACCAGGTCGCCAACGCCGAAAAATTTCCGGAATGGAAACCCGGCGTAGAGTTCAAGGCCAAGCGCGACGCGATGATGAAGAAGTAATTGATGCGCGTTGATTTTGTAATTGGCGGGACGCAGAAAGGCGGGACGTCGGCGCTGGATTCGTTTTTGCGGCAGCATCCGCAGATTTGCATGCCGGAGACAAAGAAGGAGCTGCACTTCTTCGATCGCGAAGAAGTGGACCGCGATTACAAAAAGTATCACGCAAATTTTCAGCCGAAGCCGAAGCATCGGGTGATTGGCGAAGCGAGTCCGATCTACATGTATTGGGAAACCGCGCCGTACCGGATTTGGAATTACAACCCGAAGATGAAATGGATTCTGGTGCTGCGGAACCCAGTGGAGCGCGCCTTCTCGGCCTGGAACATGGAAACAAAACGCGGCAAAGAGAAATTATCGTTCGCGAAAGCAGTCGAAAAAGAACTGGAGCGATGCCGCGAAGCGTTGCCGCTGCAGCATCGGGTCTATTCCTACATCGACCGCGGTTTCTACGCGCACCAAGTGCGGCGCCTGTTCAACATCTTTGGGGAAGACAATTGTCTCGTCTTATTGAACGAAGAGCTCCGCGCGAATCACAAGAAGACGCTGCGCGCGGTGTTTGATTTCTTGAACGTTGATAATTCGTTCATTCCGCCGGAAGCAAGAGTGTTCGAGCAGGAATACGAGGACAAGATCGACAATGAACTTTATTCGCGCTTGATCGACATCTTCCATTTCGACATCAAAGAGCTGGAGCGACTGCTGAGTCGCGATTTGTCGGCATGGTATTCGAAGAAATGAATCTGCCCATCCCAATCCTGAGTGCGCTCATCGGCGTAATCATCCTCTTTTTTGGGCGCAAATTGTTCTGGCTCTGTGTGGCGGCGGTCGGATTTGCAGCCGGGGTGGAGATCACGCCGCATTTTGTTCATGAACCATCAACGCTGCTCGCGTTGTCGGTTGCGCTCGTCCTTGGTTTGATCGGCGCGTTGCTGGCAATTTTCCTGCAGAAAATTGCGATCGCAGTGTTCGGATTTCTAGGCGGCGGAAAACTGGCCGGCGCTATCGCCGCGGCGTTTTTTGTCGAGCACGAGCAATATTCCGGCATCACATTTCTGATCGGCGGAATTATCGGCGCGATCTTGTTGCTGACCTTGTTCGACTGGGCGCTGATCGTACTTTCGTCGCTGGTAGGCGCGCATTTAATTCAACACACCATCGTGCTGCCGCCATCCGGATCGACGATTCTATTTATCGGTCTGGCCGCGGTCGGCATTCTCGTTCAAGTGACGGCGCTGCGTGGAAGCCGCGCAGCCTAACAAGCGAGGGTCTCGCCCAAAGGTCAGGCGACGCCGTGCATTTTTGCTGACAAAACAAAGATCGACATCGAAAATACAAACATGAACTCACAAAAAACTGGATTGCGCGTCGCCAGCCTCATTTTTGGTCTCATGTGCCTTATTCATATTTACCGCCTGTTGTTCTCGCATTTCACGGTGCAAATCGGCTCGCATCAGCTCCCAATTTGGGGAAGCGTGGTTGCGGTCATTGTGACCGGCGGACTGAGCATTTGGATGTGCCGACTCTCCTCCGCCGCCAGTTAAGAAATTTTGACGCAGCGGTTGTCATCGACGTGGCAGATCGGAGATGAAACAATCCCATCTCGCGCTCATTTGCGGATTGGTCCTCGTCGTCATTCTGGCGATGTCGTGGTGCGGACGAAAACCGGGACCTGAAATCGCCGGCACGCCGACTCCAGCCCAAACTCCATCGCAAGTTCAAACCACTGCGCCAGCCGCATCGCCCAGTGCGTCCGCGGCAGTGGCACAAGCCTCCGCCACGCCGCCAGCGAACCAGACTCCCTCGCCCGAATTCCGGAAAGTGGCCGACAAAGTCCAGCCGGCAATAATCCAGGTCACCGTGTTCGATCAGTTTGGCCAGCTGCTGCGAACGGGAAACGGTTTTTTCATTTCCGAAGATGGCCAGTTCGTTACTGATGGGCAGGTGATGGAAGGCGCCGCCCATGCCGTGGCCAAATCACCCGACGGAAAAATTCGCAACGTCACCGGCGTCCTTGCCTCGTCCACGTCGCTCGATCTCGCTCTGCTCAAAGCCGAAACCAAAACAGGCGTGCAATTTCTTCCGCTCAGTAAAGCGGCCGAACTAAATATGGGCACGCCGGTTGCCGTCATCGGAAGTTCGCTGGCGCACCGCGACCAACCGCTGATCACTGCGACAATTTCGGCGCGACGTTCGGATGAAGGCGACGAACGGCTTGAAATTTCCGGCGCCATTCCAAACGAAGCCGAGGGCTCGCCCGTTGTCGATCTAAACGGCAACGTGGTGGGCGTGGTAACATTATCCCATAAAGAAGGTGCGACGACCAAAGTGGTGCGGCCGGCGGCAACACTCGATTCGCTCTTGGCGCAAATTAAGCCAGGCACGACGGCTCGTTGGGCCGTAGCAGAGCCGGAAACGCCAACGCCATCCCCATCACCGACAGCTCTAGCCCGAACAGATAATCGAAAATTGAAAGTGATCTACAATCCCGCGCCCAAATATCCGGGCGAAGCGCGCTTCGGCGCCGCCCCCATTAGAGGCTCCGGGCGTTTTCGCGTCATTTTCGCTGCGACCGGGCAGGTCAAAACTGTGGAAACAATCACATCAACGGGCAGACCCATTCTCGATCAAGCGGCGTTCAATGCGCTGCGACAATGGAAATCCGAGCCGGGCCACGAATGGACCATTCTTGTTCCGATCTCTTTCGAACCGTAACCGCCGCCGCGCAGCGGCGGAAATTCCAAATTCCACCATCCAAGCTCCAGAGAAGCTTCAAGCTCCAAAATTCCAAACTGGATGACTCGCGGGATTTTTGAAAATTGAAGCTTGGAATTTCTTTGGATGTTGGAGCTTGGGATTTGGAGCTTTGGCAGTCAGTGCCGGAAATGGCGCACGCCGGTAAAGATCATCGACATGTTGCGCTCGTTGGCCGCGGCAATCACTTCTTCATCGCGAACTGAACCGCCGGGCTGAATCGCAGAAGTTGCGCCGGCGTCGGCGGCTGAAATCAACCCGTCGGCAAATGGAAAGAACGCGTCGCTGGCCACAGCGCTGCCTTTGAGCGACAGCCCGGCTTCTTCCGCTTTCCAAATGGCGATGCGCGAAGCGTCGATGCGCGACATTTGGCCGGCGCCGATCCCAAGGGTGCGATCGCGACCCGCGTAAACGATTGCGTTCGATTTGACGTGCTTGACCACGCGCCAGCCGAAAAGCATGGCCTCGCGTTCGGCCTTCGTCGGCTTCCGTTTCGTCACGACATTTTGCGAAATATTGTTCGCCGAATCGGGATCCTGCACCAGCAATCCGCCGCAAACCGAGCGAATATCCATTGTCGATCTTGCCTCTGCCGCCGGGGTGGTCAGGCGAATGAGCCGCAGATTTTTTTTCTTCTGCAAAACGGCGCGAGCTTCCGCCTCGAAATCCGGCGCGATAATTACTTCGGAAAAAATTTCGCTGATCGCCTTGCCAAGCGGTTCGTCGATCGGCCGATTGCAAACGATGATCCCGCCGAACGGCGCTTGCTTGTCGGTGGCGAACGCTTTCTCCCAGGCCCCGCGAAGATCGACATCGGAGCCGACGCCGCACGGGTTGGTGTGTTTCAAAATCGCGACCGCCGGTGCGGAAAATTCCGCGATCAAATTCGTGGCCGCGCTGATGTCGAGGATGTTGTTAAAGGAAAGCTCTTTCCCGTGGAGTTTTTCGAAACGCTGATCGAAATCGCCGTAGAGCGCGGCGGTTTGATGAGGGTTTTCGCCATAGCGCAGGCGCATCACGAGCGGAAGCGAGAGAGAGAATGAGGCCTCGGTCGTCTGTTCCTTGTTCAGAAAATTTCCGATTGCGCGATCGTAATTCGAGCTCTTGATGAAGGCTTTGATGGCAAGGTGCTCGCGCAATTTCAGCGTGGTCGCGCCGTCGTTATCGCGCATGTTTTCCAGCACCGTGTCGTAGTCCGCTGGGTCGACTACCACCGTCACCGATTCATAATTTTTCGCGGCACTGCGAATCATGGATGGCCCGCCGATGTCGATGTTCTCGATCGCCTGCGCGAGCGTGACGTCCGGTTTGGCGACAGTGGCTTCGAAAGGATAAAGATTCACGACCACGAGATCGATCGGCTCGAAGCCGCATTCGCGCGCTTCGGCTTCGTGTTTTGGATTACCGCGTTTGTAAAGGAGGCCGCCATGCACGCGCGGGTGCAAAGTTTTGACGCGTCCCTCCAGTACTTCGGGAAATGCGGTGAAGCTGGAGATTTCGCGCACCGGAATCTTTTCTTTTCGCAACAATTCGGCGGTGCCGCCGGTCGAAATAATGTCGACGCCCTGGCGTTCGAGAGCGCGCGCAAATGAAGCGATCCCGGCCTTGTCGGAAACAGAAATTAATGCGCGCGTGATTTTCATTCGGCCGACAAGATCGACAATCGCTGAGCGTCAGTAACGTTCAGCGATCGAGAATGACGTTCTTGGCTGCCGGATACAACACCGGACAACAACCGATGGTTTCGCAAAATGCTTTGCTGAAATGGCTCAGGCTCGAATAACCGACTTCGGTGGCCGCTTCAGTGACGTTGTAACGCCCGGTGCGCAACAGCTCAGCCGCGCGTTCCATTCGCAGATTGCGCAAGTATTGCGGAATGGTCAGCCCAACTTCGCGCGAAAAAATGCGACTGAGATAAAACTGACTGCAGCCGACTTCCTGACCAAGCGCTTCCAGTGCAGGCGGATTAGCCAGATCGCGCGCGAGCAATTCCTTCACCCTCTCGACGCGTTCCCGGGCTACCCGTTTTTGCCGCATGCAAAAAAATTCCGGATCTTTCGGCGCAAAAAGAAAATGCGCCATCAACTCGAGCGCCTTGCTTTGGTACCAGAGAATTTGCGCAGCCTTCGCGACCGGCGGCTCGGCCAGGCTCGCCACGACATCGCGCTGTTGGATCGACATCGGACGGGCCGGCGCCACCACGCTCTCGTCCTTATCACCGAAAATGACGCGGCGGATTGCCGGCTCCAGGTCGGCCTCGCTTTGCACGAACTGTTTTTGCAGATGGTTTCTCGAAAATTCGAGGGTGGCGAATTGATGATGGTCACGCGCGCGACGAGACGCCGCGAGCGGTTCGTTGCCGATCGCGTAGTAGCCGCAATTTCCCGGCGAATAATCAATTTTCCCGCTGGTTCCGATCTCGCCATGGCCTTGCAGATTCAAACAAAACTCAAGACTGCGCGGATGAAACGTGCGTCCCCAGTTAAACGAACGCTCGGTGCGGAAATCGTGCCACTCGACCGCGACGCCAATTTGATCGACATCGCCGTAAAGCGGGCGCCATCCGTCTTTTACCTCCCGCCAAGCGTGCTGCTCGGCTGCGCAACCGGGATTCATCTCGCCTAATTACGAATGTTGCTGTGCCGAATGCAAGATCGGTTTCTTCTCCTCCAGCGCGGCACGGTCCCATTTCCCGAGGGTGGAAGCGGCGTCGTACGTGCTTTGCGCAAACTCGAGCAACGTCTCATCCGGCGATTTCGCGGTACGGACCACTTCATAAGGCAAAACGAATTCGTGCACACTCGTGTTGTAGGCGGCGGAAGAGGGCTGAACTTTTGCCTCCGCAAATCCTGGCGGTTCGGGATAGGCATACGAATAAAATATCGGCGCCGGCACAGCGGCGTTGCCCGGCCAAAAACCGAGACTGCTCACTTCCTGCGAGTACGCTTCCCGCGCGATCGCATCGGGCAGATGCGGAACTCCGCCCGGATGCGGCGGCGCGGGCCGTCCCGAAAAACGCGTGACCGCGAGATCAAAGCTCCCCCAGAAAAAATGGACCGGGCTGCACTTGCCGCAAAAGCGCGAACGGAATTCTTTGAACACGCGATCGCTTTGCGCCAACACGTGCCAGAAACGATTGGCATATTCTGGATCGTAGGACCGATGCTCGTCGTCCTTCTCAAACGGGATCGCACGCTCAACTTCGTTCGGCGTCGTGTTGATCGTGACCGGTAAATCGAGCTCATTCAGCGCTTTCATGACGGCCTCGTAAAACTTTGCGACTGATTGTGGCTGCAACTTTATGGTTCGCACTGCGCCGTCGCTTTTTAGGATGCGCAATTCGTGATCGATTAAATCGAAACGAATTTCAAGAATTCCAGCGGGATGCGGAATTGGAGAAGTCGTCAGGCCGCGCGCCGTCAAATAAAGCGTGACGTGCCAGGAATGATTGGTCCACGGTGCGAACGAGAGCCGAATCTTGCCCACAATCTGCGTCCACATGTGCAGCGTCGCGCATGTCTCCTTCCATTCCTCGAATGGCAAAGCTGGCCAAACTTGAACCGAGGCGTCGCGAGTAGCCATGGCTTGTTGATTGTCGATCTATCCGCGGTTGATAAAATCGTCAAACGAACGTCGTACCCGCTCAAACATGTCGCGTGCTTCGTCCTGGGCACGCCGAAAAGTCCGTCGGATGCGCGCTTTGGTTTCATTGATGATTCCGCCGCCTTCTTCGGTGTCGCGCTCCGCATCCCTATCTGTCTCCACCTCTTGCATGCTCGCGCCGGCAAACATTCCTTCGGTGCGCGTAACATTGCCGCGGTTCGCTCCGATGTAGATCGTGCCGACCGGGCGCGATCCATTTCGCAGTGTTATGATCCATGTCGGATCGCCGCGCTCGTCCGTGCGCAGCGTGTAACTAACAGTCTGGAAGCGCGTGTTGGACTTGTCGGCAGTGTGGTTGGCCACGGCATAGGCGCCGCTGGAATCGAGATTCAGACGCGCTGTCTTGATCGTGGCGCCTTCGCTCGATCCGACAACCGAGCGCACCGGCGTTCGCTCCGATTCGATGCGGCCATTTCTCACTTCGACCTCGCGCACACCGCCGCGCGCACGCGGATCGTCGATTAGAATCTTCCACGTTTCCGGCTGCGGATCGCCATCGACGCCGGTGACCGAAACAACGTGATTAACAAAATCGCGATTTAATTGCGATCCGACGACACGGAGAGCCTCGTAAGCAGTCGCGCGTTCCTGCGCCAGCGCCGGCGTTACCAGAAGCAGCGACGCGGCCAACGTTTTCCACATGCGCAAAACTGAACAACCGCTTTTGCTCACTGTCCATTGCTTTCGCAAAATGGGGATGTCGATCTAAGGCGTTTTGTTTTTTAGCGTCCGGACTTGAATGCGCACCCAAGTGTGCTCAGCGTTTGTTTGCGCGATGAAGAAAAAGAAGCTCGAGTTTAGCAGCCACACGGCCAACCTCGCGTTGATGCGCGAGCACGTGCGAAAATTTCTCGACGGCTATCCTTTTTCCGAGAAAGAACGCATGCTCATCGTGCTCGGGGTCGATGAAGCCTGCACCAACATCATCCGTTACGCTTACGAATTGCGCGATGATGAACCGATCACATTGTCGATGGAAGCTTTGCGCGGTTGCGTTCGGATGCGGTTGCGCGATTACGGTGAACAAACGCCCGCCCACGAAATGAAAGGGCGTGCTCACGATCACGTGAAGCCGGGCGGGCTCGGCTTGCATCTCATCCGCAATGCTTTCGATAAGGTGGATTATATTTTGAAACAGCGCGGCACCGAGCTCGTGCTCACGAAAAATTTGGATTAAGCAATTATCGATGAAACCGCCCGAACCCGATGCCGCTTTTGAGATCTCGCTGCGGCCGCCGATGTTCAGCGAGTTCACCGGGCAGGTGAAAGTGCGCGAGCGGATCGAGTTAATGGTGGAAGCGGCCAAGAAGCGCAAGGACGTGCTCGAGCATATTTTGCTCAGCGGCCCGTCCGGGCTCGGCAAAACCACGCTCGCCTACATCATTGCCAACGCGATGGGCGTGAACGTGAAGAATACGAGCGGACCCGTGATTGAAAAAGCGGGTGAGCTCGCCGGATTGCTCACCAGTTTGGAAAAAGGCGACGTGCTTTTCATTGATGAGATCCACCGCCTGCAGCCGACAATTGAAGAATATCTTTACCCGGCGATGGAAGATTACCGGCTCGACATCATCATCGATCAGGGCCCGCAAGCGCGCAGTCTGCGCCTGCAATTGCCAAAGTTCACGCTGGTCGGCGCGACCACTCGCGCCGGCATGGTGAGCGCGCCGTTGCGTTCGCGTTTTGGAATGACCGCGCGCCTCGATTATTACAACGCCGAAGAAATGCACAAAATCATCATGCGCAGTGCGCGCTTGCTCGGCGTCGAAATCGAACCCGCCGGTGCGACCGAGATCGCCACGCGCGCGCGCGGCACACCGCGCACCGCCAACAACTTGCTGCGTTGGGTGCGCGACTACGTGCAGGTGAAGGCGGAAGGAAAAATCACTGGCGAACTGGCAGACCGCGCGCTCGCCATGCTCGAGATCGACCGCGACGGCTTCGATCAATGGGACAAGCGCATCATCGAAACCTTGATTCACAAATTTAATGGCGGACCGGTTGGCTTAAATTCGCTCGCCGTCGCCATTGGCGAGGAAGCCGGCACGCTCGAAGAAGTGAACGAGCCCTACCTGATCATGGAAGGTTACATCAAGCGGACGCCGCAAGGCCGGGTCGCGACGGCAAACGCGTACAAAAAGCTCGGACTGAAGCCGCCGTCCGGCGCGCAGGCGGAATTATTGTAATCAATCCGCGAATCACACTAATAGACGCGAATCAAAAATCCACCGAAGCAAACGGAGACAACTAAGATCTTTGTTTCCTTGGTTGCCTTCTGTTCAAAGCTTTGGCCATCTCTATATTCGTGTGTATTCGCGTCATTCGCGGGTACATAAAATCATGCAACTCACCGGCGACTTTTTTCAGCAAACATCCAAGGTTTTCACGGTCGCTGAATTGACCCGCGCCATTCGGGGCGCGCTCGAGACAAAATTCGGCGCGGTCTGGGTTCAGGGCGAAGTTTCGAATTACAAACTTCATCCGAGCGGGCATCAATATTTCACGCTCAAGGACGCGCGCGCGCAGATTGCCTGCGTCATCTTCCGCAACACGATGGCGCCATTGCGGTCCGGAGGCGGACGGCCATCGCCGCTCGCCGATGGCGCGCAGGTGCAGGTTTACGGCAACATTTCTGTGTTCGAAGCGCGCGGACAGTACCAGCTCAGCGTCCAAATGTTGCAGCCGCTTGGGTTCGGTTTGCTGCAAGCGAAATTCGACGCGCTCAAGCGCAAACTCGACGCCGAAGGCCTCTTTGATTCCGCACGCAAACGAGCGCTTCCGAAATTGCCGAAGAGAATTGGAATCGTCACTTCGCCGAGCGGCGCGGCGATTCGCGATATCCTGAACGTCCTGCGACGGCGCGCTCCGTGGCTGCAGATTCTAATTAACCCCGTTCGAGTTCAGGGGACCGGCGCCGCGGCTGAAATTGCCGTCGCGATTCGCGAGCTGGCGTTGCCTAACAAATCGTGGGAACCCGTTGATCTCATCGTTATCGCCCGCGGCGGCGGCAGCATGGAAGACTTGTGGGAGTTCAATGAAGAAATCGTCGCCCGCGCGATTGTCGATGTTAGCGTCCCGATTGTCTCGGCGATCGGGCACGAGATCGATTTTACGATTTGCGATTTCGTCGCCGATCTGCGCGCGCCGACGCCGAGCGCGGCGGCGGAATTGATCGTGCCGGACATTGTCGATCTTCGCCGGCACATTGATGTTTGCGCGCGCGCACTCGCCCGAGAGCGGCTGAAGCGGATGCGCGACGCGCACCAACAGCTCGACTTTGCCCGCGAAACTTTGCGTCGATGCCTTGCTTACAAGATCGACAATTGCAAACGCGCGCTGATTCACATGGCGCGAGCAATGCAAGCGCGCAGCCCTGCCCGCGAGCTGATGATGCGCCGCAATCGCTTTGTCGATCTTCACCGCCGTTTCGTCGCATCGCCATCACGCGTCCTGGAAAACGCGCGACATCGTTTTCGCGAAGTGGAAGGAATTCTGCG
>DASYVQ010000163.1:0-13009 GCA_035936875.1 Chthoniobacterales bacterium
GGATCGAGCGAAAACCGGCTGCCGCGCCTGGATTGCGATTTCCGGCGGAATCGACGTACCGCTCGTGCTCGCCAGTCGTTCCACCGATTTGCGCGCAAGTTTTGGCGGATTGAATGGACGCGCATTGCACGATGGCGACGAAATTCGCCTCGGCATCAATTCCGAGCGCGCACAAATTTTGATGGACAAGTTGCGTGCGGAAAAGATCGCGCGCTGGAAACCGACGCACGATTGGTCGAGCCCCGCGCGGCACGAACCGGTTTTGCGTTTCGTCCGCGGTTCTAATTCGGATCGGTTTGACGATGCAACGATTCAACGATTCACGGATGAAACATTTACCGTCTCGCCTCATTCGGATCGGATGGGAGTGCGCCTCGAAGGCCCCGAGTTAAAACGAAATGACGATGTCGATCTTGTTTCGGAAGCGGTTGCGCCTGGGACCGTTCAAGTTCCGCCGGGCGGGAAGCCGATTCTCTTGCTCGGAGATTGCCAAACGATCGGGGGTTATCCAAAAATCGCGCACGTGATCACGGTCGATCTTCCAATCGCGGCGCAACTTCGCCCCGGCGATCAAGTGCGTTTTCGCGAAGTCTCCCTTGCGGACGCGCATCAGCTGCTGGCCGAGCGCGAGCGAGATCTCGAGCAGTTTCGGCGCGGACTGGAGCCGCATTTCTCATGAAGTCAGTTGTCGATCTTAACGCCGACCTTGGCGAAGGCGCCGGACACGATGACGAGCTGCTTGCGCTCGTAACTTCGGCGAACATCGCGTGCGGTTTTCACGCCGGCGACGCAGGGACGATTCACAAATCACTCGAGGCGGCACGGACGCACAAAGTTGCCGTTGGCGCGCATCCGAGTCTTTTCGACCGGGAAAATTTTGGGCGCAAAGAATTGCCGGTCACGCCCGAGGAAGTCTTTGACGCCGTCACTTATCAACTCGGCGTTTTCCAAGCGATCGCGGAAGCGGCCGGCGCGCGGCCGAATCACGTGAAGCCGCATGGCGCTCTATACAATATGGCGGTGCGGGACGAGAAACTTGCCGGTGCTATTGCACGCGCAATTGCAGGTGCCGATTCGACCCTAATTCTTTTTGCCCCAGACCGCAGCGTGCTTGCTCGCGCTGGCGAAGCGCACGGATTGAAAATCGCGCGCGAAGTTTTTGCCGACCGTAATTATCTGAGCGACGGCTCGCTCGTCCCGCGTTCGCGCCCTGACGCGCTGCTGCACGATCCAGAAGAAGCAGCCGCGCGCGTTCTGCGAATGTTGGGCGACGGCAAAGTTCGCTCGGTTGATGGCGCAGATGTCGATGTTCGGGCGGAAACAATTTGCGTTCATGGCGACACGCCGGGCGCGGTAGAATTCGCACGCGCGCTGCGCTCGCGCCTGGAAAGCGAAAACGTTAGGATCCGCGCGCCCAAATCGTCAAAATGAGCGACGATCAGCAACAGACCGGCCTCGTCCGCGCGCTGGGCCCCATCGACGCGACCATGATTGTGATTGGTTCGATGATCGGCTCGGGCATTTTCATTACCTCGGCGGAATCGTCGCGATTGATCGGTGCGCCGGGATGGTTGCTGCTGGCGTGGGCGGTGGCGGGTCTACTTACGATCACCGGCGCTCTTTGTTGTTCCGAGCTCGCCACCATGATGCCGCGCGCGGGCGGCGTTTACGTCTTTCTGCGCGAAGCCTACGGCCCTTCCATCGGATTTTTGTACGGCTGGACGCTGTTTCTTGTCGTTCAAACCGGAACAATTGCCGCCGTGGCGATTGCGTTCGCAAAATTCCTCGGGGTTTTCGTTGCCCGCGTCGCGTCGGACAATTACTTGATCGCGCCGATACCGCTGGGCGGTTATGCGATCAGTCTCTCGACCGAACAACTGGTCGCGATCGCGCTGATCGCGTTGCTGACCTGGACAAACACGCGCGGACTCGAAATCGGCAAACTTGTGCAGAACACTTTTACATTCGCGAAGACCGCCGCGCTCGCCGGCGTCATCGTTATTGGAATTTCGTTAGGCTGGAGCGCCACTTGCGCCGCCCGCTCGTCCGCCTGGTGGGATTCGTGGGCCAACGGCTGGACGCCACAAGTCGCGCAACCTGGCTTTACATTTGTCGGCGGGCTTGCGCTCGTTTTCCTTTTCGGAAAATCCATGGTCGGCCCGCTCTTCGCCCAAACTGCCTGGACCAATGTGACCTTCATCGGCAGCGAAGTACGTGATCCCGGAAAAAACCTGGTTCGGGCGCTTCTCTTCGGCTGCGGCATCGTGGTGATTTTGTATCTGCTCGCGAACGTCGCTTATCTCGCGGTGCTGCCGTTTCCGGAAATTCAGCACGCGCCGCAAAATCGCGTTGCCGTTGCCGCGATGAACGCAATCTTCGGCCATCCCGGCGCGATGTGCATGGCGGCGGCGATTATGATTTCGACCTTCGGTTGCAATAACGGTCTCATTCTTTCAGGGGCTCGCGTTTATTTCGCGATGGCGCGCGATCGGTTGTTCTTCAAAAAAGTTGGGACGACGAATCGCTATCACGTCCCGGCGGCGGCATTGGTCGCGCAAGGAATCTGGACGGCATTTCTAACGTTGCCGCGAACGGTCACGACAGATGCGGCCGGCAAAATCACACACGGCAACGTGTACAATCAATTGCTCGAGTACATCGTTTCCGCCGATTTGGTCTTTTATATCTTGATGATCGTTGCGCTGATCATCTTGCGAAAAAATGCGCCATCGGCCGAACGGCCGTATCGCACGTGGGGTTATCCGGTCGTGCCGATCATCTCGATTTTCGTGGCCGCGTTGTTGATTGTCGATCTTGCCTTCCTTGCGCCGGGAACTTCCGGAATTGGAATCCTGATCGTGTTAACCGGCGTGCCGGTTTACTTTTTGTGGCGCAAAAGCGCCGTGAGCTGAAACAAATCCGTTTCCGCTTCGGCGAACGAAATATTTGTATGCCTGCGAAATCAAAGAAACAACAAATGGCGGCCGGCGCAGCACTGGCGGCCCGGCGTGGGAAACGCTCGAAGAAATCGCTCAGAGGCGCTTCGCGAGGGATGTACAAGTCGATGAGCAAAAAGCAGCTGCGCGACATCGCCAAGACCAGGCGCAAAAAATTGCCGACGCGAAAAAGAAAGAGACGCTGAGTTTGCGATCAGGGCGTCGGAGCCGGCGGTTTCTCGACGATGATCGACACGCGGCGGTTTAATGCGCGCCCGAGTGGATTGTCGGAGCCGTCCGCATTTTTGTTCGGCGCCATTGGATATTGCTCGCCGAATCCCTTCGTGGAAATGGTTGGCGCCGCCACGCCACCATTCTTCACCAGCCAATCTTTTACTGATTGCGCGCGTTCACGCGATAACTGCATGTTTGTGGCCTTTGTTCCCTTGGAGTCGGTGTAACCCTCCACTGTCACTTTGCTTTCCGGGAACTGTGAGAGAACCACCGCGACCTTCTTGAGCGCCAGTTCGGCTTCCGGTTTTAACGCCGCTTTGTCGTAGTCGAACAAAACATCTCCGGAAAGGTTCATGCTGAGCGAGCGGCCGCTCTGCTGCGCCTGGAATTCCTGCCGCGCTTTTTCGAGATCGAGTTCTTTTTGTTGCAATTCGAGACTCTTCTTCTCCAGCCCGATCCGTTGCCGCTCCAACTGCGCCTGCTTTTTCGCAATCGCCACTTGCGGATCGTTCTGCGCCCGAACAATGGAAATATTCGTTAAGATCGACAATGCGAAGAAGAGGAGGACGCTGATGGCGACTTTTGTTTTCATCATTAATGGTGTGGCGCTTCTCTTATAGCGCCGATACACGATCAAAGTCACGGCGTTTTTGATGTTACACCCTTAAACCGAAAGCCGTCAGCCATTGCACGGTAAAGGTTAGCAGGGCAAACTGGCCCCGACGTTATGAAATCATTTTCAATTGTTTGGATCGCTCTCTTGCTCGTTGGCGCGAGAAGTTCCGGACAGGAATATCGCGGGGGGATTGTTTACGGACCGAAAGCGGCCTTCAACATCAGCGCGCCCGAGGGGTGGGTCTTGGATAACGAGTCTGGCGCTCAACAAGGGTTGCCCTGCGTTCTTTATCCGAAGGGTTCAACCTGGGCCGACGCGAAGACGATCATCTATGCAAAGATCGCCAGCACTCAATTTGAAGATGTGAACGTATTCGTCGCGATGGCGATCAAGGAAATGGCAAAAACGCACGGCAAACCGAAAGAGAAGATCGCGTCCGGCAAAACGCACGACGGCCACGATTACATCATCAACGGATATCCTGCGACCAAGACTTACTCGCAGTGGGAACGCGTGGCTTACGTGCAGCTCCCGCACGCTGTTGCTTACATCGTTCTTTCATCGCGCGATCATGCGAGCTACCAAAAAGATTCGGGCGCGCTCCAGGAAGTGCTGAAAACGTTTGTTTATCTCGAGCCCAAAGCTGACACCGAAAAGCACTAGGCGCGCCGTTCTTTGATCGACTGCAAAATCTCGGCGATGGCTTCGGTGCGCGGTTTTGCGCCGAGATTTCCTTTGCCGTGGATGCGGACGCTGACCGCCTCGGCTTCCATGTCGCGTTTACCGATTACGAACATGGTGTGGACTTTCATTTGCTCGGCGCGCTGGATCTTGCCGTTGATTTGATCGGTACCCTTGTCGATCTCGGCGCGAACCTGATGCGCGCGCAATTCATTGAAGATCGACATCGAATATTCGAGCAGCTTCGCGTCGTCGCCGATGGTGAGAATGCGCACCTGTTCGGGTGAAAGCCAGAGGGGGAAATTACCGGCGTAATGCTCGATGAGGAAGCCGATGAACCGTTCGTGCGTCCCGAGCGGCGCGCGATGAATGCAGAGTGGTGTCTTCTCGGTGTTATCGCGATCTTTGTAAACGAGATTGAATCGGCGCGGTTGCGCGAAATCGACCTGGTTAGTCGCGATGGAGAACTCGCGGCCGATCGCGCTCCAGGCTTGCACGTCGATCTTCGGCCCGTAAAACGCGGCTTCGTTCGGCACTTCGACATAATCAATTCCGGAATTTTTCAGCACGTTTCGCGTCATTACTTCGGTTTGTTTCCAAAGCTCCGGTTCATCGACAAATTTCTGGCCGAGTTTCGACGGGTCGTGGGTTGAGAAACGCATCAGATATTTCTCGATCCCGAAGAGCTTGAAATATTTCAGATACATCTCGTTCACGGCGTTGAACTCCGCTTCGAACTGCTCCGGCGTGCAGTAAATGTGCGCGTCGTTCATCTGCATCGAGCGCACCCGCATGAGCCCGAACAACTCGCCGCTCTGCTCGTAGCGATAACACGTCCCGTACTCCGCCAGTCGCAACGGCAGGTCGCGATAACTGCGAGGAATGGCCGCAAACAATTTGTGGTGATGTGGACAGTTCATCGCCTTGAGGTAGTAGCGGTCCGGCGAAGGGAAAGCAGCCTGCATCGTCGAAATCCATAAGCGATCCAAAGCCACCGGCACCACTTTTTCTTTGATCTCTTTTGGAAATTTCGCGAAACCGAAATTTTCTTCGTCTGAGTATTGAGCGAAAGCGTCCTGGAAGCCCTTCGTTTGAGGAAGAAATTCCCCAAACAGTTCACGAAACGTTTTGTCCCGATTTTCGAGATCTTGAATATCCTTTTGCATTGCTGCACCGATTTCACCTTCAAGCTGAAGGCTCATTGGCGGAAACATCGACTCGGCGTAGTAGGGGAGGTGACCGCTTTTCTTATACAAACTTTCGCGTGCAATGTGCGGAGTGCGGACGCGCACATAACCGGCAGCAAACTCGGTTTCGTTGGCGAGCTTTTCCAGTTCTTCAATCATCGCGGCGCCGCGGGGAAGCCAGAGCGGCAAACCGGGGCCGACGTCGTCGTCGATGATGTAAATCTCGAGTTCCTTGCCGAGCTTGCGATGGTCGCGCTTCTTCGCTTCCTCTTGCATGGCGAAGAACTCTTCGAGTTCCTTCCTCGTTTTAAACGCCGTTCCGTAGATTCTTTGGAGCTGCGGGTTCTTTTCGTCACCTTTGTAATACGCGCTAGCCACACTCGTGAGCTTGAACGCGCCGATGTTTCCCGTGCGCATGACGTGCGGCCCCGCGCAAAGATCGACAAACTCGCCGTTGCGATAGAGCGAGATCTTCTCGTCTGGCGGAATGTTTTCAATGATGTCGATCTTGAACTTGCTCGGCTCAGACCTCGCACCAAGGGCACCAAGTTCACCACGTTTCGCCATGGCTAATGCTTCATCGCGTGAAACTTCCATGCGCTCGAACGGATGGTTGGCTTTGATCTCCTTCTTCATCTCGGCCTCGAGCTTTTCGAAGTCTTCGGGCGAAATGCGGTGGGGAAGATCGACATCGTAATAGAAACCGTTCTCCACCGGTGGCCCGGCCGCGAACTGCGCTTCCGGCCATATCTTCAGGATCGCCGTCGCCAGTACATGCGACGCCGAATGACGCAGACGCTCGATATCCGTCATCTGCGCGCGCATCTCGGGAGTTTTGCGTTCGTCAGCCATGAAGCGGTGAAATTAACCACGAAGGACGCGAAGGACACGAAGAATTTGTCGACCTGCATCAGAAGGCTCGTGTAACAAAACTGCATCTTCCGGCCCGACCTGGTGCGAATATTCTTGGGATGCGACGAATTTCACAATGGTTGATCATCGCGGCTCTCGCCGCGACCGGCTGTCGTCACCATCCCGCCACGACTTCGGAGTTCGCGGCCCAGCGGCAGCGGATGGTGCAAGAGCAACTCGTGCCGCGCGGCATTCACGACGAACGCGTGCTGGCGGCAATGGGCAAGGTGCCACGGGAGGAATTCGTCTCCGAGAATTTGCGCGCGCAAGCGTATGCCGATCAACCGCTGCCAATCGGTCACGATCAAACGATCTCGCAACCGTTCATCGTCGCTTACATGACGGAGCAGTTGCATCCGCAACCGACGGATCGAGTCCTCGAAATTGGCACTGGCTCAGGTTATCAAACCGCTGTTTTGTCGGAACTCGTCAAAGAGGTTTACACAATCGAAATTATTGAGCCGCTGGCAAAAGACGCATCAGCGAGACTCACGCGGCTGGGTTACAAAAATGCGCACGTCAAAATCGGCGACGGCTACAAGGGCTGGCCCGAAGTCGCGCCATTCGACGCGATTCTCGTCACTTGCGCGCCCGACAAAGTCCCGGAACCGCTCGCCGCGCAACTTAAAGACGGTGGCCGCATGGTCATTCCCGTCGGACGTGTTGGCGATCAGCAGCTTTATCTTCTGAAAAAAGAAAACGGTGAGTTGGAGCAACGCGCCATCCTGCCGGTTCGTTTTGTGCCAATGGCCGGCGAAGCAAGCAAACCCAAGTAGCAGCTACTTGACCCCGGCCAGTTTTTTCAGGTCGATGCGTTTGACCCACTCTTGCAATTCCTTTGGGTCTTGGTTCTGAAGTTCGATCTCCAGAAAATAACGCTTCGCGATCATGATCCAGAGCGACGCATGCTTTTGATCTTTATCGTAAGCTTCAAACCCCGGATTGCCGTCGATCGTGACTGATTTGCTGTAGCCGTCGGGCGTTTCGCTGTTCTTGTTCCAACCCGCAGTTGTCGCTTCCACGTAATCCGGATTCGCCACCGAATCGAGAATGCTGATCGAAGCTGTCGGCGCATCGGTCCCTTCGCCTTTGCGATAATCGCGATGAACATTGGTGATCTTGAATCCGCCGACGTCGTCGCTTGAGCCTTCCGCTTTTTCCGCCGTCCAGCCGGCGGGCGCTTCCGGCAAAACCGGCATCAGCTTCGCAGGATCGACCACGTCCGGAATGAGCACGGGCTCGTTTTGCGCGGACGATGTGGTGGCAATCATGAAGCCGAGCATCAACGCGAGTAGAGGTACGGCCGTTTTCATTCGGGTCACGTACTCGATTGACTTTGTTGGAGCGGTTTGTCAAGACGCGATCCGTGACGCGCGCGACTCAGCTGGCCATTTTGTTGTCGATCCTGGCCGTGGCTGCGCGGTTTGTTTGGATCGACCAGCCCTACATCGACAACTGGAGTTGGCGGCAAAGCGATGTCGCAGCCATCGCGCGAAACTTTTTGCAAAACGGTTTTCAGTTCGCGCGTCCGCAAATTGATTGGGCAGGGGATCAACCCGGGTATGTCGGCACCGAGTTTCCAATTCTGCCGTTTTTGGCCGCGATCTGTTACAAAGTTTTCGGCGTGCACGAACGGATTGGACGCGCGCAAGCGGTAATTTTATTCGCGGTTTCGCTGCCTTTTCTCTTTTTGCTCGTTCGCGATCTATTCGGCGCGATCGCCGCGAGTTGGGCGCTGCTTTTTTACAGCTTCGCGCCGCTCAACGTTTTTGCCGGCCGCGAGTTCATGCCGGACGTTCCGTCACTCAGTTTCGCGCTGATCGGTCTCTATTTTTTCCATCGCTGGATCGCGAAGTCCGAGCTCGCCACGGGACGAGTCCGTGTCGCCGCGGCGACCGGACCGGACTGGCGTACAAGATCGACATCTTTATTCGCAGCTGCAGCCGCGATATCGCTCGCGCTCTTGATTAAACTGCCAACGGTAGTGATCGGCGCGCCGCTGCTTTGCCTTTGCTGGCAAAAATGGCGCTGGAACTTTCTGCGACAGCGGGCGCTTTGGCTTTTCGCGGCGATCACGTTGTTACCCTCAGCCGTCTGGTATTGGCACGCGCACCAGATCGCCCAACGATTTTATCCGCATCATTTCTTCGGCGCCGGCGGAATTCGGATCGAGAACTTTTCCTGGTACTGGAAGATCGCGAAAGAAGTCGCCACGTCGAGTTTGACGCCGCTTCTTTTGATTCTGGGGCTGACCGGTCTCTTTGTTACGAGGTCGACCAGAGGCGCGCGACTTTTCCAATGGTGGCTCGCCGCGATGATCCTTTTCATCATCGTGGTCGGTTATGGCAACCGGCATCCATGGTATCAATTGCCGCTCGTGCCGATTGCGGCCGTGTTCGCGGGCGGCGCCTGTGCATTTCTCGCGTCAAAAATTTCCAGCCGGCCGGCAAAGATTGTATTGTCGATCTTCCTCGTGATTTCGTTCGGCAATCTCGCGTTCCTCTACACGCGGCCATTTTATCGCTCGCCTTCTTCCGCCGCGTCGCGGGATGCCGGATTGAAATTGAAAGAAACGACGCCGAAAAATTCGTTAATCGTCGCGGCGGACATTGGCGATCCGACGATTTTTTATTACGCCGAGCGCAAGGGCTGGCACTTCCTGGAAAAAGGCGGGGTCTACAATGGCAATCCCAATGACAGCGAACAACTGATTGTCGATCTCGAGCAATTGCGCAGACGCGGGGCCACCCATCTCGTTTTCACCAGCAACACCTCCTGGTGGCTCGACTACTACAGAGAGTTCGCCCAACATGTCGATGCGACCGCCACATCGATGGAAGCGACTTCTGAATTCAGAATTTACAAACTGAAACCGGCGACGGAATGAAAACGAAAAATTTCAAAATCCGCGCAGCCACGATCGTCGATGTACCGATCATTCTGGAATTGATTCGCGCGCTGGCCACGTACGAGCGCGCACCGAACGAAGTCAGGGCAACCGAAGACCAACTTGTCGATGTTTTGTTCGGGAAAAAACCGGCTGCGGAAGTTCTGCTCGCGTTTGAAGATGACAATCCGATTGGCTTCGCGGTTTTCTTTCACAACTTTTCCACCTGGTTGGGGCGGCCCGGACTTTATCTGGAGGACTTATTCGTTAAGCCTGAGCACCGCGGGAAAGGCTATGGTCGCGGCTTGCTTGTTCATTTAGGGAAGATTGCCCACGATCGTGGATGCGGGCGCATGGAGTGGGCGGTGCTCAATTGGAACGAGCCGGCGATCGAGTTTTACAAAAAGCTTGGCGCCAAACCGCTCGATGAATGGAAAATTTTTCGGCTCAATCGGGAAGGGATTGCGCGCCTGGCTGAAGCGCGTCCAGCCTAAAAAATTCGCACGCGTTGTTCACGCGCGGACGAGCCGTCGAATTAAATCTTCACTTGCGACGAATCCGACGACTTTTTTTTGCAGGTCGACGACCGCGGCCAGACCAAGCCGCGCCGCGCGCAGACGCCGCATGATGCGATAGGCAGGTTCGTTCTCCTGAGCCGTCACAATCCGGCGCGTGTAGTTGGTCAGCGATGGCGCCTCGTTTTTATCGAGCAAAATATCGAGCGCGTTGACGAGCCCGACTAGGTCGCCATTGCGCGCAATGACGGGCAGGCGATCGAGCCTCGAGGTGGTCGCCAGCTCGATCGCTTTGCCAACCGGCGCATCCGGTTGCACGGAAACGATTTTGTCCAACGGGATCATGACATCGCGCGCCCTCACGTTTCTGAAATCAAAGACATTGTGAATCATGGCCCGCTCAGTGGCGGTGAGCGAACCTTCACGTTCGCTTTGGGCCGTGATCTGTTTGAGTTCTTCGCGCGCGGCAAACAGTCGCCCGCCCTCCTTTATCTTTCGCGGCAGAAATAACCGGCCAAGACGCTCGCCGAATTCGAGTATTGGCCACAATAACTTTACGGTGATTTCAAGCAGCCCCCCGAGAGCGGCCAAAGCTCGAAATGGAAAACGTCGGAAAAGCGATTTTGGCAAAACCGCGAGAACGAAAAGGTAAATTGGCAACGCGATAATCGCGGCCGCCAAAAATCCCTTCGAACCGAATGCCCAAATGAGCCGGCGGGTGAGAAGAAGAAGAGCCAGAATGTCGGCCAGATTTGTCACCAGCAATACCGTGACCAGCAAACGCTCCGGTTGTTGTAGCAGGCGATTCAGTCTGACCGCCGCCGGCTTGTTTTGTTTTACATGGTAACGCAGGCGCACCGGATCGATCGACATCAAACCGGCTTCGATTCCATTGAAAAGGAATGACACGCCCCAGCAAAAAGCGATGATCAATGTATCTCTCATCATGCAACCGCGGCGCTGCCGCCCGTTTGATCGACATCTTCCAAACAGGTGGTCTTTTCCAAGAGCAGTTCTTTGATCCGTTTGCGACCAGCGCGCCTGACCGTGATGGACAAGCACGGCAGTTCGAGCTCCGTGCCGGTCGGCGGCACATAACCAAGCCGGTTAAAAACAAGGCCGCCGATCGTGTCGATCCCTTCCGCTTCCAGTTCGAAGCCGAGATGCTCGCTTAAATCATCGAGGCGCGCATTGCCGCTAACGAGAAATTTTCCGTCCTCCAGCACCTCGATGTAAAGATCGACATCTCCGCGCGGGGCGGCATCGCTCAGAATTTCTTCGACGATGTCCGACATCGTAATAAGGCCTTCGGTGCCGCCAAACTCATCCACCACCACGGCAAGACCCTGCGCGTGAGTCAGAAAAAGTTTGAGTAAATCGAGAGCCCGCATTGTTTCCGGCACGAAAGACGGCGGCAGCAACGTCTCGGTGTAATGTTCCGGCGGATCGAGCAGGAACTCTTTCACATCGATGATGCCCAGAATCTGGTCCGGCGTGTCGACATACACCGGAACGCGCCGATGCCGCCTTTCTTTCACCCGCGCGATTGCCTCTTCGTTCGTCAAATTGTCCGGCAACACGAACGCGTCCACCCGCGGTGTCATGCAGTCTTTGGCTGTTTTATCGCCGAGTTTGATGATTTCCTGAATCATCTCGCCTTCTGATTCGTGGAGCGCGCCTTCCTCTTCGCCGATTTCCATCAACGTCTCCAATTCCTCGTCGCTCAATCGCGCCCGGGTCCGGAGGCGCGGCGGCGTCAGAAGATCGACAACCAGCGTGCTGACGTTTTCGAGAGTCCGGCCAACGCGATCCAACAATGGTATCGACGCTTGCAATGTGAATGCGCCGACGGTGGAGAGCCGATAGGGCGCGGCGAGCGCGAGTAATTTTGGCAGCAAATCGCACAGGACTACGACGATTCCGAAGATGGCGATCGCGGCCAGCCATTGCGGAATTCGCGTGGCAAACGGTCCTTGCCAGAGAAGGAAAAGGCAGAGAACGACCAACGGCACCTTGACCAGACCGTCCCCGAGAAGCAGGACGTTAAGAACATTTCTCGGATTTTCGCGGAACAGTTGAATGAATTTTTTGAGCGCAGGATGATTTTCCTCGAGCCGTTGCAACTGATGCGGCTTGAGCGAGAAAAGCGCTGTTTCCAATCCGGAAAAGAGGCCGGAGCAAAAAATTAGCACCGCCATGGCAACGAGAAGAATCGCGAGCGCGGTCGGCGTCATTCTTGGTTGCGGCCCCGAAAGCTTTCGGGACTGCTCTCCGGAAAAATAAAGCCTCGAGGTTTGCCCATCATCTGAGCCGCGACCAAATTAAACCCTTCATGAACAAAGGCGAGAGGATTTCGCGTTTCGTCCGCGAACTGAAAGGAGAAGGTGTCGATCTTCGCCCGGGTGCGATCGCGGACCATCCATTTTATCGCGCATTCTTTCGTTGCTGGAACGAACAGCGTTATTACGAAGCGCACGATGTTTTGGAGCAGCTTTGGCTAAACACGAACACGGCTGACGACAATTTTTTCAAGGGACTGATTCAAGCGGCGGGCGCAT
This sequence comes from Chthoniobacterales bacterium, assembly GCA_035936875.1. GTDB lineage: Bacteria > Verrucomicrobiota > Verrucomicrobiia > Chthoniobacterales > UBA10450 > DASYVQ01. Next base: position 12,527 of record DASYVQ010000163.1, read on the forward strand.
TCGTGCACCTGCAAAAAAATTTCGAGCATCCGACGCACGCGAAACACAGCCGGCGCTTGCCACCGGCCGCTCGTTTGTTTCGGCTCGCGGAAAAGAACTTGTCGATCTTCGCTCCGCAGCACCACCAATTGGATGTCGCCGCGCTCTGCCAACTCTTGCGCACGCACGCCGATCGTATCGTCGCCTCCGATTACAAAACCAATCCGTGGTCGCCCGAGAGCGCGCCGCGTTTGGAGTTGTCATCTCGTAAAAATTAATTTGGCGCCGGCAATGACGAGGACGGTCGCCAGCAGAAGAGAAATGGCGCGGACCGGAAACCGTCTGCTGCCAAGATGCGAGCCAAGCGTTCCTCCAACTATCGCGGCGGCTGCGAGAACAAGACCGAGCGATGGGATTGAGCGTTGCGCCGTAAAATAGCCAACGAGTCCGGCAATTGAGTTGACCAAAATGAACAATGCCGAAACGGCGGCAGCCTGACGGATA
>DASYVQ010000164.1:0-3682 GCA_035936875.1 Chthoniobacterales bacterium
TTAGTTCTACCCGCGGGGAGCAGACCGGCCCATGTAGCTCAGTTGGTAGAGCACGTCCTTGGTAAGGACGAGGTCACCGGTTCAATCCCGGTCATGGGCTCCAGAGTGAGCTTGCGGCCGGCGGAAAAGATCAGAAGTTACAGTTTAATCAAATAGAAAGATCGACATGGCAAAGGAAGCATTTAAACGCGACAAGCCGCACATTAACGTCGGCACAATTGGTCACGTGGACCATGGCAAAACCACCCTCACAGCCGCTATCACCAGCGTGCTCGCGAAAAAGGGCATGGCTGAGGTGCGCGCCTACGATTCAATCGACAATGCGCCCGAGGAAAAAGAGCGCGGCATTACCATCAACACGGCGCACGTGGAATATTCGAGCGAAAAGCGCCACTACGCCCACGTCGATTGCCCGGGTCACGCCGATTATGTGAAAAACATGATCACCGGCGCGGCGCAAATGGACGGCGCTATCCTCGTGGTGAGCGCGGCCGACGGCCCGATGCCGCAGACCCGTGAGCACATTCTGCTGGCGCGCCAGGTCGGCGTTCCGTCGATTGTTGTCTTCTTGAACAAGGTCGACATGGTCGATGACCCCGAGCTTCTCGATCTGGTCGAGATGGAAGTGCGCGATCTCCTCACTCAATACGAATTTCCGGGAGACAAAATCCCGATCGTCAAAGGCAGCGCGCTCAAAGCGCTCAACGGCGACGCCGAAGCGGAGAAGCAAGTGCTCGCGCTCGTTGCCGCGGTGGACGATTACATTCCCGTTCCGGAGCGTCCGGTTGATCAGCCGTTCCTCATGCCGATCGAAGACGTGTTCAACATTGAAGGCCGCGGCACAGTCGCGACCGGTCGTGTCGAGCGCGGTATCCTCAAGAAAATGGAGGAAGTCGAGATCGTTGGCATTAAGCCCACTGCGAAGACGACCGTGACTGACATCGAAATGTTCCGCAAACTTCTCGATGAAGCGCGCGCCGGCGACAACGTCGGTGTGCTGTTGCGCGGCACAAAGAAGGAAGACGTCGAGCGCGGTCAGGTCGTTGCCAAACCCGGCTCGATTACACCGCACAAGAAATTCAAGGCGGAAGTTTACGTGCTGAGCAAAGAAGAAGGCGGCCGTCACACGCCGTTCTTCTCGAATTACCGGCCGCAGTTTTATTTCCGTACCACGGACGTTACTGGCACGGTCAAATTGCCCGAGGGCGTCGAAATGGTGATGCCGGGCGACAACATCTCCATCGAAGTGGAGCTGATCACGCCCATCGCCATGGAGAAGACGATTCGGTTCGCTATTCGCGAAGGTGGAAAAACCGTCGGCGCGGGTCGCGTGGCCGCAATTCTGGATTAAATTAGCGACGCCTTACGCCAGTAACTCAATTGGTAGAGTAGCGGTCTCCAAAACCGCCTGTTGGGGGTTCGAGTCCCTCCTGGCGTGTTTCGCAAGATCGACAATGACAAGATCGACATGATCACGAAGACGAAGAACTTCTTAAACGAAGTGAAGGTCGAGCTGCAAAAAGCTTCCTGGCCGTGGGAGCCGAAGGAAAAAGGGTTCAAGAAATTTAAGGAGCTGTCCGACTCGACGCTCGTGGTCATCATCGCGATGGTGTTGCTCGGTGGTTACGTCGCACTGTTTGATTTCGTGCTGGTGAACGTCGTCCACTTTTTTACCCGGCTGCACTGATTTATGGCGCAAACACTTGCAGGCAAAGATCAATGGTTCGTCGTGCACGTGCTCTCCGGACAGGAGAACAAAGTGAAGGAGAACATCGAGAAGCGGGTCAAAACCGAGGAGATGGGCGACTTGATTTATGAGGTGCTTGTTCCGACCGAACGCGTCTCGGAAATCAAGAAGGGCAAGAAAAGCGAGACGACGCGCAAATTTTTTCCGGGCTATCTGATCGTGAACATGCATTTGCTCGACGAGAACAATCAGCTCGTCGGCCGCACGTGGTATTTCATTCGCGACACACCCGGCGTGATCGGTTTCGCCGGCACCAAAGACAAACCGATCCCGATGCGTCAATCGGAAGTGGACAACATGCTTGCGCAGATGAAAGAGCGCGAAGAAAAGGTGAAACCGAAAGTCAGCTTTGAAGTCGGCGAAACGGTCAAGGTCGCTGACGGCCCGTTCCAAAATCAGAACGGCATCGTGGAAGAAATCGACCCCGAGCGCGGCAAACTGCGCGTCTCCGTCACCATTTTCGGCCGCGCCACGCCGGTCGAACTCGAATACTGGCAGGTCGAGAGAGGATAAAAACAGACAGGATTTACAAGATTAACAAGATTAGAAGAAGAACTCGCACAAAGGACACAAAGTAAACAAAGGTTGATGTAGAGGCGGCTGTCCTCAGCCGCAAAGCCAATCCTCAGAATCCTGTTAATCCTGTCTAAGAAATTTTATGGCTAAAGAAATTGTTGCTCACGTAAAATTGCAGATTCCCGCCGGTCAGGCGAACCCGGCGCCGCCGGTTGGCACCGCGCTCGGACCACGCGGCGTCAACATCATGGCGTTCTGTAAAGAATTTAACGCCGCCACCCAGAAACAGGCCGGCGACATTCTCCCGGTCGTCATCACCGTCTTCAAAGACAAATCGTTTACTTTCATTACCAAGAGTCCGCCCGCGGCGATTCTGTTGAAGAAAGCGGCCAACATCGCTGCCGGTTCCAAAGAGCCGAACAAAACCAAAGTCGGCAAAGTCACGCGCAAACAAGTCATGGACATCGTGAAAACGAAGCAGAAAGACTTGAACGCGCGCAACGACGAAGCCGCCTTCCGCATCATCGCTGGCACCGCCCGCCAAATGGGCCTCGAGATCGTCGATTAGTTCGACGACTACTTCTGCAGTTCGTCTGGCGATCCTGAGTATTCCCAGCGTTGCAACGAAATCGGGACATTGCCGTTTTTCCAGACGAAATCGTGGAAGGCGCGGAGGTTGAATTTTTCTCCCTGTTGCATGCGCGCTTCGGCCAGGAATTTTGTGATCTGGAGTTTACCGATCTGATAAGTGATGGCTTGACCGGGGCCGGTTGAGAACGCAATCGCTTCCTGACGCGCCGTGTTTGAATCCATCGGTACTTTCTCCTCAAGATATTTCGCGGCCTGTTCGAGCGTGAACTGGTTGAGCGCGAGTTTCACGTCCACTTCCACGCGCAGCGCGCGCAGCCGCATGAAATTATAAATGATCTCGCGAGTGTGCGGGCTGTCGTCGAACAGACCGGCCTGCAACATCATCTCTTCCGCGTAAAAGCCGATCCCTTCGTTCGCGCCGGAGTCGTAGTAGTGGCGGCGGACCGGGTCCTCGTGTTTCCAGGAAAGACAAAGTTGGAAATAGTGCCCGGGAATTCCTTCGTGCACGGCGATTGGCCGCGGATCCTGAGCAGTCGCGCGCCAGAAATAACCGAGCTTTCCTGAAGGTTCGGTGATGTAGCGAATGCAATTTTCTTTCAGTCGCGACGGCGAAGTGAAGTCGTCGGTTTCGCCGAATCCCTGCAGCGCCCGCAAATATTCCGGCATCGGCCGCAAAGTGTAATGCTGAAGCCAATCGGGAACGGTGAGAATGCCGTGCTTGTCGAGAAATTCCCGGATCTGCAATTCCTTTTTGGCTGCGTCCTTTTGCCAACTGTCGATGTTCGTCGCCAGCTTGAGCGGCGGCACATCTTTGTTTCGTTGTGTTTC
>DASYVQ010000165.1:0-8411 GCA_035936875.1 Chthoniobacterales bacterium
CGAAAGTCGCCGCGGCGGCCGAGGTTCAAAAGTTCGAACTTGCCAATGGCTTGCGGCTTCTCGTGCGGGAAGATGCGCGCTTGCCGCTCGTTTCCGTGAGCGCCGCTTTTCGGAGCGGCCTTCTCGCCGAAACTCCGGAAAGGAACGGAATCACGCGGTTACTGGCGAGGACGCTGCTCAAAGGCACAAAAACTCGCACGGCCGAACAGATTGCCGACCAGATCGAAGCGGTCGGCGGCTCAATCTCGAGCGATGCCGGCAACAACAGCCTGAGCGTGGCGGTTCATATCATGAAGCCGGATTTGAAACTTGGCGTCGAATTGCTCTCCGATGTTTTGCTGAATGCCACCATGCCGGAAAAGGCGGTCGCACGCGAAAAAGAAGTGCAGATCGCCGGCATCAAACAGGAGGACGAGCAGCTCACTACCGTCGCGCGCAATATTTTGCGGCAGGCGCTCTTCGATCATCATCCCTATGCGCTGCGCGCTAATGGCTCGGTCGATTCGGTCCAGCGGTTGACCCAAAAAGATCTGCTCGCGTTTCGCGATCGTTATCTGGCCGCGAAAAATGGCGTCATTTCCGTTTTTGGAAACGTGCAGGCCGCGGAAGTGAAACAGCTTTTCGAGAAAGCGCTCGGGTCAATGAAACCCGGCGCGCTCGCGTTGACCGATGCGCGCGCCCCGGATCCGTTGAACAAAGTCACGGAGGTGGAGAGCAAGAAAGAAAAAGCGCAAGGTGTTATCATGGTCGGCTATCGGGGCGTGGACATCTTTAACAAAGATCGACATGCACTTGAGTTAATCGATGAAGCCAGCAGCGATCTTGGCTCGCGCTTTTTCATCCGCATTCGCGAGCAAATGGGCCTGGCCTATTACGTCGGCGCCAGCCAGATGCAGGGGCTGGTGCCTGGATTGTTCGCGTTTTATCTCGGGACCGATCCGCAAAAGATCGAGCCGGTAAAAACGGCGTTGCTCGATGAGATCCGGAAATTGGCCAGCGAAGGCCTGACCAACGAAGAACTGGTGCGGGCCAAGAAAAAGTTGGTCGGGCAACAGCAAATCGCGCTGCAAAGCAACGATTCGTTCGGTTACCAATGTGCGCTCGACGAGCTTTACGGACTCGGTTTCGATCACTACAAATCGCTCGAGCGCGACGTCGAAGCCGTTAGCCTGGATGAAATCAAGCGCGTGGCCGCGAAATATTTTCGCGATCAACCGTATGTTTTAGCGACAGTGCGACCGCCAGAGGGCGCCGCAGCTGCGAAACAAAAGTGAACCATGGCTGAAGTCCAAACCAGCACCCAAAGCGGCGAGCTTTCCCAGCGCTTCATCGAGTTTGTCATGATGCACGCGCAGAACGCGGCGCTTTTCCTCGGGCAAATTCCAAATCCGAAAACAGGCGAAGGCGAAGTGAACCTGGAGCTGGCCAAGATGTTCATCGATCAGCTGGCGATGATTCAGGAAAAGACGCGGGGCAACTTGACGAACGAAGAGGCCACCGTTCTGCGCAACACGCTCTCGAATTTGCAAATGGTATATGTCGAAGTTGCGCGGCAAGCGCCAAAGGGGACGGCGCCTTCAACTGCGCCGAAACCGGAAGAACCGGCGCCTTCGCCGCAAACATCGGCAAGTACTGCCGAGCCATCGCCGCAAATTGCATCGACCGAATCCGAATCGAAGAAGAAATTCACCAAGAGTTACGGGCCGTAGCATCGCTACTTCCCTGATTGTCATCCCGAGCGTGAGCGAGGGACCTCTCACAGGGTGATCGGATTCACGACATGTGTTGTGTGAACCAAACTGCAAGTGTGAGATCCTTCTCCCGCGACTGCGGGATCAGGATGACATGGCGCACTTTGTTGTAACGTGGTTGCGTATTTAATTGGATGCGCGCATCGCCCACCAAGATCCGAAAAGAGAAGAAGAAGATTGCCGATCTGAAGATCGTTACCGATCCGGCGGAAGCGGCTGAGGAAGCGGGTCTGCGTTATGTGAACGACAACCAGCCGGGCTACACTCGCAAGCCTAACGGCGACGATTTCGAATACTTCGACACGGAAGAAAAACCGATTCGCGACGAGCAGCGGCTTTTGCGGGTCAAGCGGCTGGCCATTCCGCCGGCGTGGACGGATGTGTGGATTTGTACATCACCGAACGGTCACGTCCAGGCGATCGGGCGGGATGCGCGCGGTCGCAAACAGTATCGCTACCATGATCGTTGGCGCGAAGTGCGCGATGAAAACAAGTACGATCGCATCGTGACTTTTGGCAATGCGCTTCCAAAAATTCGCCGGCGCGTGAAGAAAGACCTGGGCTTGCCGGGTTTGCCACGAAACAAAGTGCTGGCGACGGTGGTGCAGCTGCTGGAGCGCACGTTCATTCGGATAGGAAACGAAGAGTACGCTCGCGACAACAAATCGTTCGGCCTAACGACCATGCAAGATCGACATGTGGACGTGAAGGGTTCGAAAATGCGTTTTCGTTTTCGGGGCAAGAGCGGTCGCAACCATGAAGTGGACGTGACCGATCGTCACATCGCAAAAATTGTGTCCAAGCTGCAGGATTTGCCCGGACAGGGTTTATTTCAGTGTGTCGATGATGACGGCGCAGTGGGCGATATCACTTCGCAGGACGTGAATGCTTATTTGCGCGAAATCACGGGAGAAGATTTCAGCGCGAAAGATTTCCGCACCTGGGCCGGAACGGTGCTGGCCGCGATCGCGCTCAACGAGCAGGAAAAATTCGAGACCAAGAAGCAAGCGAAAACCAACATCAAGACTGCGATCAGGGCGGTCGCGAAAATTCTCGGGAACACTCCGGCGATTTGCCGGAAATGTTACGTGCATCCAGCCGTGCTCGAAGCTTATCTCACCGGCAATTCAATCGAAGGCTTGAAGCAACGGACGGACGAAGCTCTCGAAAAGGAAGATGTCGATCTTCGCTCCGACGAAGCCGAGATCTTAAAATTTCTGCAAGCGCGGTTGGCGGAAAAAGGTGCGTAGGCGACTGTAGGGGACGCTGTTAGCGTCCCAATGGGAAGCAAACTGCTTCCCCTACAGTTTATTGACGACCACCAGGTCGCGGGGTCGCCGTTGGCTGCGCTTTCGTGCTCTTCCGCACGGTGATGGTGGCTTCGCCGGCCGCGGGGCTCGGCGATTTTTCCGGCGATTTCTTTGTGCTGGGCCAGATTAAACGCCACGGCTGCGATTTTATTGTTTCGCTGAATTCCTTGATGTTCTGGCCGGTAGGTCCGAGGTCGTTGACGGTTGTTTTTAGTTTTTCCGACGACGTGCGCAGATTTTGCAGGGTGACCTCGATATTGTTGTTTTCCGCCAGGCCGTTGCTGATCTTCTCGATGTTGGTGAGCGAATGCGAAAGCGCGCCGTCGGGTGCGCTTAGATCGACGAGATGTTCGCCGAATGTTTTGAACTGGCCGAGCGCCTGATTCAGCTCGGAATTTTCATCGGTAATGTGGTTAATATTTTGGGCCGTCTGTTCGAGCTCCTTCATCGTCGTAGTCGCTTCCGTCGCAACCGGTTTGATGATCTCCAGCATTTTGGACGCGGCTTCGCCCAGATCGGGAGTGCGTTCGCCGGCAAACACTTCGCCGTCGCGGGCGCGGCCGGAGCTGTCGGTGCCTTGCGTCATGTCGATGGCCATGTCGCCGAGTAATCCGAGCTGCATCAATCGCGCATGCGCGTCGCGATAAACCAGCGCGTTCTTGTCCACGTGAACATCCACGCGTGCTTCGAACTTTGGTTTGCCGTCAGCCGGGGTGGGGCTTGCGTTTGCCTCCGGCGGATGAATTGCGGCGGCGGCTTCTTGCGCGCGTTTGTCTTCTTCGCGTGAGACGGGCGAGAACAGTTTTTGCACTTGTCCGATCTTGCGACCGGCCAGCATGACCGGCGCGCCTTGTTTAATGGCGGCGGCGTTGTCGAAATAAATCTTGTACGTAACCAGGGGCCGGAAAAGTCCGGGAGCGCCCAGAAGAACGAGAACAAACACGACCACCGCGATCGTCCCGATCACGAGCAATCCGGTCATGATCTCATTTCTTTGTAATTGCATCTAGGCTGCCCTCCAGAATGGGACCTTCGGTGCTTCCGCTCAAGAACTGAGCGACCACCGGGTTTTCTGATTTCTTGAATTCGTCGGGTTCGGCGTCCTCAATAATTTTGCCTTGATATAGCATAGCCATTCGCGTGCCGATGCGAAAGGCGCTGTCCATTTCATGTGTCACCGTGATCGATGTCACCTTCGATTTCTCGGTCAGACTGATGATCAATTCGTCGATCACTGAGGCGATGACAGGATCGAGACCAGCCGAAGGCTCGTCAAAAAGAATCAACTCCGGCTCGAGCACAAGCGCGCGAGCGATGCCCACGCGTTTCTTCATGCCACCACTGAGTTCGGCTGGCATCAGGTCTTTTGAATCCTTCATGCCGACAAGGTCCAATTTTTCATCGACGACTTTGTCGATCTCTTCGGGCGATTTGTCCGTCAGCTCTTCCAGCGGAAGAGCGACGTTGTCATGGACGTTACGCGAGCTAAGCAGCGCCGAATATTGATAAACCATTCCGATGCTGCGCCGCACTTGCTGCAACTTGCGTCGTTGCAGGCGCGTGATTTCAAATTGTTTGAAGAAAATCGAGCCGGCGGTGGGATGAAGGGTTCCCAGGATGAGGCGTAAGATCGTGCTCTTACCGCTGCCGCTTTGGCCCATGATCACAAGACGATCCTGCGGCTCGACTTTGAGTGAGAGGCCGTCGAGCACCTTTTTTTCGCCAAACTGCATGCTCACGTCACGCAGTTCGGCCATGTGCGAATTCGACGCGCTCACGTGGGAAAAAACACGACGTAGACAATGTTGTAGAGCGTATCGAAGCCGATGACGGCGGTGATCGCGGTGACGACGCTCGACGTTGTTGCCGTCCCGACGCCGGCCGCTCCGCCTTTCACGGTCAAGCCGCGATAACAAGCGACCGTCGCGATGAGCAATCCGAACAGAAAGCTTTTTAAAATGCCGGTGATAATGTCGCGGATAAGCAAAGCGTCTTTCACGAGGTCGAGAAAGTAGACGAACGCGATGCTGAAATAGGCGCGGCAAACCAAACTGCTGGCCGCGATCGCCGCGATGTTAGACATCGTGGTCAGGCAAGGCATCAGGAAAAACAGAGCAAGCACGCGCGGCGCAACCAGAAAACGGAGCGGCCCGATTCCCATCGCTTCGATCGCTTCAACTTCTTCGGAGACCTGCATGGTGCCAAGTTCGGCGGTAAAGGCCGCACCGATTCTTGCCGCCAGCATGATGCCGGTGATGAGTGGCCCGAGCTCGCGCGTGAAACCGATTGAGACCAGACCTGGAATCAATCGCTCGGTCCCAAATCGTTGCAGCTGATAGCCGGTCAGCAGGGCCATCGTCATGCCGAGAAAAAATGAAACCAGCCCGACCAGCGGCACCGAGTCGACGCCCGCGCGCTGAGCGTGCCGGAAAAAACTGCTCGCGCGGAAAGGGACGCGTCCGTTGCGTATGCGCTCGAGCGTTTCGTCAAAAGTGTTGACGATGAACCAGAAGACGCTCCCGGTCTCGCGCAGAAAATTGCGACCCATCTCGCCAATTTCCTGTACGACGACGACCGGATTTGTCGTCAGCGCTTCGTTGTCCGTCCTCTCGCCTGTCTCCGCCATGTTCACGGGAAGTTGCCTCACTTCACCGTGCGGCAAAAGGGAAAATGCGGACACTGCGAGCCGGTCGTGGCCAAGATCGACATCTACATTTCGCTTTGTCGTGTATTCCCGGAAAACTTTCGACTTGGCAGAGGCGAGCGCACTAAACTCATCGCGTGAAGTTGCGACCATCGGTTTTCATGGATTGCTTCTTAGCCGTCGTGCTATTTACTGCCGGGGCGGTGGCCCCGGAATCAGCCGCGCAAAGTTCGCCGCCGGAAAAAGCAGACATGCCAAAATCCAAAAAAATTGGGCTCGTTGTCCACGGTGGCGCCGGAACAATTGCGCGCAGCACGATGACGCCGGAACGCGAGCGCGACTATCGCGCCGGGCTTGAGCGTGCGTTGAAGGCCGGCTACGACATTTTGAAAAGCGGCGGGTCTAGCGTCGATGCCACCGAAGCTGCCGTGCGCGTACTCGAAGACGACCCGCATTTCAATGCCGGCAAAGGCGCGGTGTTTACCAGCGCCGGAACGAACGAATTGGACGCCGCCGTAATGGATGGGAAAACGCTCAAGGCAGGCGCGGTGGCAAATCTGCGGCACATTCGTAATCCGATCAGCCTCGCGCGGATACTCATGGAAAAATCCGAGCACGCCATGAAATCTCCGCGGGTTGGCCCTCTTTTGATGGCGGGTGAAGGCGCTGAAACCTTTGCCAAGGAAAACGGCGTTGCGCTGGTCGACCAAAAATATTTTTTCACGCAGGAACGCTGGGATGCGCTCCAGAAAATTAAGGAGGCTGGAAAAAGCGGCGGAACAGGCGAAAAGAAATTTATCATCACGGACCAGGATCGACATGGTACGGTCGGCGCGGTTGCGCTCGATCAAAGCGGAAATCTCGCCGCGGCGACGTCGACCGGGGGAACGACAAACAAAAAAGCCGGCCGCATCGGTGATTCGCCCATTATCGGTGCCGGCACCTACGCGAACAACGCGACGTGCGCTGTTTCTTGCACCGGCGATGGCGAATTTTTTATTCGCGCTGCCGTGGCGCACGATGTCTCCGCATTGATGGAATATCGCGGCATGAAACTACAAGAAGCTGCGCAAGCCGCTCTCGACAAAGTAAAACAGCTCGGCGGCGAGGGCGGGCTGATCGCGATCGACAAGGACGGCAACACCGCGTTGCCGTTCAACACCTCCGGAATGTACCGGGGATATGTCGATCCAGGCGGCAAGTTCGTCGTCGAGATTTACAGATAAAGGTGGCGCGAGTTTCCAACTTGCGTTTTTAATGAGGCGCTCGCCGCGGCGAGCGCCTTTACAACACGCCCATGCTGCCTGCATTCTCCGTCGTCGTTCCATGCTTTAACGAAGCCGCGCGCATCGGGCAGACGATTCACGCGACGCTCGATTATCTGAACACCGCCAGCCCCGAAAGCGAACTGATCGTCGTTAACGACGGCTCGACCGACGAAACATCGACAATCGCGAGAAACGCTTTAGCGCCGGCAAAGATCGAAGCGCGCTTGCTCGAGAATTTTCCGAATCGCGGCAAAGGCGCCGCCGTAGGCAGAGGATTGCTCGCTGCCCAAAGACCGATCGGATTGTTTTTCGACGCTGATTTATCCACGCCGCTGAGTGAAATTCCGAAAGTGATCGAGCCGATCGCAAACGGCGATGTCGATCTTGCCTTCGGTTCACGCGCTCTCGATCGAAGTTTGATTGGTCAGCATCAACCGTGGCGACGCGAGCAAGCTGGTCGCGTTTTCAATTTGCTCGTTCGAATCGCGACCGGATTGCCGTTCTGGGACACGCAATGTGGTTTTAAAGCCTTTCGTCTCGATGTTTGCCGGCCGATTCTTGAAGCGGTCCGCATCGAAGGATTCGCTTTCGATGTTGAACTGCTTTATCTCGCAGACCGGGCCGGATTACGTTTGCGCGAAATTCCGGTGCGCTGGAACCACGCCGAAGGCAGCAAGGTTCAATTCATTCACGACAGCTTGCGCATGTTGCGCGAAGTGATTGCGCTGCGGCTGTAGCCACGCGCCTATGGCAGACGCCCTACGCCTAGTTAACGCGACGCAGCCATCTTGCGCTTTGTCATCCTGAACGAAGTGAAGGATCTCTCATAAGCTGATTGATCACGCTGGGAAAATTAGCGTGCTCGAAACTTCGAATGGGAGGTCCCTCGCTCCGCTCGGGATGACAGAGAAATACGTACGCAAAGCGGCGCGCAATTCGTAATCTTGCGCGCCTGCTTGAATTTCCCCGAACGTTATTTCTTAACGATCTCGGCGTTCTCGAGCATCGCGACACCGCCGCGCTCAGCCATCTTGCCTTTCATGGTGATGGTTTTGCCGCAGTACTCGGCAAGTTGATCGTTCATCGGCTTGTGCTCGCCCACTACCAGGTAGGCTTTGCCGTCGCTCACGATGCCAACCGGCCCGCCGCTTTTGATGCACTTGGCCCCGCATGATTGGCCATGCTTCTCGCCGACCGCGTTGTGATCGACGTAACACATCATGTCGACGATTTCACCGGTGACTTCTTTCGAAGCCGCTACGTCCGCTTTCTCTGTGCCGTGCTCGTGCTCATGCGCGACGGCGAGGGGAGAGAAAGCCAAAGCTGTGATGAAGCTTGCCGCCACAGCAACTTTCAAAACTGTGGGTCTATTTGGTGTTGAATTAAACATGCGCGAAATATCGGCCGCTCGGTGCATCGGTCAATCAGGTAGGGGCCG
>DASYVQ010000166.1:0-57098 GCA_035936875.1 Chthoniobacterales bacterium
AGCTCGATCTGTTCGTTGACGAGCAGTTTGGAGTAGCCAACGACGTCGATTAAGAGCAAATGCGCGATCTCGAGTTGGAGATCGGCCTTCGGCTCCGCGGATGTGGGTCGCGTCTGCAAGCACTCCCCCTGTGATTGTCGATCTTCACAATTTCAGAGTCAACGGTCGAGAGCAAACCGAGTCAGGCGATGCCCTGTTCCGCTACAACATTGACTCCGGCGTCTTGTCGCCACCGAAACGGAGGGCCGAACGCCGCCAGATTCAAAATGATCATGATCAGCGCAAAAAGATACATCCCGAGAAAAGCGGCGATACCAATGTGCATCGCTACTACCGAACAAAGCCAGATCACCCGAGTACGTCTTGGCCAGATGAAAATCGGGTATGCGGTTTCGAGGATGCAGACCGAAATACTCGCGATCGGAAAAAAGAATTTCCAATGAATCAGGATACTCGGCGAAATCATGTTAAAGGGTGGCCGAATCACTGCACGCCATATGCTCTCGCCATTCCACCAGCCGACGCCAGCGCATTTGGCGATACCGCTAAAAAAGTAAATGAGGCAAACATGAACTTGCAGAGCGCGCCGGAAAAAGCCGTTCAACTCCGCATATTTAGGCTTAAGTTGACGAAAATGTCGATCTAACGAAAAGCTGTCAGGCAACGGCGCCACCGCAACGTAAAAGAGCCCGACGATCGTAAAAATATCGACACCATAACTGAGCGCACCGCTGCTTTTCACCGCACACAGATGAAGAAATGCTGCGACGATTGCGGAGGCGCGACAAAAAAGTCCGACCAGCAAACTGATGCCAGCAATGAGCAAAGCCCACCAGATAATTTCCAGCACCAACCCCTCTCCGAGGCCGATGCGTGCGCCGGCGTCAACCAGCCATCCCATTCGTGGAATAAAATGACTTTGGGCTGAAAGGACCGCTTCCGACAAGTCGCGGCGAATCGGCCCGACGCTTTGCATCGAAAACGTCTCATGCCATTCGGCCCGCGTCGTCGAACAATAAAGAATGACCTGTAACGCGGCGCCGAGCCGCAACACAGTGAGCCAAGTGTCCGACTCCTGCGGAAACAAGAACCCTTCGATGCGCTCCCAGATAATTCGCCTCAATCTCGCGGCTCCGTTGACTGCTCCGCGAAGGTGAGATCGTAGGCAGAAAGGGTTTCGTATGATATCTCGCGACCCGCTGCGAACTCACGGGTTGATGGCAATATCGCAACGGTGAAGATAGCGCGAATGTGCGAAGCGTTGGGATACCTTTGCAAAACCGAGTAGGTCAGGATCTTCAAAATCATTTGCCGCAAAGGCTCGTATTTGGTGGCATTGATCTGCTCAAGCACTCCGTTGAATCGCAGCCCGGCCGCTACACTCCTGACAGACGGCAGGTCGTATTCCACTCTGCCGTCTGGAAAGTGAATTTCGAATACGAGAGTCAGGCTATCGGGTACTTCTGGCGCAAAAAAGCCGTAGCCTCCTTCGCTTCCAACGGCATGCAGATACACGACAATCGCATTTCCCAGCGGATTCGATGGTGCGAGATGCTGGCCGACACCGGCGGTCACTATTTCAGCAGCCCGTCGCCAGATATTTTGAAGTGACGAAGGAAAAATCGTCGCCGATTGAGCAAAAATCGAGAAGGTCGCGCGGAAACAAGCGAGGCTGATGAGCATAAAATGCACACCAAAGCACGCGGTCAGCACATGCCTGGTGGCGATGAATCGCTTGCCGGTCGCGGTCGTATTACTCGTTAGTAACGCTAGAGCAGCTTGCCGATTTCTTTAGCCAGCTTTTTTGCTAGACAAAAGCTTGTTAGTCAGCCGTTGCCAGGCGCGGCGTTTGATCGCCATTTCCATTAATGGTTCTTTTGGATCTTGTTAATCTCTTGAGCCAACTTCTTGGCATCGATCAGATTAGGGATCATCTTCGGATCGCAGCTGGTGAACATTCCCACGCGATAGGTCAGAGCGGTCAGGCCGCTATTTTTCGCATTAGTATCCATCTTTTTCAATTCAGCTTGGGCGATCCTCATGTTCCCAATTGTGAGAACGGGCTTTCCATTTTTCCACTGGCGGACCTTGTAATTTTCGGGGTACTTAGTGTCCTGTTGTAACCTTTTGATAATTTGATCCACCTTCGGCTGAGGAACCGAGTCAGCGGAAAATCGTATCAAACAAAGGTTTTCCTCCGAAGAACTGCCTCCTCCCTGGCTCATCCAGGAGCAACCCGCGCCCACAAGGCCCAATACCGAGAGAACTAAAATAAGACGCGTTTTCATAGGGAGCCGGTTTGAGCCAGCGAAGCTAGGATTGCAAGCACAAAGTTACGGCCCCGCGCGCCGGCCACGGCGCGGCGTAACTGGGCACGAGCAAGTTAACTCTTCATCCTTGATGGAACCCCGCCGCGCGACAACCCGCGCTTCGAAAAAATCGTCACCTCGCTCGCCCCAGATGCAAAGAAACCGTAGATATTAATTCAATCTCGACTGGAAAGGGCGCGTCGCGAACTTTTGCGTGGTTGAGAGTGATAATCGGGGTTTTCAATCCGCTAGTGCTCATTTTCAATTTTGGCGTAAATGCACTCTTGCGTTGCAAACGTCTCACCTACAAAAATGAAACATCGCTTCGAGTCTCAACTCCCAACGGCTAACACTGCTAGAACCGACAGGAGATACGTTTTCATAGAGGGCCGGTTTGACCTTGGAATTTGAAATGCAAGGAAAAACTTTATACTTGATAATGGGTGAGAAGCGTCACGCTAATTGACGAGGACAGCCGGACCCGGGGCCACAGCTGGCGCCTTAGGCCGTTCCAAGGTCAAAAGCTTCCGGCACAGTTCCAGATATTGCTCACGAAAAGACCAGGGCACATAATACCAACAATCCCCTCGCTTTTTTAAAGTGCATGGAACGTATGCCGGTAGTGAGTTTTGCTCCTCTGATGTGCAGGCAGTCCGGACCGAGCAACAATATTGAAGATACGAAAAGTTAAGCGGCGCTTCCGAACCCTTCGCTTCGGCCGGCCTCACATCGACTGCCTTCAACCGTTGGCATTGTGGGTCTTTTGGATCACGTAAATTGAGGAACCAAAAATACAAATCGTAGATCTTGTCAGCCTTATCTCCGAAAACAGGAGTACTGGTAACCGTAAGCGTGTCACTACGCTCCGGTGAGACCCCGAATGTGAAAGGTCGCATGGCTGCGTGGGCAAGTGTACCCACAACGCCAATAGTTCCTGCTACGACATGGCTTGGCGTAGCACTGGTCGTATTAGTTGTGACGGTCTGATTTGTTAGTTGACGCGTACCCGTATTAGTGATCGTCTCGCCGCCACCGACAGTCCCAGCGAGCTTCGAAGTTGTAAGTGCACTTAGACTTGCAACGTCAACGTGAACAAACGGCTGGCCATTCCTGGCCCTGATCAAATTGTCCATGACTTCGTCGTTATAATAGTCAATTACGTGTTCACGCATGCTGATCGCATTCCAGTGAACCTGAGTACTCGTGCACCCAGCTAAGAAAACGGCGACGATGTATCCAAAAGGTTTAAGTCGCGCCGTCTTCATAAATAACGAAAACGCGAGATGAGATTTCGCGGCGATAGATTTTTTCATGGCGGACTCCTAACAGTTTTGTTTTCGCGAGTCACCGCCCTGCGGCCGCGCCCTACCCGGGCAAGCTCTAGCAAAAAGTTGTGCTAGTTGTAAAGCGAAACTGCATATCTCGAATTGTTTGGCGCTGATGTATAGGCCAGATTTCATTGACATATATCCGCTTCACCTGCTTCTACGGAACCTGCGCGGCCAAGTTCTGGAAACTTGCGAATCCTATTGCCGGGCGCGGCCCGACACTTATTTCGGCGCGAGGGAGGCAACAATCTTGTCGAAGCGTGGATCGCCGCGCAGCGGATCCCAGTAGGGATGCAGACGTAGCTGTCCATAACTCAAAGGACCGGGCATTCGCGCCGCAATCGCCAACTGTTCGAATGCACGATCCTTTTCACCTGTCCAGGCATAGATGAAAGCCAGATACTGGATCAGGAGCGAACCGCCGATGGAATCCTTGGTGGCCGGCAACAGCTCGACGGCGCGCCGGCCTTCACGAATTGCCTCCTTTTTGTTGCCAAGGACGGCGTCGGCCATTCCGAGAACGCAGAGCGCTTCGGCATAGTTTGGCTGCTCGCGTAGCAACTTCGCGGTTTCGTTGCGTGCTTTGGAAAAGGCGGCGCGTGCCGCCGTTTTATCGCCCCGAATCTGCGCGACCACACCTTCGCACCAGACGCGCGGAAACGGAATGGTCTCCTCGTAACATCCAGCCATGGGCAGCGCGGCCAGCGCCCGAAGAGCGCCATCGAAATCGCGCTCGTATAGCGATCCCTGAAGCCACCATATGGCTATGTTTTCGGCTTCGTGCAAATCTTGGGCAAGGATCGCCTGGACGGTCGAGCGGAGCGGGCGAGGGTCGGCATGCCACTGAAGCTCGATTGACGCACGTCCAACCCGCGATGCTGCGTCTTTAGGAACAAGCGCGATTGCGCGGTCGAGCGCACGCTCGCAATCGGCATAACGTCGCAAATGCGAATAACTGTTGGCAATTTGTTGAAGATCAGACGCGTTTTGCGGGTCGAGTTCAATAGCGCGTTCAAGGTTCTTGGTGGATTGATCCCAACGACCCTGGCGGCGATCGATATAGCCGGCGAGCAAGAAGGGCAACGGATCGTTAGGCAAGCTCTTCTTTGCCAGGTCCAGTTCCGCCCTGGCGCGGTCGTAATCGAGATAACCCCAATAAAAATGTTTGGCGCGAGCGAGATGGGCTTCGCCTGAGTCCGGGCGGAGGCGGGCAACCGCTTGGATAGCCTCGTCGGCCATGGCCAAACGCGCCGGAGTATGATCTGCGCCCAGAAAATAAAGAAGATCATGAGCATGTGCCAATTGGTAATAGGCAAGGGCAAAAGCGGGATCGCGTTGAATCGCTTGGTTTAACAACTTGACGGCTTCGAACAGACTTTCGTTTTGCGGTGTATTGAAAACGGCGGTCTGAATAAGAGTCTTCCCCCGGATGTACAGGTCGTGAGCAGCGATATCAGCCGTTGGTTTTTGCTCGATGGCCGCTTTCTCCTGGGGGGAGAGCTTCGCTTTAAGTTGGGACACGATTTGTTCGGCAAGCTCACTTTGAATTGCGAAGACGTCGGCAATATCCCGATCGTAATGTTCCGCCCAGACGTTCGCATCCGTTTTGGCATCGATTAACTGGGCGCTCACGCGCACGCGACCACCGACACGCTGGACACTTCCTTCCACGACGTGTGACACGCCGAGCGCCTTGGCGATGTCGCGCAGGTTCCGCTCAGCGCCGCTCTTGTACTGCATCACGGAGGTTCGGCTAATGACTTTGAGGTCGGCGACCTTGGCCAGGTCGGTCAATATTTCATCCTGAACGCCATCGGTGAAATGAGCATTCTGCTTCTCTTCGCTCAAATTTTCGAAAGGGAGAACCGCGATGCTCTTCTCGGGAATTGGAGCTCCGCTCTCGGAAAGATTTCGTATCATCGGCGACGCTCGATGAAAAAAGGTCGTGAAACTGACAGCTAAGGCGATCGCCGACAAAAGCATCGCGATTAATAGCACGGATTTCGGCCAACGGGGCGCACTGATTGGTCGGACCGTTGTACCGGACGTTTGCTTCCACATTTTTCGGCGCTTGAGTTTTTCAGGCAGCGCCGGATTCCCAAGGCCTTCCTTGTAAAGATTAACGATATGTAACCTCAGGCCATGCTTGACCTCGCACTCACCCAAATCCTGCAAGTAAGGTTGCCAGTGCCGATATTGCGCCAAATCGTCGGCCAAATGTTTTGAAAGAAGAATGTGTCCGGCATCGCCGCAATCGAGGACGCGCTGGCCAACATTGATGCCGCTCCCGGCAACATTCACCTGATCGTTCACATCGGTGACCTGATTGACCGGTCCGCTATGAATTCCCATGCGCAATTGGATATTGGGGTGCTCTTTCAACGCTTGCTGGATTTCCAACGCGCATCGGACCGGCTCTTCCGGACTGCGAAAGAAAAGCAGCGCCATCCCATCTCCCATCGGTACTCGCACGAGTCTCTTATTTTTTTCCGCAGCCTGAAAACATTCCGTGCTTCGCACGACCCGATTCAGCTCCTGCATTTGCTCGACCTGCTCGTTGACCAATAGTCGCGAGTAACCGACGAGGTCGATGAGCAACAGGTAGGCGATTTCTAGGGTTAGCTCCGGGAGCGGTTTGCCAGCAGCGGGCGATTTGTCGTCGCTCACGATGCCATTGACCTCACCCTGCCTAGGTTTTCGGTCGGCAGACATGTTTTAGTAGCAGCTTCTTGCCCGAAGCACCGATGATGACAACACCACCCGGAAAAGTCGAGGGCAAAGCGTTGCTGCAACGTTACGTGGTTTGATCCGGCGTCGTCAAACTAACCGCTCTCGGTTGCGCCCAAAACGGGCCCGGGCCGAAAGCGGCGACGTTGAGGATAATCATGACCGACGCGAAAAGATACATGCCCATGGTCAGGCCAATCGCAACGTGCATCCCGCAAATGCACGCCAACCAAATTGCCCGCGTCCGCCGCTGCCAAATGAAAAACGGATATCCCATTTCCAAAATGCAAATGCACGCTCCCGCGACAGGGAAAAGATATTTCCATTTAACAAGTATCTCAGGAGCAATCACATTGAACGGCGGTCGTATCAGGGCACGCCACAGATTGGAACCATCCCACCATCCGCTGCCCAAAGATTTGGCTAGTCCGCCGAAAAAATAGATCAAACACAGATGCAGTTGTAAGATGCGCCGGAAAAAGCCGAAAAGCTCTGGGGGTTTCGGCGAGGGACGCCTTAATCGCCAATCGAGTGAGATACGATCAGGGAGCGGCGATAGCATCAAATAAAAAAGTCCGATCGTCATGAAGTTATCCACGCCATAGGACACGAGCCCTCCGCTTTTGGCCGCGCAAAGGTGAAGGAACCAAGCCAGAATGGCAGAGGAGCGCGAGAAAAGCCCGATAAGCAAACTGCAGCCGGCGCAAAGCAAACAGAGCCAGGCCGCGGACAGGATTGCCTCTTCTGGTAAACCAAAGCGCTCTCCGATTGTAACCAACCAACCAAGCCGCGGAACAAAAGGGGTCTCCGCGGAAAGGAGTGCTTCCGACAAGGTGCGGCTGATTAGCCCGTTACCACTTCCAGCGAACAAATAGTTCCAATCGTTCTTCAGCGATAAAGAGTGGAGGACGACTTGAAGTCCGAGACCGACTCTTAAAATGGCGAGCCAGTAATCAGTTTCCGCTGGAAACAGGAATTTTCGCAGCCGTTCTTTCCACGCTTCCATCCTTCAGGGCTCTTGCGATTCGGCAGAATCGTCGCGCAGACTGAAGTCGTAAGCGTACAAAAACTGATACGACTCTCTTTTGCCTTGTTCGAACTCAGCAATGCTCGGCAAGTTGATTGTTCCAAAGACCGCGCGAATGGTCGTCGCACCGGGATGGTCGCGCCAGATCGAACGAGCGACCATTTTCACCAGGTATTCCCGCAATGGGTCGTAACGAGTGCGCCCGATCTCATCGAGCAAACTAGCTACGCGTAAGCCGGCAGCGGCGCTGTTAACGCGCGGCAGCTCATAGTCCACTCGCCCATCGCGATAGTGTAATTCAAAGACTAGTTTATAGCCGGCTGGCACATTGGGGGCAAAGTAGCCATATCCCCTTTCAATTCCCGCCATCTGCAGATAGGTGGCAAGGGCTCGGCGGAGCGGATTTGACGCCGGCAGATTCTGAGCGAGAACAGCCGATGCGATCTTCTCAGCCGCGCCGACATAGCTCCCCGAAGGGATTATCGTCAGTCCCCGTTCGATCAATCCGAACGTCTCCCGAGACGATCCTGCGATTATGAACAGAAAATGCAGGACGAACCACGCCAAATAGACAGGTTTTTGGCGCAAGGCCCCTCTCCTGCTTTCAGGAACGCAGTGGCAGTTACTGGTTAATTGAAAGCCTTCAGGACCTTTATTAAGTCGTCCTTGCTGAGCGAGCTAATCTGTATCGTGGCATGGGCCTGGATCGGGGTTAACACTCCGGCGCCCCCGCTCGTCGCCATTTCGGAGACGATTACGTTATCAGTTTTCAGATCGAGCTGGGCATTTGAATCCGAGTTCACGTCCTCATCCGGCTTGCCGTTGTTATGCTTGACTTTGATGCAATAGTTTTGCGTCCCCAAACTCTTTAGCACGGCCTTGAAACCGTCCTGGTCATGGAGCGTGGCGTGCTTCGTTATTTTTAAAACGAAGGTTGACTCAGGTGGACAAGGCCCTTGAGCGAAGGCATGCAAGCTAAGGACGATAAGTCCCCCAGCCGCTGCCAATGCCATTACTTTGAATTTTCCAGATAGGGTTTTCATAGGCTCTTCGTTTGACTGAAGAAGCCTGGCTCTACAAGCACGAAATTGGGCCGCCTTCTCTCGAATCTGCCAAAGCGACCCTAATTACATTGTCGATGTCGTCCGGTTGTGCCCAAACCACGCTCATCGGTGCGATCGCGGTCGCGCCTAATTGAGCGGTGCGGCGCGCGTCACCACGACGGAGGCGTAAGCCGCATCGAGTAAAACAAATTTGCGCAGCTCAACTGTAATCTTCCGAACTGGGAAGCTTTTCAGCAAGTGCGCCGCGATTCCATCGGCGAGGGTCTCGATCAATTTGTCCGATCGATCGCGCACGAATTTTTTCGTCTCCTTGCACACGGCAGAGTAATCCACACTGCGCTCGATCTTATCGTCCAACTCGCGGATGTTGCGCGTTGGCCAAAACGTAATGCTAACCGTGAGCCGCTGCGGTTTGACCCGTTCTTTCTCGGGAACACCCACTCGCACAAAGATTTCGAGCTGTTCAATGTGAATCTGATGTTCCGGTGCTTCCCTCATTTTGGACTGAGCATCCTCCAGTAGCGCTAACGAATCGAGAAATTCTTCTACTAGCGAAATCTCTTAATTTTTTCGCGAACTTCATCCCATGAACTCCGTAGAAGCCGGTGAAGCAACTGATCGTCGATGGAAAAGCAGTTCGATCGCACTGGAACAAAGCGAAGACCTTTAGGCTTGTGTGCGAATTGCGTAAATCCGATGATCGGCGCCGGTGAAAGCTCACCCTGCCACCGAGAGCGAACGGAACCCAAACCGCTTCGCCACTACCCGCTGGAGCATCATTCTTTCCTGCGCCCGCTCGGGAACAGTGGAAGAGGAGGCGCGCAAAGCGCTCAGCGATCTTTGCCGCATTTATTGGCGACCGATTTTCGCGTTCATTTGCCGGCGCGGCTATTCGGTGCCCGACGCTCAGGATCTAACTCAAGATTTTTTTGTCATGCTACTTGAGGGCAATTTACTTTCGCTGGCCGATCCCGGCCGGGGCCGCTTCCGCTCGCTTCTGCTCAAAGCATTGAAGAATTTTTTGATCGACAAGCACGACCAGGCGAAAACGAAGAAGCGCGGCGGCGGCATGCAATTCGTTCCTTGGAACGATTGGATGGCGGAAGCGCCATCGCAGCTATCGGTTCCGGCGCGCGAATTCGAGAACTGGCCGGCCGAAAGAATTTTTGATTTACGGTGGGCGGCAACGGTCGCGGAGGAAGCGCTTCGGCGTCTGGCCGAAGAATGTGAGAGTCGCGGCCGGCGCCGGATGTTTGCCGTCCTTAGCAAATATCTAACAGCCGATCGGCTGGACGTTTCCTACGCGAATCTCTCCGCGTCGCTCGGAGTACCTGAAACGGCGGTTAAACGATTATTGCATCAGTTGCGCGGCCGTTTCCGCACGCTCTTACGCGAAGAAGTCTCGCAAACGGTGAAAAGCCCATCGGAAATAGAGGGCGAAATCCGTTACCTGTGTGCCGCCCTGGCCACAAGCGCGGACCGAGTGGAATGAACTTTTGCGGCCTAACGGATTCGCCAGCGAGCATTGTCAATGAATTCGAGCGATGCCGCTGCGGCTCAGTGACACGAGTCGGTTACGGACTCTGCCTGAGCTGTTTGCTCCGAAGCGGACTTTGTCCAGAGGAACCGCAAACCGAGAGCTTCGACGCCGCACTCGCCGAGATCGATGTCCGCGACTCGGAGTGGCGGCTGGGCAATTATCAGATCCTGGAAGAAATCGGCCGCGGCGGAATGGGCGTCATTTATCGTGCGCGACAACGGCACTCGCGACGGATCGTTGCCCTGAAACGCATTCTCAGTTATCACAGCGATTCGCGCGATACGCTGGTCCGCTTTCAACGCGAAGCCGAAGCAGTCGCCAGTCTCGATCACCCAAACATTTTGCCCATCTATGAGGTGGGGGTAAGCGAAGACGGCCTGCCGTTTTTCAGTATGAAGTTCGCGCCAGGTGGAAGCCTGCTGCACGGACGAAAAGTATTCCGCGACAAACCAAGACAAGCCGTTCGTTTGATCGCAAAGGTCGCGCGCGCCATTGAGTACGCGAACAACGAAGGGATTCTGCACCGAGATCTCAAGCCGGGGAACATTTTGCTGGATGGACGCGGCGAGCCGCTAGTGGGCGATTTCGGCCTGGCCAAATGGATCGACGCGACGAGCGATCTCACGCGCACGATGACAGTCTTCGGCACACCCGGTTACATCGCGCCGGAGCAAGTACGCGGTCCTGCGGGAAATCTTACACCGGCGGTCGATGTCTACAGCCTTGGTGCAATTTTGTTTGAGCTCCTCAGCGGCCAACCGCCCTTTTTAGGCGAACACGCCATTGTGGTCATCCATCAGGCAGCGGAAAAGCAGGCGCCCAAGCTGCGTTCAATCGTGCCGAGACTCGATCGCGATCTGGAGACAATCTGTGCGCGGTGTTTGGAACGCGATCCAGCGATGCGTTATCGCACTGCTGGCGACCTGGCGGAAGATCTCGAACGCTGGCTCGAAGACCGCCCTATCATCGCGCGCCCTGTATTGCCGCCCGTCCGGCTGTGGCGTTGGTCAAGACGTAATCCAAAACTGGCCGGAAGCATCGCGGCGTGCTTGATCCTTGCCGCAGTCGGTCTCGTCGAGAAGATCGCCAGCTCTCGATTGTCCGCGATATTGCAAAGGGTTGAAATCGCGCAACGCTCGGTTGCGGTGACGTCGTTCGAAGACCTGGATGAAATTTTGACCACGTCAAACTCAGCGCGATCCATGACGAGCGCGTTCACTGCCGCATTGACGCAGGCAAAAGGAATTCAGCTGAGCGCCACGCCGCACCAGATTGCGGAAGATGTCGATCCTTGGCGTTCGGAAGATTGGAAGAAGATCGGAGAAGCCGGCAATGCTCGGATGGTGCTGAGCGGAAGCGTGCGCCGGCGCGAAGGAAAACAGCGAGTTGCAATCCATTTGATTGAGACGGCTACGGGTTCAGTCGTGAGCACCTGGTTACAGGATGGAGAATCGGGTTCTGATATTGCCAAAGCACTGACAACAAAAATATCCAATGTCGTTGCCAATACTAAAGGAACCAGTCGCGATACCGGCGCGATTGTCGGTCGCCACGACTGGAAGCCAGATGCTATTGGAGAGACCAACAATCCATTGGCGCGCAGTTACTGTGATCACGGCAAAGAGTTTCTCTTGCGCTATAACTTGGCGGACTTGGATCGTGCGATTGAATCTTTTCGTAAAGCGGTCGAGATCGATCCTAACTACGCCGTAGCTTATGCGATGCTCGGGAGCGCGTGTCAGGCGCGCGCTCAAACCGACCCTACGCGTGATTGGCTCGCCCAGGCCGATGTGGCGACCGCGGTGGCGCTGCGAATGGCGCCAATGCTTCCGGAAGCTCATCGCGCCCGGGGTGGTACTCTTCGGCGCCACGGCCGACTCCGCGACTCGCTGGATTCGTACTTAACTTCCTACGAACTGGAGCCTGCGACTTCGCGAAGCGCGGCCATGCTGGGCGACACCTACGAGCAGGTCGGTCGCCCCGATTTAGCGCTACGTTGGTTTGAGAAGGTGGCGCGACGTCAAACTCAACCTCTTTTTGCCGACACTCTGGGCAATGCATGGACTAGTTTGGGAGACTATGACAAAGCGGAAAAGGCTTACAATAGCGCTATCATTTTCAAGCCAGATCTGCCGGTTGGCCTTTTAGGATTGAGCAAGCTTGCTTTGTTTCGCGGCGATTACAAAGGCGCGCGCGAGGGATGCGAACAAGCTCGGGCCAAATATAAGGACAATCCGGAGATATTGGAGATGGCTGCTTTGATTGAATTTTTCAGCCGCCACTTTCCTGCGGCCGAGAAGCTCTACCGGGAAGCGGCAGCAATCGACCGCGCCGGTGGCGTCGAGTTCGTCGGATCGGTCCGATACCTGTCCGCGATAGGATTCATCCAAAAACTTTCGGGTGCTCATGCTAAAGACGGGAAAGCGCTTTTGGAAGAAGCACACTGGCTTGATGAAAAGGAGTTGCTGTCAGCGCCGGATAATCTGCGCCATTTATACAGTCTAGCTGCAAACTATGCCGCGCAGGGCAAGGGCGAGGCCGCCACCGTTTGTTTAGACAAGGCCATTGCAGCCGGTTGGATCGACTATCGCTCGACCATGCTCGACCCTCGATTTGATTCAATTCGTAATGATGAAACTTTCAAAAACGCGCTCAGTCGCCTGATCAACAAAGTGCAGGAGATGAGACGGCCACGGCCAGGCCGCTAACTGGCCACCAACCCCAACTAACATCGCATCCCACCATGAATGAACTGTTCATCAAAACAAGAAGTCGCCCGGCGCGGAAAATCGCAAGTGTCTTCATTGCATTTGCCGCCGCTCTGGCAGTCTCACCATTAATAGCCCAAGCACCAGCCAAACAGAAGCAAGCGCCGGCTGAGTGGCCCGAAAGTGCGCCATACGACGCCGCGATAGAAGCATTTGATGCTGCTCTCACTCGGGCAGGTTGGGATTTGGAGTTTCGTCAGCGGCTGATTAAGTCACCGGATTCAGCGAAGGAGGCTGTCGCTGAAGTAGGCAATATTACAATTCCGGCGAGCAAGGTAATCGTCTTCTACGAAGCGGAACCGGCGAAACCTGATGCGGCCAAGAGCGCGACAGTCCAGGATAATGCTTACACCTTTGTGCAATTATTATCGCAATCGAAGTCCAATGAAAACGTCCATGTATTTTGCTTGCCTTCTTTCAAAAAGGGCGACAAGTCGAAGAAGTACAAGTACGAAAAGTATTTCATGTGCTGCTACGACGTCTGGAAGCGCCAAAATACGCGCTGGTAACAAAATCTAGCATTTTCCTAATCGAGTCGCGGCGCCCACCGTCCATTGTTGGTTCCCAGGCCGCAGCCGACAGGTAAGAATCTGCGTCTGCGGCCAAGGCGCCGAGAATGACATCGGCGACAATGTAGCTGCCGATCGGGCCAAGGTGCTTCCCATCGTGAGGGGCAACCTCGGCTTCCTTTAAAATGTAATACCATAGCGGTGTGTTATTGCGAAAACCGTACTTCGGATTCGTAAGGACATCTTTATGAGGGCCGCTGACGACCTCATCTTCGGTCAAGATCCTAATCCCCGGCAGTCGGCGCGCGATTTCAACGGCCACATCCTCGCCTGAAGGCAGATTAATCCGAAAGCCGCGCAAGAGCGTGCGAACAGCGAGCTTTGGTTCAAGGTGCTCGCGCGGCATTGGCGGTTTAAGATCCTTTGCCTCCTGTTCATCCAAATGATGCAGGGCGTTCGCGATTTGGGTGTCGATTTTCCGGGCGCGATTTACGAGAGACGTCCTCGGAGGGATTGAAAAGAAGCGTTCCCACTCGACCACCCACTCGGCCGGAACGGCAGGAGCAGCGCCGCCCCTGGAACCGGTACGTTCGAAGAGCGTGGTCAGCTTGACTTCTTTGTCGTGTACATCATTGACACCGGTTTTGTAGACATCGCGTACCATGCTGTGCCCGAAGCGGAACGCGCCGACGCTGAACTCGATCGGAATCCTAAAATCTATAGTCCGGTTAAGCCGCTTCTCTTCCTCCAATCGCCTGAGGCTTTCGGCCACTAGTGGATCAAGGATCGTTTCGAGATAATCATGACGTACGACCCATTGGTAATGCCACCTCACCACACGCTGTGCCGCCGCGAAGTCGGAATCGCCCTTTCGACGATAATGCGGCGAAGCATTCAATTCGTCCGGTTGATCAATAACCAGATTATGCAGCTTCAAAAACGCGACGTGCAGTTGCGCAAGTATTAGGTTTTCATCCTGCCGCGGGTCCCCGGTTAATGCGATGCCTTGGAAATTACGCGGCAGATCGTCGTCGGATGCTTTGAGCCCGGGCGTCTCAATTGTCTTGCCGATCAAAAATCGCTCTGCGTTACGGTTTCCGATCTCGTACAGAAAAGGCGACATATTTGGGCCGCCGCCATAAAGGTGATCCAAATCCAGAAACGCGGTCCGAAAATTCTGGGTTTGCTCAATCTTCTCGCTGGCGTTGTTGAGAGGGGTAAGATCCAGCGTCAGATCATGATCGATGAATTGCCCGAAGTAGGTGTATCCAGCAGTGGGCAGTTCAGGTTGGCTCTCCGGCTCGACCAATGGGTCTTTGTCCACCATCGCTTCGCCTAACCTGACCAGACCTTCTTCAATATCGGAACTCGGCCGCGCAGGTTTTCCTTTAAGCTCAGAGAACATCCTTGTGTAACGTCCGAAAGCTGAAGCAGGCGCGCCGCTGAGCGCAAGATTTTGTGCCGGTTCGGATTCCGCGAAGAGATTGCCCGGCAATGATGCACCGAACGTAGCGAGCGATGCCCCCGCCAGCGACCGCTTCAGAAAATGTCGGCGCTTCATGAGGGACGGAAAGACTGTCGCATTCACTCGCCTTTACGGAATCTGCGCAGTGAAGTTCTCGGAAAACCGCGGAAATTTCCGATTCGGCGCTTACGCAAAATGTCGATCTTGTTTTCGGCAGATTGCACGCGCGGCAGTCATGCAGCATTCAAGCACTCACAGACAGTGATCTGTCTAGTCATAACATCGGCATCTTGTAGAATTCGAGCCGTGCCTGTCTCGGATTAATC
Organism: Chthoniobacterales bacterium; assembly: GCA_035936875.1. Classification (GTDB taxonomy): domain Bacteria; phylum Verrucomicrobiota; class Verrucomicrobiia; order Chthoniobacterales; family UBA10450; genus DASYVQ01. Next base: position 15,064 of record DASYVQ010000166.1, read on the forward strand.
CGACTTCCCGATCCTGCAATGAAATCTAGCGTCCCGCGCCTCAAGACTTTTTTAGGCAACGTGCAAAACAGCGCTTTCAGGCCCGTCGACATTGCTTCACTGGTTTTCTTTCGAATCGCATTTGGCCTTCTGATGGTCTGGGAAGTCTGGCGATACTTTCACTATGGTTGGATCGCGACGTATTGGATCGAGCCACGATTTTTGTTCAAGTATTACGGATTCTCGTGGGTCCAGCCGTGGCCTGGGAATGGCCTTTACCTTCACTGGGCAGCTCTCGGCGTTCTCGCACTGTTTATTGCCGTTGGTTTCCTTTACCGCGTAAGCGCGACGCTGTTCTTCCTCGGCTACACTTACGCCTTTCTTCTCGATGAATCGAGATGGCTCAATCACACCTACCTCATTTGCCTTTTGAGTTTCCTACTGATCTTCATCCCAGCTCATCGCGGGCTCTCGGTTGATGTCTTGATAAATCCGCGACTGCGAACGCAGACGACACCTGCGTGGACGCTTTGGTTATTACGCGTTCAAATCGGCGTAGTCTATTTTTTCTCGGGCATCGCTAAACTTTCGCCCGATTGGCTCCACGGTGAACCGATGCGAACGTGGATGGCCCAACGCATAGATTTCCCGATCCTCGGCCGGTTCTTCCGGGACGAATGGACTGTTTATGCAATGAGTTACGGTGCGCTGTTACTCGATTTGCTGATTGCTCCACTTCTTCTCTGGCGCCGGACACGGGTCGCGGCTTTTTGCGCTGCGCTGGTTTTTCATCTTCTGAATTCAAAGCTATTTGCTGACCTCGGCGTCTTCCCTTGGCTTGCGATCGCGGCTACTACTCTGTTTTTTCCACCTGATTGGCCCCGCCGGTTCGCTTCCATTTTTCGACCGGTCACGGCATCCCCATTTTCCGACATAGGCAGACTCCCTAGCCCCTGGAAGCGATTCGTCGTGCTGAGCTTAGCCGCCATCTACATCGGGATTCAGGTTCTGGTTCCGCTGCGTCATCTCTTGTATCCGGGTGGGATCGAATGGACCTATGAAGAACATCGTTTCAGCTGGCGAATGATGCTTCTGGACCGATACACACTTGCGTTTTTTTACGTTACGGATCCGAACATCAACAAAACCTACCAAGTAAGCCCGCTGGAGTACCTCACTAGGAAGCAGGCCCTGAGGATGGAGTATCGACCCGATTTGCTCCTTCAGTTTGCGCATTATCTGGCGACCGTGATGCCGCGAAGAGGACCAAAACCGCTCAAGGTGGAGGCGCGAGTGTCCATCTCCATCAATGGGCGGAAGCCTCAATTGCTTGTCGATCCAAATATTGATCTGGCCGCCGAACCGCGGTTGCTCGGGCGTCCTCGCTGGCTACGCGAAATTCATGACCCGTTGCCCATTCACCGGGGCGAAGCGCCGCCAAACGTTCCAAGCTTTGAAGATGATTGATGGATTAGCTCGTGAGGGAGTCAACATAACGATCGCCATTTGGTTAGGTTCGATCGCCTGTCGGGGCTTCTAAAAAAAACGCCGGGAACACATCGCTGCGTCCCCGGCGTCAATTATTTCGCTAAAATGGTTCTTAGAACCCCCAGAACTTGTAGTTTATGCCGACCTGGACCGAGTCTTGATCGAGATCCACGTCATAACTTTCAGGCTGCCCGACTCCATCGTCGATTCGGGTGCCGCTGATAGTGTCTTTACCCAGAAAGAAGTGGTTGTACTCGACCTTTGCCGACCAATGGCAGCTGATCATGTACTCCAGCCCGCCACCGACCAGGGCGCCGACCCGCGTTTCATCGGTCTTGAACGTGTCCACCAGCTCGGACTCATTATCACCGTGAAGCCAGGAATACCTTTGTTGCACGAACGCACCACCGCCTTTGGCGTAAAACAAGAACTTATTCCAAGCGAAACCAGCGCGCCCGCTGATAGTTCCTTGCCAATCGCTCCGGGTATCATAAGCGTTAGGTTCATCGGCGTTTTTAAAGTCCTTGACCGTGTGGCCCTGAAGATCTGAGTAAGAGAACGTGCCCTCAACTCCGAGAACAAGACACCGCCACTGGTAATTAAATCCGAGTTCGCCTCCACCGATAAAGCCGCTCTGGTTCTTGTTGACCAGTGTAGTCACCCCTGGCCCTCCCTCATCGTTGGGCTCAGCTTGGTCAGTCCAGTCCAACGTGCCCCCGGCATAGCCGGCGAGCCCACCAAAATAGAAGCCGGTCCAATTACACTCCGGTAATGGCGGAGGCGCGACCTGCTTCATTTCCTTGCCGGAAAATGCTTCAGGCCCGGCAAACGCAATTCGCAGCAAACCAATGGATGCAATGACAACAACAGTTAAGGCAATAAGTCTTTTCATAGCGCGTCGTTTAAACCAGTTTCCCTAGAGGTGTGTCAATAACTTTTGTAAAGACGCAGGTTGGGGCGTTATAAAAGACTAGAATGAGAATATCGCCGTTTCAGGTCGCTTGAGCAGCAGCGATCGCTCCCGAATCGAATTTTATCCCTGTTCAGCCCACGCGAAACCGCACGTCTTTGATAACTTTTCCGCCGAAGCGTTGCTTCAACCTTCGCAAGATGTCGATCTTGGAAACCTGCTCCAGTTCATAGTGCAACGCCGGCTGCAGCACACGGACATAAAGAACGCCTTCGCGCAGCGCTACCGGCGTCGAGTGCATAGCGATGAATTCGCCCACAATTTTCGCCCACGCCTCGATCACTTCCGTTTCGTGCAAACGCTCTTTCAAGCCGAGCTTTTGCATCAATTTCGGCAACACGTCTGCCGGCGCCTGCCACCGGTCCGGCACAGGCCTCTTCTCCGGCAAACCGCGCCATTCGGCGATCGCACGAGCGCGAAGTGCAGCATCCATCTGCTAATTACTTAGCCACAGATGAACACAGATGAAACACAGATTTTGTTGTAGAGGCGCGTGTCCTCACGCGCGGAATCGCCAGTCCGGCTCGGACTGCGGCTGAGGACAGCCGCCACTACACCGATTCAACGATGTAACAATTTAACGAATCAACGTGACGCGAAGCGTCAATACCGCCGCCGCATGTTGCTCGGCAGAATATTGAGCTCGGTGCGATATTTTGCCACGGTTCGCCGCGCGATCGGAATTCCGCGCTTGCTCAAGATCTCCACGATCTCCTTATCGCTCAACGGCGATCCGCCATCCTCGTTCTTGACCAGATCCAGAATGGCCTCCTTCACGCTCGTGTTGCTCATCGACTCGCCGCTGGCGGTTTGATAACCGGGCGTGAAAAAGTATTTCATCTCAAAAACGCCCTGCGGAGTGGACATATATTTGCCGGAGATGGCGCGGCTCACGGTTGTTTCATGCACACCGACCGCGTCCGCGATCTGCACCATCGTCATCGGTTTGAGATATGACGATCCTTTGTCGAAAAATTCGCGCTGCCGCTTCACGATCTGATGCGCGATGTTGGAAATAGTCTGCTGGCGCTGATGGATCGACTTAATCAGAAATTTGCCGCTCCGGATCTTGTCGCGAATGTAATCCTTCACTTCGCTGCCGTTGTGATCCTGCGCCATGATGTCTTTGTAAGTGTTGCTGATGCGCAGATGCGGGATCTGTTCGCCGTTTAGGATCACTTGATAATCGCCGTTCACTTTCTCGACCGTGACATCGGGCAGAACGTAATTTTGCGGAGCTTCGGCGAAGATGGCGCCCGGGCGCGGATCGAGTTGCGCGATGTTGTTGGCGCATTTTTGTACCTGCTCAGCGCTGATGCCCATGCGCCGCGCGATCTCCGGGAACCGCCGCTTCCCTAAATCCTGCATATGTTCGAAGATCATTTTGTACTCAAGGCTGTTTTGTTTGCCTTCGCGCTTTAATTGAATTAGCAAACATTCGCGCAAATCGCGCGCGCCCACGCCCGGCGGATGAAAGCTCTGGATGAGCGTCAGCATGTTCTCGAAATCTTCCTTCGGAATGCCGGTATTGAGCGCCATGTCCTCGGGCGTCGTTTGTAGAAATCCGTTGTCATCGATGTTGCCGATGATGAGCTCCGCGGTCTTGCGATCGTTCGCGTCGAGCGCATTTTGGTTCAATTGCCCCATGAGATGCTGTTGCAGCGTCTCCTGCGTCGGGATGGAATCGAAAAAGAATTGGCGCTTCTCTGCCGCGTCTTGCGACCGCCCGCTGTAGCTGCTCGATTGCGCCATGTAATCGCGCCATTCTTCATCGAGCTTGGCCAGCTTATCGAATTCCTCTTTGAACTTGTCGTCCTTGGCAGCATCCGAATCGGGAGCTGGCTCATCGGGATTCGGTTCGTCGGCCAGTTCCTCCAGCACCGGGTTCGTTTCCATTTCCTGTTGAACCAGATTGCGCAGCTCGAGGAGCGGCGCTTGCAGGATCAGCAAACTTTGCTGGAGTTGCGGGGCAAGGACCTGCTGTAGAGAAAGATTTTGGGTCTGATGCATCCCCTGACCGGCCATACGTGGAGTTTACCGATTGTGACGACGAGAGGCAAGCAGTTTACGGGCCGCGCTGTTCGATCTACGCCTCTTTTCCCCGGGAAAAATCGACTGCGGAACACGAACTGCTACGCAATTGCATAAGCCGATTGCTTTCAATGAGACGAACTCTTATCGCCTTTCTATCTTGCACAGTGCTGCTCCTCATTTCATCTGGCACCGCACAGACGCCAGACTCGAAAGATGAGCAAGAACTCCTGGCGCTGGTCAAAGAAGTACAAGGACAGCAAGCACAACTTCTCGGGAATCAAGCCAAGATCGAAACCAAGCTCACCGAAATCGCCGAGACAATTCGCGTGGCGCGAATCTTTTCCGGTCGAAGCGAGTAATGAAAGCTTTTCCGCGAGGAGCTCTGTTTATAGCGGTGTTGGCCACACAAACGCTGCAGGCCGAGCCGCAACAACCCCTCACCCTCGTGAAAGAGCTTCAAGTCCAGCAAGCGCAGATCACCGATAATCAGGCGAAAATCGACATTAAAATTGCCGATTTAGCGGAAACGATTCGCGTTGCTCGAATCTATACAAGTCGACTCGGTGGCGCACACAAGCCCCCAAAAAAATGACTACTATGGCCCGAATTTTTTCGCCCTTGTTGATCTTGGTCGTGCTGTTGATCGCCAGCACGAACGGTCAGTCGCCCGAACCAATCATCGTTCAGGCAGCTACTCAGGCTTCGCCAGCCACGACGACCACAGCGCCAATAACGCCGGTTTCAGACTCAACATCTGCCGCGATCAAATTGCTTCAGGAAATGAAAACAGCTAACGCGGAGATTTTGAGCAAACAGAAAGCGGCCCTAGAACGCTTGGACGAAATGCAACAGGCCGCCGAACAGCTGAAAGTCTTCAGCAAGCGCGGCTAATCCACAATTGGGAGCGGCCTCAGTGCCGCGAAAATGCCCGTCCGGCTCGGACTCGGGACACTAAGATCCTTCCCACCTTCTCACAATCCAGCCAGGTCCCACTTCTTGATCGTGTCTTCGATCAACCGGGCGATTTTATCGTTCACCTTCTTGAAATAAGTCTTCGCTTTCGCGAGGTCGAAATTCGGATAGCCCTCGCCTTCTTTGTAGAGCAGGATGCTGGACGGAAAAGGATAAGCGCTCCACGTGTTCGGCGCTGGAATCGCCGTTGCCATTTCTGGTCCGGTGTAACGTTTCCTTTGAACCAGATCGGGATCGATCGCCAACATGTAGGCAGTCTCTGTATTGCCGGCGTGCCCACCGTCTTCGCCGAAAACTTCCAGCGTTACATCGCTGCAATACGACCACCAGTTCACTACCAGGATTCTGGTTTCCGTCTCGCGCCCGACTTCTTGGGCAAGCCCGCTCAAAATTGCTGTTTGTCCGCCGCCGTGCCCGTTCAGCATCAAGATGTTTTTGAATTTGTTCTTCGCCAGACCAACCAAAACCGCGCGGACGTAGGCGCGGTAGGCGTCTTCCGGAATAGTGAAGCTGCCCGGATACGCGTCCAGAATTCCGGTGAATCCGTACGGAATCGCCGGCGCGATCATCGCGTTCACCCGCGGCGCAATTTCGCGCGCCATCGCCACCGGCGCGAGAATATCGGTGCCGTTGGCCGTCACCCCATGCGCTTCAATCGTTCCCAGAGGGAGCAAGACCGTATTGATTTTCGCCGGAACCCACTCTCCAAATTCCATCCAATTGATGCGTTCCATCTCGCGCGTACTCGGCCCCTTTTGGTTCGCGCGTTTCATGTCGATGTTAAGTACGAAATCAACCCCACTTGCCGCCGATTGGCCTTCTCTCCCTACCAGGGAAAGGACAGGAGGTGAGGGTGTCTCGTGCGATGAACACGATTACTTTTTCTTCGGCTCCACCTTGCGATAAAGCGTCGCCATGCTGATGCCAAGGACGCTCGCTGCTTTCTCGCGCGAGCCGCTGCAGTGCGTCAAGGTTGCTTCGATGTAACCACGTTCCTGCTGCTGAATGAACTGATCGAGCGTTTGCCCGACCGGCATCGCCGCGATCGCCTGATCCGCTTTGTCGCCTTGCGCGTAGCTCACGATATGTGGCGGCAAATCGCTCTCTAAAATCAGTTCGTTCTCACACAACGCGCACGCGCGCTCGATCGCGTTCTCCAGTTCGCGCACGTTCCCCGGATAAGTGTAGTGACACAAAATGTCGACAGCCCCCGGAGCGATTTTCTTCGGCTCGCCGCCGGTCGCACTCGCCTGCTTCTGCAGAAAATGATTCACCAAAAGCGGCACGTCCTCGAGCCGCTCGCGTAACGGCGGAATTTCGATCGGAATGACCGCGAGCCGGTAATAAAGATCTTCCCGGAAAGTTCCGTCCTTGAGCTTTGGTTGCAACGGTTCGTTCGTCGCGCCCACTACTCGCACGTTCACCGGCGAACTTTTGTTGTCGCCGACCCGTCGCACCTCACGTTCCTGCAAGACGCGCAAAAGTTTCGTCTGCAACGGCGGCGCCATCGAGTTCACCTCGTCGAGAAAGATCGTGCCAAGATTTGCTTCTTCGAACAGACCGCGCTTGTCCGCCACTGCGCCTGTGAACGAGCCTTTCTTGTGACCGAACAATTCCGATTCGAGCAAATTCTCCGGCAGCGCGCTGCAATTGATCGCCACAAACGGATGATGTTGCCGGTTGCTGTTAAAATGAAGGCCCCGCGCCACCAGTTCCTTGCCCGTGCCGCTTTCGCCCTGAATTAGAACCGTGCTGTCGGTGTCCGCGATCTTGTTGATCAAATTGTAAACCTGCTGCATCCGCCCGCTTGTGCCGATAATGTTCTCGAACCGGTAACGGTTCTTGAGTTCCTTGCGTAGATAAACGTTCTCCCGCAGCGCCGCCTGGTAATCGAGGGCGCGTTGCACCGTCAATTGCAGCTCGTCGATCTTGAACGGCTTGGTCACGTAATCGTACGCGCCCATCTTCATCGCCTCGACCGCCGTCTCCACCGTTCCGTAAGCCGTGATCAAGATCACCGCCGTTTGCCGATGATGCTCGCGAATGTGGCGTAGAACATCGAAACCGGTCATCGTTTCCATCTTGATGTCGGCGATCACCACCTGTGGCGCGATGCTGTCAAGCTGCTCGACCGCTTTCGTCGCAGAATTAAACGGAAAAACCTGGTGACCTTTTTCGCGACAAAGAGTCACGATCACTTCCACCATCGCCGGCTCATCATCGATAATTACTATCTTCGCCATGAAATCTCAGCGCGGAGAATATTTCACTTTTGAGAAAAAGAAAGCGGAAATGAGAATTTTACTAGTTAGGCGTTAGGCGATTTTTGGACAACCCCGTCGATCATCGACCAACTCACTGGCTGATCGAACGCCACGACTTCCTCAAACACACTTGTCGATCTTGCACAGGGAATGGCAATGAGATCGGCACAAAATCCGTGGCGAATCTTTCCCAGCGCATTTTCTTGCCGCAGAGCGCGCGCAGAATTCAGCGTCACCATTTCCAAAACTTTTTCCGGCGAAATATCCGGAAATTCCTTTTGAAACGCCCGCATCTCCGCGAACAAGCTCAAATCATCATTGCTCGCCAGACTGTCTGTCCCGAGACAAATGTTGAATCCCAGCTCGCGCAATCTTTCGAGCTCGAACGCCGAATGCCGAAAATATTCGTGACTCCGCGGACAATGCACCACGTGAAATGATGTCAATCCTGTGGGGGAAGCTGCCAGCTTCCCATCCTCATCGGTCAGCTCATTCAAATGGACGACAATCCACGAAAGGTAGGGGCGATTGACCTCAATCGCCCGCGGACGCCAATCCGGCTCGGATCGGTTCGGTGAACCGCCCCTACCAAGTAAATCCAAGAATTGCGCGAGCGGTGTGTGATGCCCGCAATCATTCATGTCGCGCCCGATTTCTTTCATGAACTGGAACAATTGCCCTGATGCATCGCGGAACATCGACATCTCTTCGCGTGACTCCGCTAAATGCGTCGTCAATAAAATGTTTTGATCTCGCGCAATTTCCTCGCAGCGACGATACAAATTCGCTGACGCAGTGTAAGGCGCATGCGGCGCCAAGCCCCAACTCTCCGCCGCTTTCAAAGATTCGACTGCAAGATCGACAACTTCACTTGCGCGCTCCGGATGGCGAACATCGATCAGCTCCGCGAACCACCACGTCCGAATCAGCTGCTTCGTTTGGGAAATCAATTCTGGAAATGCGGTCAGGTTCGCGATCGTCGCCGTCCCGAACCTTTTCGCTTCGGCAAATCCTTCATTGATCGACGCGATGTAATCTTCCGGCGAAAGCTTCGCCTTCGCCGCGTTGATCGCACGAATCCAATCTGTAAACGATTTTTGCCGCGGAATTCTGCCGCGCAGACAAGTGTAATCGAGATGGCAATGCGCGTTGATTAATCCCGGCAAGAGCGCTTGTTCGCCCAGATCGATGATCTCATCAGCACTCGCAGCACCTTCATCCTCTCCCTGAGGGAGAGGGTAGGGCGAGGGCTTCGAATTGATCTCGGAAAACTTTCCAACATCGACGATACGATTTCCCGAAACCGCCACGGCGCCATTCTCAATCGGCGGCCCGTCCATAGTGACGACGATGCGCGCGCGAACGATCATTCGCCTTTAACCACTTTACGCGCTTCGTTCACCAGCAAATTGCACGCTTCCTGGCACAGCAGCGGAATCGTGCGCTCGCCGCAACCAGTTTGGTCGTGCGACGTGTCGAATTTCTCCGGCGGCAATTTTAGCGATGGAACCGTGCCGCGCGCATCGCGCTTCCACAAAATCGTTCGCAAACAGCCGTCGCTCGATCGGCAAAAATTTCCAAGGAGCTCGTCGATCTGCTCGTCGGAAATCTTCGCCGCGACGCGATACATCCCTGATTGTCGATCCAGCGTTTCGCGCAAAGGCGTAGTCGCGAACCGATTTGCTTTCCAGGCAGCGAACATCGCGAGTCGGCCCGGATAAAAATAATCAAGCGCCCGCCGCAGCGCGGCAAGATCGACAACCTCCAACCGCCAGCCATGCCGCAAATTCGGCGCGGTTTTCAACGGGCGATAGTTTCCTTCGTCGTCGTAGCGCGCAATCTCCGCCGCTTCATCCGGATTTTGAAAACCTTGTAAGTCATCACGTCCTCCATCGTCGCGATGCGAAAGGCTGTAACCGCCGTTTTTCTTTTGGATCAAGATTTGACCAAATCGAAACGAATCAATCAGCGCGCTGGCGAGCGCCGTCTCGATGGAGTCAGGCATTGCGCCAGTTACGTCAGGCAGTGCGCGATCAGACCGGCGGCGCGCTCGAGAAATTGTCGATCTTCGTCGCCGAATGCGTTCGCCTTGTCGCTCTCGGCATCCAGCATTCCTCGAATGCCTTTATCCTCGTTCACCATCGGAACAATGATCTCGGATCGCGTTGTGTGAAAGGTCGGCAAATAGCGCGGATCGCGGCGAACGTCGCCGACCACGACTGGTTTGCCCGATTCCAGCGCCGCGCCGCATAAACCCTGCGTGATCGGAAAACGCGGATAGGCCGGCGGTTCGTCGCCTGTGCCCGCCATTACGACAAACTCCTCTTTGACGATTTTGTAAATCCCGACCCAGCGGTAATCGCGCGCGTCGCGGATCATCTCCGTCACTTCCCTCATCCGCTTTTTCGTGCAGCCACCCGCCAGGGCAAAAGCTCCGATCTCCTGAAGTTTCTTGAGAGTGGCGGCGTGCATTTGGACGCGAGTAGGTCAGACAAGATTACGAGACAGCGCCCTCGTGCAACTGTTCTCGATCAAAAACTGCGGCCTGTTCGAGGATGATATCGGCGAAGCGCGGGTCGGTACCGATGGAGCTGGCGTAAAACAAAGAGCGATTGTCGATCTTGTACGGGTTGCCGCGAAAGATTTCACCAGGGCTCCCGCGCGGTGTACCTGTCGATCTTTCCGTAGCGATTCCGAGCAATACCGGAATGTCTTCGTAGCTGTGCAAACCGTCTGAGATGAAAAACGGCACTACCACCACGTTCGGCGTGCTCGTTAGCACCTTCCAATCCGAGACCAGGGGAAACTCTTCCATGTAAACGTTAAGCACGTTCGCGTATCGGCCGAGCGCGCGAATTTTCTCCGCTTCGCGTTTCGCCGCTACTGCGCTGTTTTCATTCAAATCGGTCCCGTGAGCCACGATCAAGAGGCTCGTTTCCGTTTCCGGCACACCCGGCGCGATTTCACGCGCCCGCTGCACGAGCAACTCGGTCATGAGCGAGTGATTTCCGACCGGCTCGCAATATTTCCAGATCTGCCCATTCGAACGTTTCGTGATTCGGCCGTCTAGCTTCAGCTCGCGCGGAATCACCGTCTGCGTAAAATAACCTTCGCTGATGAAATTCGGGACCACGTAAACTTCGCGGATTGTCTCCGGATCGAACAAGAAGATTGCGTCGCGCAAGCTCGGTTCCTCTTTCCAAAACGCGCATCCAACATCGACAAAAAGTTTCCGTCGCCGAATCTCAGCCGCGTGCGCCAGCGTCGGCCCGCTCGAATCCGGGTTCACCGTCGAGCCATGACCGACGATGAGAAGCGCGCTATCGGATCTCGAAATCACATTGAACGTTCCACTTTGAAAGTTTAGTTTTCAAATCGATGCGCTTCCGCACCTACAAGAACACTGATCTCAAGGTAAGCGAAGTTGGTTTCGGACTCTGGACGGTCTCGACCGGTTGGTGGGGAAATTTTACCGAGGGCGAGGCGGTCGCGCTCATGCACAAGGCGTTCGATCTCGGCGTAACGCTGTTCGACGCGGCCGATACTTACGGAAACGGATTGAGCGAAGAGCTCATTGCCAAAGCTTTTCCAAACAACCGCGATGAAATCGTGATCGCTACCAAGGTTGGCTACGACTTTGTGCATCACGGTGAAGGGCGCGGCCGTGGTCAGCGCGAGATTCCGCAAGATTTTTCGCCGGACGCAATCATGCGCGCGACCGACGCGGCGCTGAAACGACTCAAGACCGATCATGTCGATCTTTTGCAACTGCACAACATTCGGATGGAACAGGTTTACGACGACGCGCTCTGGACGACGCTCGAAAAATTAAAAGCTGCGGGAAAGATTCGTTACTACGGCATCGCGCTCGGGCCGGCGATCGGCTGGCTTTACGAAGGGGTCAATTGTATCCGCGAACGCGACATCACAAGTCTGCAGCACATCTACAACATGCTCGAGCAACATCCCGGTCGCCCCATGCACAACGCCGCAACCGAGGTGGGCAAAGACACGATGTTTCTAATTCGCGTGACGCATTCGTCGGGAATGCTGGAGGGCAAATACACCGCCGACACAGTTTTTCCACCGACCGATCATCGCAGCCACCGCCCGCGCAGTTGGCTGCTCAATGGAATCAAGAAGATCGACAAGGTGCGCTTCCTGGAAAATTCCGAGCGCACACTCGGACAAGCGGCGTTGCAATGGCTGCTCGCCGACGATCGCGTCGCGTCGACGTTGCCGAATATTTACAACGAAGAACAGCTCATCGAATTCGCCAAAGCGCCCGAATGCCCGCCGCTCACCGCGGACGACCTAGCTAAGATCGACAGTCTCTATTCGGAAAACTTCGGCCTCGCACCGGAAGAACCAAAGTTCAAAGGAACGATGGAGCTGCCCAAAGAAACGGCGGCGGTGTAACTTCTGGGTAGCGCACGCGTCTCGCGTGCTGGCGATGGCGTCGCGCCATCGCGAACTTCGCTTTCGTAATCTTATCGGCGAAAAGATTGTTGCGGCGAGGACGCCGCAACCAGCACGCGAGACGCGTGCGCTACCCTAATCCGACTGATCTTCTTCGACCGGCTGGGCGCGGCGAACTTGCGGACCCGGTTCGCGACGACTTCTGCTCGCCTGCTGACTTTTGTAAACTTCTTTGAAAATATCGGCGATCATGGGCGCGGCGACGGTGCCGCCGTGCACTTTGCTGCCGACATCGCCTTCGTAGAGCGCAGCGAAAGCGTACTGCGGCTTATCGGCCGGCAAGAATCCGGCGAACCACGCGGCAGTGCGCTCTCGGTTTTTTGGTCCCCACTGCGCGGTCCCGGTTTTGCCCGCGACTTCAATGTTGTCGAGCTGAGCCTCGTGCGCCGTTCCGCCAGGGCCGTTCACGACGTCAATCATTCCAGTCCGCAATTCGTCCATGGTTTGCGATGAGACATCGAGCGTTCTCTTTTCCCGCACCTGGTAGGCGCTGACGATTTCGTTATCGAGCGATTGCACCTGTTGCACGAGCCGCGCCTGATGCAGCGTGCCGCCGTTCGCGATCACCGCCATGGCTTGCGCCATTTGCAACGGCGTCACTTGGGTGTCGCCCTGGCCAATCGACAAGTTCGCGATGTCGCCATTAAGTAATTTCCGGCCGTGGGTCGCTTTCATGTATTGATCGTTCGGCACGCGCCCTTCCACTTCGCCGCGCAGCGGAATGCCACACTTCGCGCCAAAGCCGAGCTTGAGCGCCCAATCAATGATCGGGTCGGCCCCGGTTTTGATTCCGACCTGATAAAACCAGGTGTCGCACGATTGAGTGAACGCCTGGACGAAATTCAACGCGCCCTGATCGCCTTTTTTCCAATTGTGGAAGGTGAGATTGCCGATTTCGATCGCCGGCACGCATTGATAGAGATCCTCAGAGTGCACGGCGCCGGTCTCGAGCGCGGCGATTCCGACTGCGACCTTAAATACGGAGCCCGGCGGATAAGAAGAACGGAACGCGCGCGGCAAGAGCGGAATATCAGGATCGTCCTGCAAGGCCTTGAATTTTTCCGGCGAGATGGATGGAACGAAAACATTCGGGTCGTAAGTCGGCCGCGACGCCATCGCCAGAATGTCGCCTGTATTTGGATCGACAATCACGATCGCGCCTCGTTTCGCTTTTGCTTCGAGGGATTTCTCGGCCAGTTCCTGAAGGCGAAGATTGAGCGTGGTAATGATGTTGCTGCCGGGAACAGGCGGCGTGATTAGTTTCTCGGAAGTTTTGCGGCCATCTTTGTCGAAGGTGATTTTGTACTCGCCGTGTTTGCCGATGAGAAGTTGATTGAACGTCTGCTCGAGTCCTTCGCGTCCCTCCGTTTCCGGCCAAAGCGTTTCGTGATTATCGATGATCCCGTCGAGATTGCGTCCCGTTTTCCCAGTGTAACCGACAATTTGCCCGGCCAATTTCCCGTTCGGATAAGTGCGCACGTAAATTGGCCGCACCACCATCGAATCTTTCGTGCGGTCCTTGACCGCTTCGTACTCATCCCGGTCGAGGTTCTGCACAATCTCGAACGGCAAAATTCCCCGGTTGCGATAATGGCGCAGGATCGCGTCATCCGAGACCTTGATCGGGCGGCCGATTATTTTCGCCGCCTTCTCGATCTTCTCCCGCGCAAAGCTGATCGCTCCTGCGTCGGAAAAATCGAGCGGTGTGGGAAAATTGATCGCCAGACTGTAACTGATCTTGTTTTGGGCCAACGGTAGCCCGTTCCGGTCAGTGATCTGGCCGCGCGGCGCTGGCACATCGAGGATGTAAGTGCGGGCCAGCTTTTGCGTTTCAAATGTCGGAACGATGGTCTCTTCCTCCGCCGCTGGAGTCGCGCTCGGCGCAGCCGTCGGCGCCGGCGTCTGCGCCATTACCGCTAACGGCAGAAATGAAAGCAAAAGTGCGGCGCGATTCATGACAAGATCGACATCTTCATTCGCGAGCCCGCTTCGTCAATGCCGCTGCAAGAAGCGATGCACTTCTTCGGCAAGTTTCGGGCCGATCCCTTCCGTCTTCGCAATTTCCTCCACGCTAGCTTTACGCAGCCGATTCACCGATCCGAATTTTCGCAGGAGCAAACTTTTTCGGTTCTGACTCACACCCGGACAATCGTCGAGAATACTTTCTTCCACTCGCTTTTTTAAAAGCAGTTGATGATAGGCATTGGCGAAACGGTGCGCCTCGTCGCGAATCCGCTGCAGCAAGTGCAGCGCACCGGAATCGGCTGGCAATTGCAGCGGCAGCGCGCGGCCAGGCCGATAGATCTCTTCATGTTCCTTGGCCAGCCCGATGATCGGCAAATCATGCAGACCAAGCCGCTGCAATTCGCGGCAAGCGGATGAAAGCTGACCTTTCCCTCCATCGACAATGATCAGGTCAGGCAAACGCACGGCGACAAACTCCCGCTCATTCTTATCGGATTCATGTTGCAGCGCGTCGACTGGATTCTCTTGCGAGAACTCCGCGGCGTCCGGATTCATCTCCCGCGCTTCGAGCAAAACGCGCGAGTATCGTCGCCTAACGACTTCGGCCATGCTGGCGAAATCATCCTGACCTTCAACGGTCCGCACTCGGTATCGCCGGTAACAATCCTTGTCCGGAACGCCGTCGCGAAAGCAAACCATCGACGCGACCACGTGGGTCGTGGAAATGTTCGAGATGTCGAAACATTCCATCACCCGCGGCAGGCGCGAAAGTTGCAAAGCGTCGGCCAGCGCTTGCACGTCCGCCATCGGATCAATCGTGCTCGGCAAAGTGTGGCGGGTGAATCGCCGCATCGGCTTTGTCGTTTGGCGCACGTCCTCGATCATGTTCCGCAACTCGGCCGCCTTCTCGAAATCCATTTTCTCCGCGGCTTTGCTCATGTGTTCTTGCAACAGGTCGATCATCTCGCGCGAGTGACCTTCGAGAAATTCGCACGCTTGCGCGGCCCGCTCGCGATATTGCTCCGCCGTAATTTCGCTCAGGCGCACCGGCACCTGATACGTCGCTGATTTCAATTCCCGCTCCGTCGGAGCCCCGCGACCAAAGGTCAGCACGCCGAATTTCTTCCGCATCAAATTGAGCGTCTGCCGCAGCGCGCCGGCGTCGGCGTACGGTCCGAAGTAACGCGCGTTGTCATTCTTCTTAAAACGGGTCAGCCGAAAACGCGGCCATTCCTCCGACATGTCGATCTTGACCAGCAGGAACCGCCTATCGTCGCGGAACGAGATGTTGTAACGCGGTCGATATTCCTTGATCAGCTTGCCTTCGAGCAAAACCGATTCGGCTTCGCTGCGCACGACATGTGTCTCGAAATCCCAGGTCGCATCGAGCATGGCGCGCGTCTTCAAATCCGCCTGCGCCATTTTCGAAGGCAAAAAATACGAGCTGACGCGTTTGCGCAGGTCTCGCGCTTTGCCCACGTAAATCACCCGGTTAAACCGGTCGCGCATTAAGTACACACCAGGCTTGTGCGGCACTTCCTGCACCTTCTTTTGCAAATCCGGTTTCTCTTTTGTGGATACTGCCATTGCTTGATCGGCAAATGTACGCGAGCTGCGTAGGATCGACAATCGATTGGAGGGCGTCCGCGCTGTCGGCGCCCTAATATTTGGGACACGACAGCGCGTGTCCCTCCAGATTTACAATTTTTTACACAACGCGCCGCCGTGGCAGCGCCGATTGCACCATCATTAATTCGCTCACGTTTTCCGGCGTGAGCAAACCGACCAATCGCTTCATGCTGTCGAGCACCGGCACGGCCGGGCAATTGCATTCCTGCATGATCCGGAATGCTTCTTCAAATCGCGTGCCGGTCGTCACCGTCGGAATATCGCGCCGCATCACGTCGCCAACGCGGATCGCAGGATCGCCCTTGCGCAAAGCGGCGATGAGATCATGTCGAGTAAGTATCCCAGCCACGTTTCCAGTTTCATCAAGCACAGGAAAATCGTGCTGCGACGTCGCGAGCAACGCGTCCACCGCTTCCTCTAGCGTCGCGCTTTCGGGTAACGACCGAAACTCGCGCACCATCGCACTCGAGACTGGAAATCGACGCGAGACATCTCTCATTTGCGCGAGCGCCGCTTCCTGCGACGCGCCGATGTAAACAAACAGCGCGATGAAAATCAAAAACGGATTCCAAAGAAGACCGATGAAACCGAAAACAAAGGCACAGCCCTGCCCGATGCTTGCAGCGATTTGAGTCGCGCGCGCGTAACTCAGCCGGGTCGCGAGCAACGCGCGCAAAACACGGCCGCCATCCATTGGAAATGCCGGCAGCATATTAAAGAGAACGAGAACGACATTGATTGTCAGCAATTGAGCGATCAAGTCTCCGCCCTGCACCGTTCCTGGTTCCAACAAACCTCGGGTGCCGATCACAAGGTACAAACAGATAGCGATAATCACATTCACGGCCGGCCCTGCCACGGCGATAATCAATTCCTGCACCGGCTCTTCCGGCATTCGTTCCAAACGCGCCACCCCGCCGATCGGCAGAAGCGTGATATCTGGTGTGTTGATTCCAAACGCTTTTGCCGCAAAAGCGTGACCGAATTCGTGGAGCACGACGCACAGAAAAAGCAGGAGAATGAAGAGGACACGTCCCGCCGCTGCTGCGGACCCGCCTTCTGCGTAATAGCCAAACGCCAGCCAGCCAATCAGCAGCAAGAACGTAATATGGATCCGCAATTGGATGCCCGAAATGCGGAGGATGGGAAGTGACCAGCTCATGGTTATAAAATCTACGCTGAAACCGAATCGCGCGAAATGCCTTTATCCCGCGCATCTTTCTTCGAGACTGAATCGAGATGGAGATTGTCGATGTTGCAATTGTCGGCGGGGGCCCGGCAGGATCGACTTGTGCCGCCTTTTGCGCCGCCGCCGGATTGCGAACCGTTTTAGTCGAACGCGAAAAATTTCCGCGGGAAAAAGTTTGCGGCGATTGCATCAACCCAGCCTGCTGGCCGGTGTTGCGCCGACTCGCAGTGCTCGAGCACGTTCGCGCACTTCCGTATGGCAAACTCGACCGGGTCGAATTCATCGCCATCGGCGGTCAAAAAGTAATTGTCGATCTTCCATCCGGCGATGAGAGCGAAATCGCGATCAAACGCAGTCTCCTCGATAATCTTTTGTTAAGTCGGGCACGCGAGCTGGGCGCTGAAATTCACGAACAGTCAATCGTCACTGCGCTCAGCAAGACCGCGTCGCGCAATTGGAAGATCGACATCGTCACCCAAACATTCGGCGCTCGATTTCTCGTCGGCGCCGATGGCCGTAATTCAACTGTCGCGCGGCTTTGCAATTTGCTTCCGCGGCCAGAGCGGGAGCGTGTCGCGCTTCAAGCGCACATTCCGTTGCCGCGAGATTTCGGAAATCGCGTCGTGCTGCAATTTCTCCCCGAAGGTTATTCCGGCCAGGCGCCGGTGAACGAAGCCGAGCTCAACCTCTGTCTTGTCGGCACACCTCCAACTATTTCTTCGTTACGAAAATGGGCGGAGCGACATTTCGAAATCGGAAGCGATCAACCGTGGCGAACAATTACGCCGCTGACGCGCGCTCCAATTCCGTCCACCCAGGAGAATCTCTTCTTCATCGGCGACGCTGCCCGCGTAGTCGAGCCATTCACCGGCGAAGGAATTTATTACGCGCTCCGCTCAGGCGAACTGGCCGCGAATGCGATCGTGAAAATTGTTCGCGGGCAAGATCGACAAGCAACTTTGCGTGAATTTTGCCGTGCACACGCCGACATGTATCGAGGACGACTATGGATCAATCGATTGGCCCGTGCTGCGGTCTTATCGCCGCGCATTGCTTCATCTTTCGTGCACGTCGCCCGAATTCGGCCATCGATTTTGCGACTGCTTACGAGGAAGATTGTTGCCGACACGCTTTGACCGTGTTCGACATCAACATCGCGATCGTCATTGGCCCGACGCCGCCCGGCACCGGCGTGATCGCGGCGACTTTTTTCAAGACTTCATCGAACGCGACATCGCCGACGAGGCGGTAACCGCGCTCGCTCGCCTTGTCTTCCACACGATTAATCCCGACATCGACAACCACCGCGCCTTCGCGAACGTGCTCAGCTTTCACAAATTCAGCCTGACCGATCGCTGCAATCAAAATGTCGGCCGAGCGCGTGATCGCCTCCAGATTTTTGCTCCGCGAGTGCACAACCGTCACTGTGGCATCGCCGCCTTTGGTTTTTTGCATGAGCAAGAGCGCGAGCGGTTTTCCGACGATCATGCTTCGCCCGAGAATCACGACGTGCGCGCCGGCGACGTCGATCTTGCTTCCGATGAGCAAGCGTTGCACGCCGAGCGGCGTGCACGGCACAAACCCGGTGGGATCGCCAAGCGCTAGTTTGGCAACATTGAGCGGGTGAAACCCATCTACGTCTTTGCGCGGATCGAGCGCGCGCACGATCGCCGCTTCGTCGATCTGTTTCGGCGGCGGCGATTGCACGAGAATTCCGTGAACACTTGCATCGCGATTTAATTCCTCGACCCGCGCAAGCAATTCGTTCTGCGTCGTCGAATCCGGCAGCTCGAGCTTGATCGAATGCAAGCCGAGCTCACGACTCATTTTATCTTTCGAGCGAACGTAAGCGCGCGAGGCCGCGTTATCGCCGACGAGAACGACGGCAAGCCCAGGCGTAACGCCTTTCGATTTTAGCTCCGCGATCTCGCGCCGAAGATCGACATAAACCTTTTCGGCAATCGCGCGGCCGTCGATCAAGTTCGCCATTCGCCGAACTTAAATGAGTCAGCGACGTTCAACCAGCGACATCATTGCGTTTTGCAAACGCAAGCGTTCGGCTTCGAATTCTTCATCGGTCGTTGTCATTGCTACACGATGCAGCGGACCGAAAATGACGCGCACCTTCGCGAAGGGGCGCGGCAGAACAAATCTGTCCCAACTCTTCACTCGCCAGCAGTTCGAATATTCCATGTTGATCGGCTGAACTGGCGCGCCTGATTTTTGGGCAAGAAAAATAATGCCCGGGCCCAGTTCGTAAACAGGACCGCGCGGACCGTCGGGGGTGATCAGCACATCCCGACCGGCGGCAAGCACGTTGGTAAGTTCGAGCATGCCGCTGGCCCCGAGGCGGGAGCTGGAACCACGCACCACATCAAACCCGAAACGTTGCGTCAAATCCGCCACCAAATCTCCGTCCCGGCTCGCGCTAATCAGACCCGCACCAGGCCGATGGGGCACAAATCGTTTCAAAACATACGAGATGAGTAAGAGCCGATTGTGCCAAAGGGAGCCGATGTAGTTTTCAGTTACGGGAGTGTTAATCAGATTTGAACGATCATCGATTTCGTAGCGCAATGTACGCGCCCAAAGCTTGAGCAGCCGGAATCCAAACGCGATCAACCACCGCGCGCGCCAGCCTTCGATCTTCAAGTTTTCTTGCGCGAAGTCTTCGCGGTTTGGGTGGCCGGCCAGCGATAAGCGCGTGGATTGGGCAAACCGAGTTGATCGAGAATGCGCCAGACAACAGTGTCGACAACGTCGACAAGCGAACTCGGCCGGCTGTAAAAGGACGGAATTGCCGGGAGCAAAATCGCGCCCGCTTCCAGAAGCGTGACGACGTTGCGCGCGTGAATCAAATTCCACGGCGTCTCGCGCGGAACCAGAACCAATCTCCGTCGCTCTTTCAGAAAAACGTCTGCCGCACGGAGCAAAGCGGTGTCGCTAGAGCCCGCGGCAATTCGACCCACCGTCGCCATCGAGCAAGGGACGATCACCATCGCGTCGAAGCGCGCCGACCCGCTGACAAAAGGAACATTCAAATCGTCCTCCGCATGCTGCGTGACTGATTTTGGAATCCGGAACGCACCGAGCTCTTGATTCGCGACTTGTTTGGCATGCGCGCTCATCACCAAATGAATTTCATGCGCGGCGCAATCGATCTGCTCGAGCAGCCGTTGCAAATAAATCGAGCCGCTGGCGCCAGTCGCAGCGATTACCAGTTTCATCGTCGTAACGGGAGTTTGAATTTAATCACATATCGGGGCAATAAGATACGCATGGTCAAAAAACTCTTACACACCAGGTACCGGGTGAAGGACTTGGAGAAAACGGTCGCGTTTTACAAAGACGTTCTTGGGCTGAAGGAAATTCGCCGCCACACGTCCGGTCGCGGCTCGCAATTAGTTTTTTTTAAAGCGCCGGAGAGCGAGGAGGAAATTGAAATTTGCAAATTCGACCAGAGCGGTCCGGTCGTGGTTGGTCCCGATCTCACCCATCTCGCCTTCGAAGTAGATGATCTGGACAAATTCTCGCGCGAAGCCGCGGCCAAAGGTTATCCCCTTTCTGACGGACCACACGAAAGCTCGGGCGGCAGCAAGATCGCTTTCATCGACGCGCCGGAAGGCTACGAGATCGAATTGATCCAGCGCGGTCGCGATCCGTAACGAATTTTGCGATTTCATTTACTTGCGCATGACAAATCTCTGCCGCTAACTTGCCGGCTCATGAAGCGCCGCTCGCGTCTGCTGATTGCCTTGTGCGCAATGGCGCTGCCGCTTTGTTGCATCGCGGCCGAAACAATTTCGCCGGACGAGGATCAAAATGTTGTCAGGCCAACCGGGGTGCCGGATCGGCCGACGCATCGCAAGCGTGTTCACCGCGCGACTACGAAACCGCGCGAGTCCGATGAGCCGATTCCGACACAGACGGTGCCGGGCTCGGTTCCGAAGACCAGCGCGAGTTCAGTCATCGTAATCAACGTGAGCAATGGAGAAGTGCTTTACGAAAAAAATCCCGATCAGATCCGAGCGCCGGCGAGCACAACGAAGCTGTTGACTGGATTGATCGTCGCTGAAAGCGGCAACCTGGACCGGCCGGTAACGGTAGCTCAAGTCGATACCTTTGCCGAACCGGTGAAACTAAACATCAAGCCGGGAGAAATTTATCAACGAATCGATTTGCTGCGCGCCTTGCTTGTAAAAAGTCCGAACGATGTTGCGCGTTGCCTGGCGCGCGATAGTGCCGGCAGTGTCGAAGCGTTCGCGGAGCGGATGAATCAGCGCGCGTTCGCGCTCGGGGCCAGGAATTCACATTTCGTGAACCCGAATGGATTACCGGATGCGAGGCAACATTCCACCGCGCGCGATTTGGCAACGATCGCGCGGGTGGCGTATGCGAATCCGACAATTCGCTCGATCGTCTGCCTGCCGCAGCTTGTTTTCCATTATGCAAACGGCCGCACGCGCGAATTGGAAAACACCAACAAACTCTTGAAGCGATTACCCTACTGCAACGGGATGAAGACGGGTTACACCGAGGCCGCCGGGAAATGTTTGATCGCGAGCGGTTCGCGACCAGGCAAAGACATCATCGTGGTTGTGCTCGGCGATAGCCACTCCGGAGTCTGGCGCGACGCGGGCGCGCTCCTCGCCTGGGCACTTTGGAGTCCATCGGCTGGATGAGCGATACCGTAACGGCAGCGCACGGAAAAGATCAGATTCAATCGCTTGCCGAAGCGATCAAACGGCTCACTCAGCGAAAATAAGTTTCCCCGACGTCCTTTACGGCGTCCGTGATGCAGCCGAGTAGCGGAGCAACGGCGACGGCATGAGGTTCGGGTTGCGGTCGACGTTATTGGGCGCATCCGCTGGAACATCTTCCGGACCTTCCGCCGGTGGGGCGGGCTCCTCGGCGTTCGTGTCGGTGCTGGCGTATTTCGCCGACAGTCTCTGCTCGAGGGTCTGATGTTCAGCTGTGGTCATCGTGGTGGTCGAGCAAGCTGGAAGCAGCGCAAGGCTAAGAAGGCAAGCAGCGATTTGAATTTTCA
Source organism: Chthoniobacterales bacterium (assembly GCA_035936875.1). Lineage (GTDB taxonomy): Bacteria > Verrucomicrobiota > Verrucomicrobiia > Chthoniobacterales > UBA10450 > DASYVQ01. The sequence goes on from DASYVQ010000166.1 coordinate 37,080, forward strand.
TTCTTTGGACTCCGTAAGTATTCGAATAGCGACGTCTTTATAATTACTATAATCCCGCGCCGAAAGGCAAGTACTTTTTTTGCTTCACAAGAACCGGCCCAAAATAGGCCTTAATTTCTCCACGGTTGCCGCCGGCCAAAGCTTCCGTTCCGTGACCAAAGCAGAGTCGAGAGCCCGATGCTCCGGCCAGTTCGGTTCCGCCGGCACGCGCGGGATCACGTCAATAAGCACTTTCTTTGCGGCCTGCGCGTTGGCCGTCAAATGACCAAACACAGTCTGGGCCGAGACCGGCTCCTCCTCCACTTTCCAGCAATCGTAGTCGGTGATCATCGCCATGGTCGCCAGAGCGATCTCCGCTTCCCGCGCCAGCTTCGCTTCCGGCAGATTGGTCATGCCGATGACATCGAAGTCGTTGCGCCGATTGAATTCCGATTCTGCCCGCGTCGAAAAAGCTGGGCCGTCCATGTTCACATAAGTGCCGCCGTTGTGGACGGTGACGTCGCATCTACCCGCCGATTCCGCGAGCAGATGCCGCAAGTTCGCGCTGATTGGATCGGCGAAGGAAATGTGTGCCACGATCCCTTCCCCGAAAAATGTATGAACTGCGCGCAAACTGGTGCGGTCGTAAAACTGCGAGGGCAACAAGATATCTCGCGGCGCATATTTTTCCTGCAAGCTGCCGACAGCGGTCACGGCGATGATCCAGCGAACGTTGAGAGAACGCAGCGCGTAGATATTAGCGCGATGGTTCAACTCATGGGGCAGGATCCGGTGGCCGCGTCCGTGCCTCGGCAAAAAGTAAACCTGGCGACCACTGATCTTTCCCCCGAGCAGCGCGTCCGAAGGCGAGCCAAAGGGAGTGTCGATCTTGCGCTCGGTCGCATCACGGAGCTCTTCCATTTGATACAAGCCGCTGCCGCCGATGATGCCGATCGCTGGACTTTCCTCCTTCATTCGTATCGCGATTAAATCCGAAAGATCGACAAGATGGAAAGTGCATAATCTCTCCGTGGCGAACGGCGCGCGGCCGTGTATTATTTCGCCCGCCCATGCCGAAGTTCTTCATCAAAACCTACGGTTGCCAGATGAACGAGCGCGATTCCGAACAAGTCGCACACTCGCTCATCACCCGCGGCTACGAGCGCGTTGAAAGTGAAAACGAAGCTGATGTCGTGCTGCTCAACACTTGCAGCGTGCGCGACATGGCTGATCAGAAAGCGCTTGGCAAAATGGGAATGCTTGGCCACATCGCCAAAGAGCGGCCGCATGTTGTTTTTGGCTTTCTCGGCTGCATGGCCCAGGCGCGGGGCGGATCGTTGCTCAAAAATCTGTCGCATGTCGATCTTGTTGTCGGGACGCAGAAATTTCATCGCGTGGCCGATTACGTGGAAGATGCTCTGGAGAAAAAGAGAGATCGCCGGATGGACGACCCGCGATTTTCCACCCGCCCTGATTATTTCGGGGTTGTCGATGTTGGCGAAGAGGCCGGATCCCAAGAAACGATCCGCGAACAACAACTCGCGCCGAAGCAGGCAACTGCGTTCGTCTCGATCATGCAAGGGTGCAACATGCACTGCACTTTTTGTATCGTGCCGCAGACGCGCGGCGCCGAGCGCGGCCGCAAGATCGAAGAAATTGTGGGCGAAGTGCGCGATCTCGTTTCACGCGGCGTAAAAGAAGTCACGCTGCTCGGGCAGATCGTGAATTTGTACGGCCGCCATGAATTTCGGAAGATCGACAATAAGAGCCCGTTCGTGCAATTGCTCGAAGCCGTGCACGAGGTCGACGGCCTCGAGCGGCTCCGTTTTACCTCGCCCCACCCGATCGGTTTCCGCGAAGATCTAATGGACGCGTTTATACGGTTGCCGAAACTCGTGGAGCATGTGCATCTGCCTTTGCAATCCGGTTCAAACACAATTCTCAAGGCGATGCACCGCACTTACACCGCGGAAAAATATGTCGACCTTGTGCGACGGGTCCGGCAGGCGCGCGAAGGGATCGCGATCACGACCGACATCATCGTGGGATTTCCGGGTGAAACCGAAAATGATTACAGGCAAACGCGTGATTTGGTCGACCAAATCCAATTCGACAACGCGTTTGTCTTTCGCTACTCACCGCGGCGCAAGACGCTGGCCGCGGAAATGCCGGATCAAATCGATGAGCGCGTTAAGGAAGAGCGCAATCACGATTTACTCGAAGTCGTGGATGAATCCGCGCGCCGCGCAAACGCGCATCTTGTCGGACAGAACGTTGAGATTCTTTGCGAGGGCCCGAGCAAAACAAATCGAGCGCGATTGATGGGGCGCACACGCACGAACAAAATCGTCGTGTTCGAAGGCAACGATGAACTGGTCGGCGAACTTGTCGATGTTCAGATCGAGCGCTCGACCGGATTCAGTTTATTCGGACGCCCCAGCATTTCTTCCGCGACGCAGACGTCTTCTTCAGCACTAATAGAAGCTGGCGCGCAGTAGCATACGAATAAGAACAGATGGCGCCGGAAGCCATACTCACGTTCTCCAATAAAGCCTCGTCGGGCTCGTTCCTGTCGCACGATGGTCCAGACATTTTATTTTATGGCCCGCTTCTCATTTTGTTGGTCATGCTGGCATTTTTCGCACCGCATCGAGGCGCCAAATGGTTTCGTAAAGTAGAACGAACTCTGGCACGACTCGCACACAAACGCGCTCTCACTGTTTTTGCGGTGGGATTGCTTTCGCTCACCATCGTCGTGAGCGCGACAATCATCGCCGGCATGCCTGTCCCGAAGGTTACTGACGAATTTAGTTATCTGTTGGCGGCGGACACATTCGCGCATGGCCGGCTAACAAACCCGTCACATCCGCTCTGGATGAATTTCGAAACGTTCCATACGATTCAACAACCCACCTACGCCTCCAAATATCCTCCCGGCCAGGGACTGATCCTCGCGCTGGGCCGGGTGTTGGGTCATCCAATTGTCGGTGTTTGGCTCAGCACCGCAGTCGCGTGCGCAGCTATATGTTGGATGCTGATGGGCTGGTTCCCCGCCCGTTGGGCGATTGTTGGCGCACTTCTGGCGGTCGTTCATCCGGAAATTCTCGCGTGGAGCCAACGATACTGGGGAGGCAGTCTGACCTTGGCAGGCGGCGCGCTAGCGATCGGTGGATTTCGTCGTGTCCTAAATGGTGGCGGTTACAACGGACCACGGATCAGCGATGCGGCGCTAATGGCGTTGGGCATGTCGGTGTTGGTCGTCTGTCGACCGTACGAAGGCGGCGTTATGACTTTGATTCTGCTCGCAGCGTTGGCCGTTGGAGCCCTCGCACGGAAGAAGACAGAGATGGTGGTGCGAGTAGGAGGTCCCGTTGCCATCGGACTGGCAATCACGGCCGCCTGGATGTGTTACTACAATTGGCGCGTAACTCACGATCCCTTTCGCATGCCGCAGCAGGTTTACGTCGCTACTTACAATGCTGCGCCCGTGTTTCTTTGGCAAGATCGTCCACCCACGCCTGACTATCATCACAAGCAAATGCGCGACTTCCATCTGGGGTGGGACCTCAGGCCCTACACGAAACAGCAGACTTTGGGAGGTCTCGCTGCGGGATTACTTGAAAAAACGGCAAAGTTGGTGCGAGATCATTTACGACTTTGGCCATTACTCATCGCGTGCGCGGCCCTCCCGTGGGCGCTACACAATCGATGGATGCGAATTGCGCTGTTAATCTGGGCGGTGTTTACAGCGGGAATGCTTCAGGTTACCTGGTCTTTTTTTCATTACGCAGCCCCGGCTTTCGGTTTGTTCCTTGTCCTGGCCGTCCAATCTTTGCGACATTTGCGTCTCTGGCATTGGCGCGGCAAACCTGTGGGATTATTTCTGGCGCGCGGCTGCTTAATATTAAGTGCCCTATCTCTGCCGCACACGTTTTGGCGCATAGGCCAGCTGAATAACCCCCGTTTTGCGCGCCGAGATCAAATCGTGACCCGCCTCGAGCACGAAGGCGGCAAACATCTGATCATCGTGCGTTACGGCCCAACAGTTTCCAACTCCATCGAATGGGTTTACAACGGAGCAGACATCGATCGGGCCCCCGTAATTTGGGCACGCGAGATGGATCCGGCTCAGAATCGCAAGCTGCTCGATTACTTCAAGGACCGTCGCGTCTGGTTGTTGCAAGTTGATCCGGGTAAGACGCAGCTGCTCCCCTATTCACCGACAGCCGATCCCGGTTCTTCAGTGCTCCGTCTTCAGAAAAATGTAGCGCTTGCGGACTGGTTTTGTGCACATTGAGTGGTTCCGTCGGAACTGAATCAATTACGACGCATGATTTACCATTTCTCGCTGCAAACCGCCGGAATCGTCGCCGGCGCTTTTCTCATATTGTTTGCCTTGCCCGGATTACTGAAACCGGACCTCGTTCAAAGGTTGGTGAAACGTTTGCCACGCTCGCGCGCGGCCGGGATCGTTCTCCTCACCATCGCGTTCGTCTGGAGTTTTTGGTTACTCGCTACCATGGAAATGGGCGAGTTCTCCAGTTTCCGGCGGCCACTCCTCATCGCTTTGCCAATTGGTTCTGCACTAGTCTTGTGGTTCGTGGAAGAATTTCTGGCCGTGCGCGCGCTCGGAATTCTTTGTTTGCTCGCAGCCGAGCCGCTTCTCGAGGCCGCGTTCTTTCGCTATGAGGCAAGTCGTTTGCTCGTCACCGTGTTCGCGTATCTGCTGATCGTTGCCGGTCTTATTTGGGTAATGATGCCGTACTTGCTGCGCGATCAGATCGACTGGATTGCACGCAGTAACGTCCGCTGGCGCATCATTCATGGCATCGCGGCAACGTTCGGCGCGGCTATTCTTATCTTCGCCTTCACGCAATATTGATCTTCTGAATTGAACCGGATTCTGGTGATCCGCGGCGGCGCGATCGGTGATTTCATCCTCACCTTGCCGGCGCTGAAGGCGTTGCGCGACGCGCATCCATGCGCGCACATCGAGATTCTCGGCTACAAACACATCGCCGCGCTCGCCGAAAATCGGTTTTACGCGCAAACCGTCCGCTCGATCGAATACGGACCGCTCTCGAGTTTCTTCACGAAAGATTCGGAGCTGCCGGCGGAGCTTGTGAGCTATTTCGCCAGTTTCGATCTCATCATCAGCTATCTCTTCGATCCCGACGGAATCTTCGAGACGAACTTGCGCCGGTGCGGCGCTCGAAGAATTCTGAACGGACCGGCCAAGCCCGCGAGGGTTGACGAGCCGGGAGGCGAGTCAATCAATACCAAGCACGCAGCGCGGCAACTCGCGCGCCCGATCGAGGAATTGGGCCTAGGCGTGGAGGATTTCAGCGCGAAACTTTATCCTTCCAGCGAAGATCGACATTTTGCGGAGAAGCTTCTCGGCAATCTCCATCCCCCGAGTCCGAGCTCGCCACGGGACGAGTCCGTCCGATTGGCGGACCGGACTGGCATTGTCGCGTTTCATCCAGGCAGCGGAAGCGAATCAAAAAATTGGCCGACCCAGAACTGGATCGATCTCGGAAATCGTTTGCTCGCTTCCGGCGATTTTCACGGATCAATCGTGATTGTTTCAGGAGAAGCGGACGAAGATCAAATTCGGCAACTGGAACCGATTTGGGGAAACGCGCGCGTTGCTTTCGCCAAGAATTTACCTTTGCCACATTTGGCCGCGGTCCTTGAACACACGATCTTTATCGGACACGACAGCGGCATTTCGCATCTTGCCGCAGCCGCCGGTGCAAATTGCATTCTGCTTTTCGGCCCGAGCGATCCGGCGATTTGGGCGCCGATCGGTGAGAACGTTCGTGTGTTGCGCGTTCCGAACGGAGACTTATGCCGGCTCGATGTCGATCTTGTGCAGGATGCGCTCGATCAGGAGCTGATGCGCATCGGCATCAGCACGTAGAGAAACGGTGTCTGAATTTTCAATACGCCCGGGCTCATCTCGTCGATGAGATCGAGAAAGACTTCGTCCTCAGTCAGATTCCGCAGCGGCGCCATTAGAAACTCCGGGTTGAAGGCGATGGAGAAATCGCGCCCTTTGTATTGGACAGGCAATGATTCCTTGGCCTCGCCCACTTCCGGCGTGTTGGCGCTGATTTCGATGTTGTTTTTGCCGAAGCTGAGCTTGATCGAGTTCGACTTGTCGCTGGCCAGAAGCGAGACGCGGCGCAACGAATTCAAAAATGTCTCGCGCTCAAGTGTGACGCGCTCTTTCGCTTCCGACGGAATGACTTGTTTGTAGTTCGGGTAGTTGCCTTCGATCAATTTCGAAACCAGCAGGGTTTTGTTCAGGTCGAACGCGATTTGGCCGCTGGCCACGCTCACTTTCACGTCCCCATCGTCGGTCAGAAGGCGCTGCAATTCCGTGACCGCCTTGGTCGGAACGATGATGTCAGCTTCGTGACTGCGCGGAAATTCCAGCTCGATATCGAGCATGGCCAGCCGCCGACCGTCGGTGGCCACAAGGGTAAGCTTGTTTTCTTTGAAGCTGAACAGGACGCCGTTGAGCACGTAGCGCGTTTCATCGGTTGATATGGCGTAGGCAGTTTTGCGCAAACCGTCGCGCAAATCCTTTTGCCGGATCGTAACGACCTTGGCGTTTTCAAATTTCGGGAGCGGCGGAAATTCCTCCTCCGGCAAGCCAAGAATTTTGAAGAAGCTTTGTCCGCTGCGGATGGATGCGGCGTTTTTTCCATCGACGTCGATCTGGATTTCGCTGGAGGGCAACTCGCGCACGATATTGAAAAGGCGCCGCGCCGGCAGCGTGGTCGCGCCTTCCTTTTCCACCTGGGCTTCGAAACTTCCCCGCACGCCCACGTCGAGATCGGTAGTGGTGACATGAACTTCGCTGCCGTTAGCTTGGAGCAGCACATTGGAAAGGATCGGGAGAGTCGTGCGGGTGCTGACGACGTTTTGGACCTGTTGCAGGCCTTCCAGCAGTTTTTCTTTGGTGACGCTAAATTTCATGACGGAGACGCGCTTAAGATGTAAAGCTTCCGATTTTGTTAGGCAACCGGAAAGTCTGACGCACGCACTTAGCGTTGCAACGAGCTGTCGATGAACGAAATCGTCTGGCGAATGTTGTCCTGCTCCTTCATCCGCTTTTTCACGAGCTTGCAGGCGTGCAAAACCGTGCCGTGATCGCGCCCGCCAAAAGCGTCGCCGATTTCGTTGAGGGAAGATTTGGTCAGCTCGCGCGCGAGGTACATCGCCACTTGCCGCGGAAAGGCGATGCTGGCCGGACGGCGTTTACTCGTCATGTCGGCCAGACGCACGTCGAAATGCTCCGCCACCCGCCGCTGAATTTGTTCGATGGTGATGGAATTGCGCGCTTCCTCCTGCAGAATGTCTTTGAGCAGATGCTCGATCACTTCCTTGGTGAGCTCCTTTCCGCTGAGCGAAGCAAATGAGGCCACGCGCATGAGCGCACCCTCGAGCCGACGAACGTTGGAGCGGATGCGGTTCGCGAGAAATTCGAACGTTTCGTCCGACAATTTGATCTGCATCGTGCGCGCTTTCTTGCGCAAGATTGCCATGCGCGTCTCGATGGCCGGCGGCTGGAGCTCGGCCGTGAGACCCCATTCGAAACGCGATACCAGCCGGTGCTCGAGATTCGCGATCTCCGAAGCCGGCCGATCGCTGGAGAGCACAATCTGCTTATGCCCGTCGAAGAGCGTGTTGAAGGTGTGGAAGAATTCTTCCTGCGACCGCTCCTTGCCACCGAGGAACTGAATATCATCGATCAGGAGCAGATCGGCCTGGCGATAGCGTTTTCGGAACTTGACCAGGTTGTTGTGTTGGATCGCGTCGATGAACTCGTTGATGAAAAGCTCGCTCGAAAGATACATCACTTTCATGCCTTTCTTTTTGACCACGACGTACTGGCCGATCGCTTGCATGAGATGCGTTTTACCGAGGCCCACGCCGCCATAAATAAAAAGCGGGTTGTAAGTTCGAGCGGGTGATTGTGCAACGGCCAGGCTCGCCGCGTGCGCAATTTCGTTGTTCGGCCCGATCACAAATGATTCGAAAGTGTTGCGCGGGTTCAGCCCGAGCGTGCTTCCGGGTGCTCTAGCGTCACGGCGCGATTCCGGCTGGGGCTCTTTCGCAACAGCAATGTCGTCGGCGTCCGCGTCGGACAAACTTCCCGAGGGCGAAGAGAACTTCACCTTGCGCGGCCCACCGAAGGCCTTGGTGATCGCGGCCTGCAAGGCGGCCATGTGATTACTCTCGATCCAAAATTGGTAGATGTTGTTGGGAACCTGAAAAGTCAGCGACGTCTCCGTGGCCTCGACCAGTTCGACCGCAGAAAACCAGCGCTTGAATGTATCAGCGCTCACCTGCGGCTTTAACGCCGCCGAGAGTTTCTGCCAAAGCTGTGTACATTTCTCGTCCATAGCGACTTGTTAACAGTGTTACGCAATCGCCATAAAGGCGGTTACCGGGGAAAATTGACCCTCGAAACGCAGGCGATGCCCAAGCGATGCAGTGTACGCTCCGAGGATAAAGCAGGGTTGAAAAACGTCTAAATTAGCGAAATACGAGGGGGAAATGGCCTTTGCGAAGCCAGAAAAACATGCGGCCGAGGCAAGATCGACATATTGTTTAAGTCGTCGATTCAGTAGGGTTAAGGGGTCACTCATTCTCAGTGGTTAATGTTTCTTAGAAATGTTCACATCTTATTCACACGCGCCCACCTTTCGCTCCCTGCCAAGGGCTTGAGATTAGAAATCGCGTACAAAATCGACAAGAAAAAATCTGAACTTTATTTTTGATTGCCGGTCAAAAAAATCTTGACTGAAAAAGCAAACCGACATTGTCCCAAGCACACGAAATTCCATACTTCGGCGTGAAGTTGACCAAACCGGCGCCGCAACCGCCGACGGCGCCGCCGTGAACAGCAAAAAATGAAATTCCAGCCAGTTGATACCGCCATTGGTCGCGTAATCGCGCGCCGCTTTGTGCTTTCAGTCATTGCTCTCGCTATCGTCATCCCGACGCCCGCGCGTGCCACGGAAGAATTGCTGCCTCCGTTTGGCTTTCGTTGGAACGATCCCATGTCGCGGGTCGAAGCGGTGCTTAAAGGGGCGAAGGCGCAAATCGTTTCGCGCGAGAAAAAAGAGAATCGCGAAATCTGGACGGTGGAAGGTCTCGTTCATCCCGGTTTGAAACGGACGCGCTTCACTTTCAAGGGCGGCGCGCTCTTCGGCGTCGAGCTGCAATACGAATATGAGAACTGGACGATCGAGCGCTACAACGAGCGGATGGGAGAGATTCGCCGTTACTTCGATGCCAAATACGGCACCGGCAAATTAGTCTCCCGCACGCGCGACACCGATTCCGATGTCGTGCAAACGCTCGTCGGCTACCAATGGACCATTGGCGCGACCATGCTGGAGCTTTTCTATTTCTCGGCCCAACACGACGCGCTCGTCTTCCGCACGATCTCGGTCGATTACAAAGCGCTTTAGCGACAAAGCTGTAGGGGAAGCTGTTAGCTTCCCGTTTTACATTGTCGTCGAAGCTTCACCGGGAACCTGACAGGTTCCCCTACAGAAGAGGCTACAGCGTCGTCTCGGTGACGAGCGATTGCCGATGTTTCACGCCGCGCTGCGTTTCTTTTTGAAGGCGTTTCAATCGGCTCGATAAGCTCACTTTTGCCGCTGAACTCATCCGATCGATAAAAAGAATTCCGTTGAGATGATCGAGTTCGTGCTGGATCGCGCGTGCCAGCAATCCGCTTGTTTCGATCTCAATCGTTTCGCCTTCCAAATTTTCCGCGCGCACGACAGCGAATTTGGCCCGCTCAATGTCGCCGGTGATTTCCGGAAAGCTCAAACAGCCCTCGGTTCCCACTTCAGTTTCGCTGCGCAATTCAATTTCGGGATTAATCAACACCAGCGGCATCGCGTTCTTGGGATCGATATCTTTCCCGTTCAATTTCACCGTGCTTGGCCGGTCTTCGACCTGCGAAATGTCGAGTACGGTCAGTTGGAGCGCTTCGCCCACTTGTTGCGCGGCCAGTCCCACGCCATTGGCCGCGTGCATCGTCTCGATCATGTTCTGGACCAGTTCGCGAATGCGATTGTTGATCTTGTCCACGCGTTTGCCTTTGGCGCGTAAGCTCGGATCGCCGTACTGCAAGATCGACAATTTCATTTTTCCGGGCGGGTGAAGGCCGGCAGATTCTTCACGCCGGCGAGTTTCAAGGCGTCCATCACTTTTACGATCATGCCGAACGTAGCTTTTTTGTCCGCCTGCAAGGCGAGCGAAGACCTGCGCGTATCGGGCAGATCGCGCACCGCGTTTTCGAGTTCGTCCGCGCTAACTGTTTTGTTGTCGAGTTTGATCTCGTCATTTTGATCGACTGTCACAATCGCGTGCTCGAGTTCGGCCGGCACATTTTTCGCGGTTTTTGATTCGGGCAGATTGATCTGCACTTCGGGCTGGTCGCGCTTGAACGTGGTCGAGACGACAAAAAAGATCAGCAGAATCGTCAAAATATCGACCAGCGAAACGATGATTATGGATGGTGCGCGCCGCTTTTTGACCGCAAATTTCATTTCGCCAGATGTCGATCTTGCGTCACGCGACAGGCACAGTCGGTGGCGGTGGAACGGGTTTCGGCTGCGCTACTTGCGGCGCGACCCGGCCGTAATAAAGCTTGGAAAGCAAATCGGTCACCAACGATTCCATTTCCACGGAGAGCACTTCTACTTTTTTCGAAAAGTAAACGAACGCGACCAAACTTGGCACCGCGATTCCCAATCCGAACACGGTGCAGTTGAGCGCTTCCGAAATTCCGCGGGCTATCTGTTTCGCGTCGGCCGCGCCCGCGCTCAAGCCGAGGCTGGCGAAAACGTGCACCAGGCCGGAGACCGTCCCGATCAAGCCAATCAACGGCGCGATACCAATGATCACTTCGAGCACCACGATGCCGCGCTCCAATCGCACCATTTCATGACGCGCGCGCGTTTGCACGGCTTCAATATTTTCCGAACGAGGCCATCGCAAATTCGCCAGAGCCACACGCACAATTCGCGCGAGCGACGACGAATCGTGATGGACAATGCGATACAGCCGTTCCGGGTTTGCGCCTGGGGCCAATCGCTCCATCTCGCTCTCAATCGTCAACGGCAGCACGTGTTTCTCGCGCAAGGCAAGCGTGCGTAAAATGATCGTGGTGAGTGAAACGATCGAGCAGACAAGAAGCGGCCACATGAAGATGCCGCCCTTGGCGAAAAATCCAGTGATGGTTTGGAAGGTTTCCGACATTTCCGTGAGGATTAAATTAATTCGGATAAATGATGAAGTTCATTCCTTCAACTTCGAGTCCTTCTGGCGGCAAACTACTCGCAAGATCCTCAGGGATAGGCGGGAGCTGCGCTTCGAGGATGGATTGCAGGCAAATATTTGCGAACGCCTCGTTCGATGTGTTCTCGGTGATTTTCAGATTCTTGATATGCCCGCTTCGATCGATGAAGAAATGAACCTGCAGCGTGCCGATGTTCGCCAACTCACGCCTTTGGTCCATGTAATTATACCAGCGCGAGCCGATCGCATCCTTGAGTATTTTTTCGTAGCGCCCGAGCGGCGTGCCGAGAGCGTTCACCGAAGAGATTCCTCGATTGCTGATATTGCCGGAGATCCGCGTCTGTTCTTTGAGCGGCCGATAACTGGATCTCGGCTGTTGCGGTGTCGAAGCAACCGTTGGTTGAACCGAGGGCCTCGGCGTCGAAGTCAGCATCGCGAACTGGTCCGCTTCGGTGATCGGCGTCGACTTTGGCGTAGGCGCGACTGAAGGTTGCGGACTTTCCTGGGGCGCCGCGCTCGGCTGCGGTTGCGCGCCTTCATTCGGCAGCGTGTACGGGTGCGTTTCCAAATCGACAGATGGCCGATCCTTGCCTTGTTGCGATGGCAACGGCATGCTGCCGGTCGCCGGGTTTTGGCTCGCCGCGATCGAGTTCGCGTTTGATTCGAATGTTTTTTCCTTGGGCGGCTCTTTTGATTGTTTTGATTCGTCCGTCTCCATGAAAATCGTGTTCTTCTGGGCCGCCGGCGCCGGCGGGCCAAGGTCCATGAATGTCAGCTCAATCGGTTTCTCTTCGGTGACCGAGAACGGAGACGAGAACATCCCGCCGAAAACCGCGATTGAACAGGCGATAGCGAGATGAATAACGATGGCAGCCAGGAGCGCCCAAAAAATCTTTCGGACCTCTTGTTTTCTTTCCACGGCATCGTCCGCGGAATGACCAATAATGAACTCCGCTGTCATCATGAATTCAGAGGGACGAACATTATCTCACGCCCGGGGTGGTGACAAACGAGCGGGCCCATCCGGGTGGTTCGCCCGCCTCCGTAAAGCCATTCGCGCATGATGAAATAGGTATTGCTGGGCATAACCGCCCTGCTCGCCAAAGTATTTCTGTGTGAACGCTTGCAGCCGCGCCGCGTTCAATTTTCGAGCGCGCGGAAAATACTTTTCTCGCAGCACGCGCTCGATCCAGACGTCGATCGGGAACGCCCTCAGTCGTTCGTAAGCAAAAAGCATCACACAATTAGCAACCTTCGCGCCCACGCCCGGCAGCTGGCAGAGCCGCTTCTGAAGATCGACATCGGAAAGCGCCGACCACGCTTCGAGATCAACTTCGCCTGATCTAACGAGCCGCGCCGTTCCAAGCAGGTTTATGGCCCGATAACCGAGCGCGCATTCGCGCAATTCTTTCTCGGAACTTTGGGCAAGCCGCTGAGCCGACGGAAAAGTGTGCACTGAGTAGTTATCAATCTTTTGCTCCTCACCGAAACGTTCCCTCAATTTTCGCGAGATCTGCCGAATGTGTGTGACCTGCTTCATGGACGAACAAATGAATGTGGCCAGGCATTCCCACTTTGGCTGCCGGATAATCCGTAAGCCGCGACAGAAATCACGGGCCGCATTCATGACCGGATCGTCCGGAAAGGACCCGCAAATTTCCGCCAGCGGATGATCGAGCGCGAAATAATTCGCCACCGGCTCTTCGCCGCCGCCCCTCACGAAGAGCGAATCACCGCACTGTTCAACGTAAACCGGTTCTTGTCCGATCGTTCCAGCGAATCCGTTGTCGAGCCTGCCCCAATGAAACACCTGGCCTGAATCGAGCGTCTTCTCGAGGTCAAAGTCGGGTGCGGCAATCTGTGTGGGTTTCATTGGGTGGATCGAGCAGTCCCTTGCTCGATGCTAAAATAATGCGCCCTCGGCGCCACTAACATCGCGCGACGGAGCGCGCGATCCACCTTGCGCCGCGCAAAAATTCTGTCACCTAAGATCGACATGGACGCGCGGCTCGCGATCGACACGGTGGTTCTACTCACCTACTTCATCGGCATTGTCGCGCTGGGGCTTTGGGCCGGACGACGAAATCGAAACCTGGAGGATTTCTCGCTCGGCTCGCGCTCCATCCCATGGTGGGCGGTGCTCGCGTCCATCATTGCCGCGGAGACGAGCGCCGCCACTTTTCTCGGAACGCCAGCCGAAGGTTTTAAAACGAGAGGTTACTTTTACGGCCAGTTGGCGATCGGCACAGTTCTCGCGCGCATCTTCATCGCGTTCACCTTCATCAAACCGTACTACGATTACCGCGTGCAAAGCGTCTACGAATTTCTGACGGTGCGCTTCGGCACAAAAACCAAGAACATGGCGAGCGGCATTTTCCTCTTCACTCGCGTGCTCGGGATCGGCGTTCGGCTTTATCTCGGCGGAGCGATCATGGTGGTGATATGGCGTTATCTCTTCCCCTCCCTGCCGGTGAATCTCAATACCTACATTTGGGGAATCATTTTCGTTACCGTGATCACGACGATCTACACCGCCGTCGGCGGAATCAAAGCTGTCGTCTGGACCGACTTGATTCAGGCAGTGCTGATGTTTAGCTCCGTCATCTTCGCAATTTTTCTGCTGCTGCGAAACATCCCCGGCGGATTCGAGACGGTGAAATCAAATCTCGGCGGACTGTCGAACATTAAACTTTTTCAAACCGGCTGGAATCCACAGTTGCCGTTCGGGCCGGCGCTGAAAGCGATGCTGGAGGAGCCATATACAATCTTTGCCGCGTTCATCGGTTCGACGTTGCTGACAATGGCAACGCACGGCACCGACCAAGATATGGTGCAGCGCATGTTGACCGCTCCGGATCACAGGAAATCTCAACTCTCGCTGATCCTGAGCGGCGTCATGGATCTACCAATCGCGGGCGCTTTCCTCACCGTCGGCATCCTTCTTTCGGTTTACTACTCGGTGGTTCCAGGTGCGACACTGCCGGCGGCCGACAACGAAATTTTCGGCGATTACATCATTCACCACATGCCAGTCGTATTTCGCGGACTCATCATTGCCGGTGTTTTCGCGACAATGATGGGCTCCACTTCCGCCGCGCTCAACGCACTCGCCACCAGTTTCACGAAAGATTTCTACCTGCCTTATATCCGGCCTGGTGCAACGGATCGTCAGGCCATTCGCGCTGCGCGCGTCGCGACCGCCGTCTTCGGCGTTCTCATGATCCTTGTCGCGACTATGGCTGCCAACGCCGTCCTCCAGGATGCAAAACTGACGATCATTCCCATCGCTATCGGAATCCTCGGCTACACTTACGGGGCGCTGGTCGGAGTTTTTCTTCTCGGGATGCTGACCCGGAGCCGCGGGTCCGATGGCGCTAACGTCGTCGGGATGACAATCGGAATTATGTCTGTGCTCGTATTGTGCAAAGTCACGATGCCGGCGTTCGACGTTCTTGCGCTACTGCGCGGAAAACTCGTGGCTTCACAGTGGAATTTCGGGTGGTTCATGCCGGATTGGTGGCCGAAAATTTCCTGGCCCTGGTTTGTTTTTGTCGGCTGCACTGTCACCCTCGCAATCACTGCCTTCTTTCGCACTCCAGCGCGCCAGATCGCTGCGGCCGAAGCACACGTAGCTTCTGCCTCAAAAGCGTGACCGGCGATTGCTACTTTTTCGGTGGCGATTCTTTTCCGGACTGAGCGCGAGCATCACCCGCCGCCAGCTTGATCGACAAGTCGCGCAGCTGGCGGGGATCGACGTCGGCTGGCGATTGCGTCATTAAATCGATGCCGCGATTATTTTTCGGGAAGGCCATCACGTCCCGGATCGATTCTTCGCCGCAGACGAGCATGACCAGGCGATCAAGCCCGAGCGCGATTCCGCCATGCGGGGGTGCGCCGAGCCGCAATGCGCGCAGCAAATGGCCGAACATTGATTGTCGATCTTGCGCGGTGACACCAAGCGCTTCGAACATTTTCTCCTGCAACTCGGGCTCGTGAATTCGCATACTCCCGCCGCCGATCTCCACGCCGTTAAGCACGACGTCGTACGCTTCCGCGCGAATTTTTCCAAAATCCGCGCTTGGAGCCGGCGCGCCCTCGCGCCGCGACGCGGGCGTCGCGCCTCCAAGCATCGCTACGTCCTCCGCTTTCGGTCGCGTGAACGGATGATGGACCGCGTTCCATTTGTTTTCTTCCGCACTCCATTGCATGAGCGGAAAGTCCGTCACCCAGAGAAAATCGAGCTGGTCACTCTCGCCGACGAGCTTTTGGTATTCCGCGACCTGCAATCGGATTCGACCGAGCACTTCGCAGGCGATCTCCCATTTGTCCGCGCCGAACAAAATCAAATCGCCTTCCTCGATTTGTAACTTCGATTGGAGCGCTTTCTTTTCCGCGTCGCTGAAAAATTTCACGATCGGTGATTTCCATTCACCGTTCTCGACCTTGATGAAGGCCAGGCCTTTCGCGCCAAATGTCTTTGCGATTTCAGTCAGCTCATCGCTTTGACCGATGGTAAGGCTGGCAAAGCGCTTTGCGTTGATCGCCTTTACCACGCCACCGGCATCGAGCGCGCCGCGGAAGACTTTGAAACCGCTGGCGCGGAAATCGTCGCTAAGATCGACAAGTTCCACGCCAAAGCGGCGATCGGGCTTGTCGCTGCCGAATTGGCTGATCGCATCGTGATACGTCAGTCGATCGAACGGAGTCTTAATGTCGATGCTGCGCGCGGCCCTGAAAATTGCGGCAAGCATTCCTTCGGTAAGCTTGAAGATGTCGTCCGGCGTGACAAACGAGGCTTCGATGTCGATCTGGGTAAACTCCGGCTGTCGATCCGCGCGCAGATCTTCGTCCCGAAAACATTTCGCGATTTGAAAATATTTTTCCACGCCCGCGACCATGAGCAGTTGCTTGTATTGCTGTGGCGCCTGCGGCAGCGCGTAAAATTTTCCCGGCAT
Source organism: Chthoniobacterales bacterium (assembly GCA_035936875.1). Classification (GTDB taxonomy): domain Bacteria; phylum Verrucomicrobiota; class Verrucomicrobiia; order Chthoniobacterales; family UBA10450; genus DASYVQ01. Next base: position 53,348 of record DASYVQ010000166.1, read on the forward strand.
CAGCCGGCTCGGCACCAAGAAATCGCGCGCGCCTTCCGGCGTGCTCTTCGACAAAATCGGCGTCTCTATTTCCATGTAACCCTGCGAATCGAGATAATCCCGCGTGGCTTTGGCTGCGCGATGACGCAACCGTAAATTCCGAGCGAACCGCGGACGGCGCAGATCGAAGTAGCGATAGGTTAATCGCAAATCCTCGTTATGAATCTCGGTATCGAGTTGAAATGGAAGGTCGCCCGCGCGATTTAGAATGCGCAGTGCGGTGGGAATGAGTTCGACGTCGCCAGTCGCGAGCTTCGGATTTTCCGTTCCCGGCACGCGCGCCGCAACTTTGCCGGAGACTTCGATCACGTCTTCGCTCCGCAAACTGTGCGCTTCCTTCGCGAGTTCGGCATTTTCCTCCGGCCGAAAGACAACCTGAGTCAGACCTTCGCGATCGCGCAAATCGATGAAGATGACGCCGCCATGATCGCGAGCGACATCGACCCAACCGGCCAGCGTAGCTTCCTTGCCGATGTCGGTCTTGCGCAATGAATTACAATTTCGGTCGCGATACATAATCAGGCGGAACCGGAGACGTTGAAGAATTTCGCGACGCTGTCCAGCAAGGCTTCGTGGGCAATCAACGATTCCTCGCGGGTGGCGAGCTTTTTTACTTTCACCTGCGGCCATTCGTCGCCGTAGAGAAGCGCGAGAGACGCGCCCACATCTTCGGCCGTTTGAAATTGTTTCGGGACCTTTGTAGCGGTGAGCGGGTAATCGACGCGATAACCGCGGTCGCGCAGTTGCTGAATTTGGGCGAGCGCATCACCGCGCCGCGTTTCCTTCGCGATCACGATGTAGATGTCGATCTTTTGTTCAGTGGCGATCGCTTGTTCCATCGCTTCGCTCGCGCGCGCCGTCTTTTTGATCAATTCGCCCAGGACGACGTCGCCCATCGCGAAACCAAGCGCGGGCATGGCAACGGCGGCATCGCTCAACTGTTCGATCAATCGATCGTAGCGGCCGCCACCGGCAATCGCACGGAGTTTTCCGGCGCGATCGAAAACTTCAAACACGGTGCCGGTGTAGTAGGCGAGACCGCGCACGATCCGTACGTCGATATCGACGTAATCAGCTAGGCCACGGGCGCCAAGATCGTCAACCAATCGATCGAGTTTCCCGCTTTGGCCGCCCTTCTCCAAGATCGACAATACCGGGTCGGCGAGCTGGCCGAGTTTCTCGACGGTCGTATCACGCGGCTCGCGCTCGGATTTGTCGATCGTCTGCAAAACTTCCTCCCATTTTTCGCTGGGAAGTTTCTGCTGTCGCAGAAAATCCGTCCAAAATTCGCGGTCGCTGATCCGGACGACGAAATCTTTTTCGGTAAATCCAAACGCGCGCAGGATGTCGATGCAAAGAGCAATCAGTTCGACATCGGCAGCAAAATCGCTCTCGCCAACGATATCGCAGTTCAGCTGGAAATGTTCGCGCAGCCGGCCGCGCTGCTGCTTTTCGTAACGAAAAAATTGGCCGATGGAAAACCACTTGAGCGGCTTCTTGAATTCGCGCTCGTGCGCGGCAATCACGCGAGCCAGGGTCGGCGTCAGCTCAGGACGCAGGGCGACCTGGCGTTCGCCCTTGTCAGTGAAATTGAAAAGTTGATCGACAATTTCCGCACCGCTCTTTTTCCGGTAGAGATCGGTCGGTTCGAGTACGGGACCGTCCCATTCGACGAAGCCGTAGCGTCGAGCGACCTCGCGCCAGCGCGCGAAGATGTAGTTACGCGCCGCGCAATCGCGCGGCAAAAAATCACGAAAGCCTGGTAACGGTTGCATCGATTTCAAGAACCACTGGCGTGCCCACGTGCGAAAAGATAAGGGAGTCGAATAAATGGCCGACGCCAGCAGTCAAAACTACTTACAACAGAAAACATTGGTTAACCAAAGCAAAGGACAAATATGAAAGAAACTACATTGGCGAAGATATTGGCCGCGGTCTGTGCGGTGGGGCTAGGCACAGCGCTCGCGCAAGAATCGAAAACGACAACCACGACGGCTGGACCAGCCGGCGTGAGTGAGAGCACCACGACCACGAGCACACTCAGCGGCTCGGGCACGATCACGGCTTACACGCCGGGCTCGGACTACATCACGTTCCGCACGGAAACGACTACGGCCCCGGTGAAGTATTATTACAACAAGAAGACCGTTCTGGTGGATCCGAGCGGCCGCACGGTCGAATGGACGGCGCTTAAGCCCGACATGCCAGCGACCTACACCTACGTCAAAGAGGGCGATCGCATGGTCGTGACCAAGGTGACGTTGGCCAAACCCGTCGTGATCGAGAAGGAAACAACGACGACGACGACGACAACCAAGCCCTAAGGCTGGTTCGTAGTTAGCGAAATTCAAAACACCCGCGGGACATGTTTTCGCGGGTGTTTTTGTTTTAATCGCCGTAGCCGCGCGGGAATTTTTGGTGCCACTTCCATGCGCTGTCGATTATGGCGTCGAGCGATTCAAACTGCGGTTTCCAACCGAGCTCGCGCTTGATTTTCTCTGACGAGGCGATCAATCGAGGCGGATCGCCCGGCCGGCGCGGCTTTTCCAAGATGTCGATCTTGCGTCCCGTAATTTTGCGACAGCAATCGATCACTTCGCGCACGCTGGCGCCGCCGCCGGTCCCGAGATTATAGAAATCGCTCTTGGAAGAATTGAGCGCGAGAATGTGGGCGCGGGCGAGATCGACGATGTGGATGTAATCGCGGATGCAGGTGCCGTCGGGCGTTTCATAATCGGTGCCGAAGATTTCCACGTTGGACTTTTGCCCGAGCGCAACCTTGAGCACGCTGGGAATGAGATGTGTCTCAAGGCGATGATCTTCGCCGAATTTTGCCGATGCGCCGGCGGCATTGAAATAACGCAGCGAGACAAATTGCAAACCATGGATCTCGCCGTACCACCGCAAAATTTTCTCAAAGGCGAGTTTTGATTCACCGTACGGATTGATCGGTCGCTGCGGCAAGGTTTCATCGATGGGCACGCGCTCGGGCGGTCCGAAGGTGGCGCAGGTCGAGGAAAAGATGAGACGCTGCACGTCGGTCGCCACGACCGCATCGAGCAGATTCAAACCGTTGGCTACGTTGTTGCGAAAATACTTCGACGGATCGCGCATCGATTCGCCAACCAGCGCGCTGGCAGCAAAATGCATGACTGCGTCCGGCTTAACCTCACCGACGATCGACAATGTTCGTTGTCGATCTTGCAAATCGCCTTCGACGAAGTCGGCACGCGGATCAACCGCGCTGCGATGTCCTTCGGAGAGATTATCGAAGATGGCGACCTTGTGCCCCTCATCGAGCAATTGCTCCGCGCAAATGCTCCCGATATAACCGGCGCCTCCGACGACGAGAATTTTCATTCCCGGAAAAGTCGCGAGACAGGACGGTTAATCAATCCAAAGTGTGGAGCGAAGCTTTTCGAGCTGACGCCTGCGCGGAATTCGAAGCTTCGGCGCCAGGCGAGGATTTGAACGGACTCTTTTTCTGCAAGCCCGCGATCATCTGCCGGACGGTCCGATGTTTGATGCGCGGACCGAGAACTTTCAAACTTTGTTCGTCGGACCCCCATTGCAAAATGTCGATATCGACGTGACGCACGCCCCAGCGTTTCATTTCAAGACGGGTCGACTTGTAGAGGTCAATCGTGTTCGTCCCAATCAAGGCCGTCCCATAATCGTCGATCATGTATTCTTCCTTTGTATCGACAATGCG
>DASYVQ010000167.1:0-51535 GCA_035936875.1 Chthoniobacterales bacterium
TGCCGGCGGAGCTGCGCTTTCTTTCCGCGGGTCGGTTCTGGGGAGCCGAGGCAGTTAAAATCAGCCGTTCGACAAAACCGGAAGAGGCCGATCCGATTCCAGCGATTCTCGATTTTCGCGATCAACTAAAACAACGCGGGATCGAGTTGCTACTCGCACCCGTCCCGCCCAAAGCAGCGATTTATCCGGAGAAGGTTGTTCCGGAGGTACCATTGAGTCGCAACGATGCCGCTCCTTATTTGAAACGGTTCTGTGACGAGTTGCGCGGGAAAGGCGTGGAGATTGTCGATCTGACGGAGTTGTTCGCGCGACGGCGCGATGCCGAGCGCGGTCCTGTTTTTTGCAAGACGGACACGCACTGGTCGGGAAACGGTTGTGTGCTCGCCGCGCAAGCGATGGCGGCGAAAATTCGAATCGGTTCGCAGCCGCGTCACGATTACATCGCTAACTGGAAGCAAATCGAATTTACCGGCGATCTGACCAGTCTTTTGACTGACGATGCGGCAAAGTCCGCGCCAGAGAAAACTTTTGTGCGCGTGATTAGCGACAAATCCAGCGGCGCCTTCGTGCAGCCGGACAAAGAGAGCCCGCTGTTAGTTCTCGGCGACAGTTACACGTTGGTTTATCATGATTTTCTGGCGCAAGGCGCCGGGCTTATCGACCAACTTGCCGCCGAACTGGGGTTCGCTCCCGATTTAATTGGAACACGCGGTTCGGGCGCGAGTGTGGTTCGGGCCAGTTTGTATCGGCGCAGTCTCAAAGACCCACAATATCTTGCCAAGAAAAAGATGATCATCTGGTGCTTTGCCGCTCGGGAATTTACAGAAGCCGAGGCATGGACGCGTTTACCGATTTCAAAGTGATTCCGCTGGCGCGAGCAACAAGATCGACATCGTGGGTCAAAGCCTCGACTATTTGCATCGCGGTTATCTCGGCGACTTCGCGGTTGGACGCGCAATCTACCGCCAAGACTCAACCTACCCCTGCCCCCCAACAAACTTCAGCGTCAAACCGTGACCACGGAATCACGGTTTTGATTTTAGGCGATTCACTTAGCCTTTGTGGATTCGGCAAACGTTTGGATCAGCATTTTCGCGAGATGCCTGAAGTAAAAGCTGTCTTCACTTACATGACGTGTGCCACGCAGCCTTTGAGTTGGTTGAAAAATAAGCCGTACACGACTGTTAAGTCGCGTTGTGGGTTTTGGAGCATCGAATCGGTTCCCGGCTCGGGCCAAGCAAAAGAGCTTAAAGACATTTACGGAATGCGGCGGGGGTCAAGGCCGAAAGCACATCCGGTCCCAAAGCTGGAGGATTTATTGGCGCAAATCCGGCCAGACATTTTGGTAATGCAAACCGGCGGCAATCTTTTCGATCTTTTCACGGACCACAAAACTGTTCGGCCCGATCGCGATGCGTCTGAGGTCAAAAAATTCGTTGTTCCGTTCATCTCGAAAGCCATCAGCCCGTCATCATCTTTGAAAAAGATCTACTGGGTGGCGCCGCCCGTATCGGGAAGAGTTTCGAAAGCTGTCCAGGACTTCGTGCTCGAACAGATCCGCCTCTACTTCGGTGCGGCGTCCGCCACCGTCATCGATAGCCGCACGCTTCTTACTTTTCCTTATCGTCATACGGAGCCCGATCACGAGCATTTCATTGGAGAAGATATGGATTTATGGGCCGACAAGGTGTTCGCGCTAATTGGTCCCGATCTTTCATCGCAGCATTTGGCGTCGCTCAAGCCATTGAGCGAATCGTTGCCGCCACCAACGGCTCCGATCCAGCCTTCTGCGCCGGCCGAGGCTCCGGCCAACAAAGGTCTCAACGTCAGCGCGCGACTGGTGTTTAAATCAAAACCAATGCGTGTGGAGGAGTTCATGCCATACCAGGAATCGATGGTTGGTTTCGTTTACGATGTGCGAAAAGTTCTGTCTGGCGAATACGATGAGCCGCAGATCCTCGTGATGCATCCCGCCTACATCGGGCTGAAGAAACAATCGCTTCGCAAGTATCGTATCGGGAGAACTTACAAGCTGCGGCTACGCGAACTTGAAGATACTTCTTGGAGCACGGTAAAACGCCGCGATGATTCCGGCCGCATCGATTTGCAGCCTTACATTCAAGTAGAAGATGAAACGAAGTATCCCGAAGCTAATCAAACCCACTGATTGGTCGCCGCTCAAGCACGCTTTGCTTCTGCCAATCGTGCTCGTTGCCGGAATTGGTTTCGTGATTCTGGTCGCCGACGGAAAGGTGCGGGGCCCTGCGACTTCCCGGCGCCCCGTCACCGACCGGATTTTGTACATAGGGGATTCTCTCAGCATCGGTAAGTTTGGAGATCTTATTGCGGATCATCTCATTGATGAAAAGAAGTACAGTGTAGCGTTTTTCGCATCCTGTGGCTCATCCCCGGAAAATTGGATAAGCGGCGAACCTGATTATGAAACGCGATGTGGCTACCGCGACTTTACGTCTGAGCGTTCGACAAAGCGTGATTTCACCCGTTACAAAACACCCAAGCTGGCGACGTTATTGAGAACATACGCACCGAGAATTGTAATCGTCCAACAAGGCACGAACTGGATGGACAGACCGTTAACGAATGACAGGATTCGATCAATCATTCAAAACTTCGTTAAAGAAGTCCGCGAAAGCGGCGCTACGGTTATATGGATCGGTCCGCCGGATTCTTCCCGGTTTTCGGCTGCAAAGCAGGAAAATATTTATTCGTTAATCAGAGGCGTCAGCTCAGTGGCACTCATTAATTCACGGCCGCCAATTACGTCGTACGAGCGCGGAAAGACAGGGCCTGATGGAATTCACTACAACCGCGAGTCATCGGCGACCTGGGCAAGAAAAGTCATAGCTCAACTTGATGCGACCTTAGCGAAAGAACCTCGCAGAAGCCATTAGAGGGCTGCAAGAGTGGCATCGGAAGAGTAACGAATGAAATCTCGACTAATTAGAATTCGATCAATTTCCGTTAAAGGCTTGCACCATTTTTAGTAAAGTCTGGTTCGTAAGCGGGCTGGCGTTCTCATCGTACTCAAGGGACATCATGACGATGTTATTACCTTTGTTAACGGCTTTGACATAGAAGCCCCTTTCTCCTCGTTGGCCGTCGATGCCGGAAGCGACAAACCACGTATCTCGAAAGACCTTATAGTGCACCTTCTTATTCGGTCGCTCCGCAGTGTGTTCGGCGATCCATTCCTGATAAAGCTTCTTGAACGTTTCTCCGTCGGAATTCTCGCGGACAAGAAGATTTAAAGTTGTCCGGCCACTGGCTGATGAGAATGAAGTTCGGTCGATGTCGGATGGACGCGCGGCGTCGGGGAAAACATCCGCGGGAACCAAGGTCGAGAAGCCGTACGCCTTGTTAACAATGCGGACAAGATGCTGCGGTCCTTGCACGAACGCGGTACTTGCTAGAGGTGATGGCGAAGTCGGCGATTCTTGCACTGGTGTTCGCGGCGCCGGCATCGGCGTGGATCCGTTGCCCTTTGGCAGCGGCTTGTGTTTGATTGAGGATATCTTCGGTGATCCATCTATCATTTTAATCGTAACGTCGACAGCGACGCCCCCGTTAACTGATTTACCGCGCGCGGGATTTTCATCGTGATAGTCTTGCTCAAACGCAGCGGTGTACTCCTGATTCGGCACTATCTCCGCTAGTCGGATCTCGCCACGAATGTTGTTGCGCCGAATCGGCCAACGGTCGTGGTCAGACTGAATATCGTGCCGGATCCGATCGTGATTTTTTTCGCCCTCGTTCAAAATCTCTGCACTGGCAGCATAGGACGAAAGCTCTCTTTCCACATCGCCAGAACTGTCCGACTCGACAAACTGCTGAACGAATTCATTTATCCGCGCCTGCCAGTTCGGTGCCGTCGGTTTTGATTCTGCGTGGTCCGCTGGCGGCAATGAAGGCGCCGGCGATGTCGCGGCCGGCGCAGTTACCTGAGTTGGAGAGACGGCGGCTATGGCTGGAGGAGATTCTTCGGGAACGCTTACTGAGCCCGCAGGAGCCGGAGCAGCCGGCGCTTGCGCCTGTGTTGAAGCACGGTTAACCGTCGCTGCCGGTTCCTCCTTGTTCTCGAAGGGCAATGCGTGAGAAGCCTGCGCGATGGCGGGCTCCGTCTTATCCGAAGATCCCCGGCCCAGCCCATGGGATCCCCAATACCATCCCGCACCTGCGACAATCGCGAACAAGGTGATCGCCCCCACGAGCGCGCTTCTTTTTTGGCTCGGCGAACTCCTAACTGGCTTCTGCTCGCGGCCAAGTCGGGAGGGACGAACGTAATCCGCCATCACTTTGTCTTGCAGCTGCGTGACCGATTTTTTCACGCGTGCGAACCATCCTGCCTTGTCCGCTCTGAGAATGGACGCCGGAGTTTTGATTATCTTACGTGACTCCGACGGCGGCTTGCTTTTTGCCGGTTTGGGCGGTTCGATTACCGGAAGTTTTCGGGGCGTGATTGGCGGTGCTGATTCTTTGGGCACCTTGACCGCTGATTCCAAACGCTCGGCGGAGCTTGTTGATATTTCCGCGGGCGTTGTTTCAGCTGGCCGCCTAGAAGGTTCAACCGGAGGAGGTTTTGGAGGCCGTGCAGGAGGCAGCACCGTGGCCGTTGCGGAAACAACTGGTGTCTCCACTGGTTCGGGCTTCCTTTCGATCGTTGCTGGCGATGTCTCAATTTGACGTGAAACCTCTGGCGGCCCCTCTTTCGAAGCAGTGGACACGGATGTGGTAGCCCCTTTTAAAAGCCAGTTGATTCCCACAATGAGTCTGTCGGCATGATGATGGAAGTCGAGACCTGCGTCGAGGACTAGCCCATTCCGAAAGGCCAGCGCTTCAATGCCGACTGGAAGGTCTCCGACTCTCGGCATGGGCGTGTCATTTATTAATACTGGAATGACAGGAAGCGCTCTTTCCAAGGCATACGTGATTTCCAGACGAACAAAGTCCGCCGGATCGTCGATTCGACGAGTCCGACGCCGGCCTTTGCCTATCCAATTAGGACCAATCAGCGCTACGACTAACTTCGAACGCTCGATGACCTTCTTGATGTGCTCGCGAAAATCCACGCCATAGGGAATGGAATCGAAATCCATGAAGACATTCCCTTTACCGAACTCGGCCTGCAGCCGGTCGTAGAGCCGGCCGGCAACTGGCAGTGAATCCTCTCGGCGATACGAGATGGCGATCATGAGGGGCGTCTTCGGCCAAAATTGTAGGAATTCTACGTCTCTGATGTAAAGAAGATTCGTTAGGCCGGGGCGGGCGTTAGCTGCTGTTTTGATCCTACCGAAAACTGCGGCATATTGATCAGTGGCGATGCGCGATTTCCTGGGTGTGTTGGAACTCCATTTGCTCTCGCACTATGGCCGCTGTTTTGGCAATTTGACCACGATTAGGTGCAACAACAGTTGACGAGTGGTGTATTATTACAGCCTAGCGCATCCCCAATGAACGTTGTCGATCTTCAATCCCGCTTTATCGGATTGGCCATCCTCCTAATGGTTCTTGGGACGGGCAGGCTCGGACGGGAGCCATTTACCCGCAGCCCCATTTCCTCCGACGATCTTGTTCGGGCGATGGTGACGCACCGTCCAGCGCTCATTGATTTTTATCTGAACGAACATCTCGATCCCGATGCACGCTGGTCGCAGGGTCGTCCCCTCATTTTGGTGGCCGCGTTGCAGCAGGATTGGGAGATTGTCCGCCGTCTCATCGACGGCGGCGCGCATGTCGATCTCGCCGATGCGAACGGTTTCACGCCGTTAATGGCGGCGGCGCAGCAGGGTAATTTTGAAATGTTTCGCGCGCTCCTACAGCGCGCGGAAAAGCTTGATTTGGCAGCGCGATGCCGGGACGGCCGCGATCTGCTGTGGGCGGCGCTTGATGGCGGCAACGCACAGATCGTTGAGGCCATTTTGCAAGGCTTGCCTTTGATGGAGCAGTGGACGCCCGGGACGCAGCGCGCTTTCAATCAAGCACTCCGCACCGGAAATAATGAGCGGATGCGCATGCTTATCCATAAGCATGTTGCCCCGCCAACGCCGGAAGGAAAGAACGTGCCGCTTCTCGCCTACGCCATCGCGAGGAACGAGCCGGCATTATTCAACACACTCCTTGCTTGTGGCGCGGATCCGAACACGGCCATCTCCGGCAAATACGATAAAGAATTTCTCGAATTGCTTCCGTCGAAGACGTTCCGGAATTACATCGAGGACGACAAGAACGTCAGCGCTCTCATGCTTGCAGCGGGAATTGGCCGTCCGGAGTACGTTCAGTCGCTATTGCAAGCAGGCGCCGACCGGAACCGCGCGACTGCGCGTTACAAAATGCTCGCGCTTTATTATGCGGCGCAGACCGGAAATTGGCGTTGCACTCAAATCCTGCTTGGGAGTGGCCCGTCGCCGGAGCAGCTCCGCCTGGAAATTTCGCTCGCCTCGCAGCACGTAGCGCTCGTCAAAAACGGCGTGGCCGTCTTTAACACGGTCTGCTCCACTGGACGGGAAGGCTTTTCCACGCGCAGGGGCGATTACGTCATCACCGACAAAGATCGCAACCATTGGTCGACGATCTACAAAGTCGAGATGCCTTACTTCATGCGCCTGAGCTGCCTCGACTTCGGAATGCACGAAGGCGTGGTGCCGAATTATCCCGCCTCTCACGGCTGCATTCGATTACCGGGCGACGCCGCCCGCAAATTCTTCGCCGAAATTCCGATCGGCACCCTCGTCACGGTCAAATAATCCGAGGCGCGCGGCTGTGCGTGGCGCACTTTTCGGTGCCTGCGTTGACACGATTGTGAAGCGCCTTAGCGTTTTCGTCCTCAACTCAAAAAATGCGCACTTTTGCGGAAGACAAAGGGAACGGGAAGGAGTTCGTCTCGCATGCGCCCGGCTATTGGTCCCGCAATGGCGGGATCGCACCGGAACTCTGGAACGATTGGAAATGGCAGCTCAAGAACCGGGTCACAACGCTCGCCCAGCTCGAGCGACATATCGATCTTAGCGACGAGGAACGCAGTGGAGTGCTGCTGTCCGGCGACAAACTCGCGCTCGCGGTCACGCCGTACTTTTTCAATTTAATTCCGGACGACAAAAACCCGGACGATCCGATCCGGCGCCAGGTCATTCCGCGGATCGAGGAAACCTGGTCGTCGCCTTACGACATGGCCGATCCGTGCGGCGAAGATTCGAACATGCCGGTGCCGGGTTTGGTGCATCGTTATCCCGACCGAGTGCTGTTCCTGGTGACCGATCGTTGCGCGAGTTACTGCCGCTATTGCACGCGCAGTCGCGTCGTCAGCGGCGTGGGCGAACAGGAACTGCACACCGACTTCGAAGAAGCATTCCGTTATCTCGAACAACACACCGAAGTTCGCGACGTTCTCTTGAGCGGGGGCGACGCGCTAATTTTCAGCGACGATAAGATCGACAAGCTGCTTTCGCGGTTGCGCGCGATCCCGCACATCGAATTTCTCCGCATCGGCACCCGCGTTCCGATTTTCCTTCCGCAACGGATCACGCCCGAGCTTTGTGCGATCCTCGCCAAACATCATCCGCTTTGGATGAGCGTGCATGTCAATCACCCGCGCGAGTTGACGATCGAAGTGAAAGAAGCGCTCGAACGATTGGCCAACGCCGGCATTCCGCTTGGTAATCAAAGCGTGTTGCTCGCCGGTGTGAACGACGATCTCGAGACAATGAAGACGCTCGTGCACAAACTGCTCATGTGCCGCGTCCGCCCGTATTACATTTATCAGTGCGACCTGATTAACGGCTCATCGCATTTGCGCACATCGGTCGCGAAAGGGATCGAGATCATCGAAGGCTTACGTGGCCACACCACCGGCTATGCTATTCCGCAGTTTGTTATCGACGCGCCCGGCGGCGGCGGCAAAGTGCCGATCAATCCCGGTTACATTCTCTATCACGACAACGAAAAAATCGTGATCCGTAATTACGAAGGGAAAATCTTCGAGTATCCCGAGACCGGCGGCGATCAATCCGTCCAGTTCGCACCGCAGCGGGAGTATCACGACGAGTATTTGTACTCGTAAGCCGGCACGGCGTAGTGGTCGTCACTGGTATGGATTTGTCATGGAATCTGCCTTCATGGCGTGGTAAACATCGGCATGCCGAAGAGTTCAGCGGCCACGCGAAAGACTGCGCCACGCCCCAGAAGTAAGCGTCGAATCCGAGAAGACGAACAGCTTTATCTCGTTCGAAAGTCGGCGAACGGCGCAACAAATGGATTCCGACATCATCGGCCGAGAGAGAAGCGTGACGAAGTCGCGGCAGAACCGTTCGATCCGGAAAGATCGACAGTTGATTTTTCGGACAACAAGCGCGGTGCGATTACGAAGCTCCTAAGCAGCAATGCTTATTACCGAACTCACCCATGGCCTGCGCCTTTCGATAAAACAACACACTATCTTCGGTTGAGCGACGCTCGTGATTTGTCATGGATCGCGAATGAGAGCGTTCATCTTGTCGTCACGTCGCCGCCGTATTGGACGCTAAAGAAATACGAGGTTAACGAACGGCAACTTGGAGAGATCTCGGACTACGACAAATTTCTTGATGAGCTTGATAAAGTCTGGCGCGAATGTGCCCGTGTTCTCGCTCCGGGCGGAAGAATCTGCTGCGTCGTCGGTGACGTGTGTATCCCGCGCAAACAAGGCCGACATCGCGTAATGCCACTGCACGCCGACATTATGGTGCGCGCACGGCCGCTCGGACTTGATGCGCTGACGCCTATTCTCTGGTTCAAGATTGCCAATGGAGTAACGGAAGCGAAAGGAAACGGTGCCGGTTTTTATGGCAAACCTTATCAACCGGGCGCAATCATCAAGAACGATGCGGAATACATTCTGTTCTTGAGAAAAGGTGGCGAGTACCGCTCGCCTACTCCGATGCAAAAAGCTCTGTCGATGTTAACGAAGGACGAAATGAAATCTTGGCTGCGCTCCGCATGGTTCGACATCAAAGGTGAATCGACAAGACGCGGTCATCCTGCGCCATATCCGCAAAACCTTGCTGAGCGATTGATCAAGCTCTTCTCTTTCGCCGGTGACATGATTCTCGACCCGTTTGTCGGAACCGGGACGACAAATCTCGCTGCCGTTGCGACCGGGCGAAATAGCATCGGAAACGAAATCGAACCGGCCTACGTGAAAATTGCGGAGCAGCGGCTTCGCCTCGCAACGGCCATGTCGCGGACGTTTGGCGCCAGTCATTCGACTCTCCGAGTCGAGCGATGAGCGCTGAGAAGTACGCACTCCTCCGAACGTTTCGCAGTTTGTTCGAAGGCAAGCCGTACCTGCACCGCAAATCAAACCTCGGCGATCTCGTCGCGTCGCAGCTTTACGAAGATCTCGTGGCGATCAACAAGTCCGCGAAGCTCGTTGAGCACGTGCAACATCACGAACGCGTTGTAAACCTGCGCAATGTGATGACCGGACGACCGGGTCGACGCGGCGATGGAACTTTCGGCGAATTAGTTCCTGCCGCTGTCGCGGTCACGGAAAAGGGAATGCTGGTAGCGCGTGGTCCCGTTGCGACGATTGAGGTCGGCGCCGAAACGAAAATTCTCGCGAAAGCGATGATCAAACAAATTGATCGCGTTATTACCGACCTACTAAACCAAGTCACTCAGTTTAAGCGCGGCGGCGGCAATCCAATCTGCGTTGGCTTCATCGGAATCAACTTTGCTGGGCACTACGTCTCGTTTGAAGGAAGGAAGCGGTGGCCGACCGACGGCAAGAGATACAAACATCCGATTCAAGAAGCAGCTCAGGCAGAGCTGCGCTTAAATGACAAAGCGCGTTCAGCGTTCGACGAATTTCAGATTCTTCGCTTCCGCGCAACGAATGCGAGGCCATATCCCTTTGACTGGGTCGATCTGAGTACGACCGAGCTGGAATATTCCGCATTGCTGACGCGGGTGTCGCGCGAGTACGACAGACGCTTCCGCTAGACAATTACTAGAAAATCAGCCGTCGTGCTACAATAACCCGATGCCAACACTGCACACTTCCGAAGGAGCAATCTATCTTTTGCAGATTTTTGTCTCGGCGTTTCTCGCGATTCTTTTTCTTCAATCGGGCATCGACAAAGTCATCGATCGACGCGGGAATCTTGAATTTCTGAAAGGACACTTCGCCAAGAGTCCGCTGGCGGGACTTGTCCCGTTGATGGTGACGGCGATTACCATTCTCGAAATTGCTGCGGGAGGGCTGAGCGCGATTGGATGCGCTCTGATCATTTTTTCTCACGATTCGGCAATCGCGTTTTACGGCGCGGTCATCTCGGCCATCGCGATTATCGCGCTCTTCTTCGGGCAGCGGATGTCAAAAGATTACGCGGGCGCGGCGATCCTAGTTCCCTATTTTCTGCTCACACTGGTCGCGATTTATCTTTTGGCTCGTTGATCACTGCCAGAAGAGCTCGCACAAAGGACACAAAGGTCACAAAGTTGGAGTCTGAAACGCCGAGACGTAAACCCTTGGTGTCCGTTGTGGACGTTGTGCGAGAATTTTGCCGAGTCCTAATCTTCCTCGGAGCGGACCCAGTGCACGAAAAGAACTTCGCCGCCGATCACGGTCATCTCGCTGCGTGTTTTCAGAATCTGCGGCTCCGGAATTTTCATTACGTCTTGTGAAAGCACGGTGAAATCGGCGAGCTTGCCGACTTCGATTGAACCTTTGTCTTGTTCTTCAAAGGCGGCGTAAGCGGGCCAGATCGTAAACATTTTCAGCGCCTGCTCGCGCGAGACCGCTTGCTCCGGGTGCCAGCCTTCGCCGGATTCGCCTTTAATGCTTTTGCGCGCGACCGCCGCGTAAAATTCGATCATTGGTTCGCCGCGCTCGACCGGAGCATCCGAGCCGCCGCAAATAATCGAACCTGATTTCAGGAAACTTTGCCAGGCGTATGCGCCGGCGAGCCGGTCCATTCCAAGTCGCTTTGGCGCGAAAAATAGGTCGCTAATTGCGTGCGACGGTTGCATCGACGGAATCACACCGAGCTTGGCGAACCGCGGAATGTCGGCAAGATCGACAATCTGCGCGTGCTCGACTCGCCAGCGCGGTTCGCGAACCTTCCGTTGCTCGGGCGGAACGGCTTTGAATGCAGCCTCGTAAAGATCCAGAATCGTGCGGTTGGCTCGATCGCCGATGGCGTGCGTCTCGACTTGAAGGCCACGGCGCAGCGCTTCTTCGAACATCGGCTTCAAGTCTTCAGGCTTTTCGGTGAGATAGCCCGCGTTACTTGGAGTCGGCCCGCCCTCGGGCCGTTCTGACGGCGAGCCGCGCGGGGGCGCGCCGGCTCCAACGGGAGCATCGCTGTACGGTTTAAGCAACGCCGCGCCGCGCGAACCGAGCGCGCCGTCGAAGATTACTTTGATCGTGCGCTGGGTGAAGCGGTGATCGTAAGCGTTGATTGTTGGTTCTTCTTTGAAGAACCAATCGAGATCCGCGCCGGGTCCGTACACGCAGTTGATGAATCGGATTTTGATTTTGCCGGCATCGAACGCCTTCCTGATAAGATCGACATCTTCCTTGTGGCTGCCGGCATTCTGGATTTCGCACCAGCCGAGCCCGACCTCGCGGTTCACGCCGCGCAACAATGCTTGCTCGCGGTCGGCTTCGGTTGGCTTCGGAATATTTTTTTCTACGAGGTCCTGTGCATTATCGAGCAACATGCCGGTCGGTTCGCCCGTCTTTTTGTCTTTTAGAATTTCGCCGCCGAACGGGTTCGGCGTGTTCTTGTCGATCCTGGCGATTTTTAAGGAGGCGCTGTTCACTACTGCGGCGTGACCATCGGCCCGGGTGAGAAAAACCGGATTGTCCGGCGCGATTGTATCCAGATCATTTCTCGTCGGAAACGTTGGCGGTTTCCAAAACGTTTCGATCCAGCCGCGACCGGTGATCCATTTCCCGTGCCCGGTTTGGGCGACGCGGGCCTTCACTTTGGCCAGAAAATCCTCGCGGGTATTTGTCCTCTCGAGATTTAGATTCATCTCCCGCTCGCCGATTCCGAAAATGTGGCAATGCGAATCGGTGAGACCGGGCACGACCGTATGCTCGTGAAAATCCATGACACGCGTCTTTTCGCTCTTGAGTTTCTTAGCGTCTTCATTTGAACCGACGAAGAGGATCCGATCCTTTTTCACCGCGATCGCTTCGGCGTGGGGCTGCCTTTCGTTTACCGTATAAACGTTCCCGTTGACGAAGATAAGATCGACATCCTCCGCTGCGTTTACTTGCGACACCAAAGCGCAGAGCAAAGCGAGAGCGCAGCCGAAAGAAATACGCGCTTTCACTTGACGGTATGGCGAAGTTTTGACGTTATGATTTTTGCCAATTCTTCGCTTTTCTGTATCGGAAGAATTAGCCGCTTGGTTTTGATCGACATGAGCGTGAATTTTCTTTTGCCCAATGAAACCTCGATTCATAGACTCTCCGGGTCGGCTGGAGCAAGCATTTCACCTCAAACTTTACGATCTCTGAGCGAAGCATATCCTAACCTGAACCCTGACTCGTTTTTAGATTGGCGGCCGCGGTTGGGCAGCGAGGGAACCCGCCGCTGATTTTATGGCGAATTTTTTTCCACGCTGGTGCAACTGGCTGCCACTGCAAATGGCCGTCTCGGGCGTGATCATTGTCTGCGGGTTGACTGCGGCGACCTGGTATTACGTAACGCCGAAATATACGCGTGTGGGTTATCAGCCGATCCAGCCGGTGCCGTTCCCGCATGACATTCACGTTTCGCAATTGGGGATGGATTGCCGTTATTGCCATAGCTTTGTCGAAGTCGCGGCCCATTCGAATCTGCCGAACACGCAGACGTGCATGAACTGCCACTCGCAGGTGCAAAAGGACAATCCAAAACTCGAGCCGGTGCGGGTGAGTTGGAAGACGGGCAAGCCGATTGAGTGGGTGCAACTCCATCGAACGCCCGATTACGTTTTTTACAATCACGCGGCGCACGTCAACCGCGGGATCAGTTGTTTTAGCTGTCACGGGCCGGTCAACCACATGCCGGTGGTTTATCACGCCAAGCCCCACAGCATGGCCTGGTGTCTCGAATGCCATCGGCATCCGGAAAATTTTCTGCGACCGGACGATCAGATTTTCAATCTCGATTGGAAAACGGACGACGTGAAACCGGCGGAATTCGTCGCGAAATACGGACAACCGAGCGATGCGAGCGAAGATTTTTCGCAGAAGAAGAAACTGACGCAGACCGAGATCGGCCAGACGCTGAAAGAGCGCTGGAACATTCAGCCGCCGACGAATTGCCAGGGGTGCCACCGATGAAACACATCTATCAACATCCGCCGGAACCGGCGACCGGAAAGCGTTACTGGCGCAGTCTCGGCGAGTACAGCAACACGCCGGAATTTCGGCAATGGCTCGAGCGCGAATTTCCAGCCGGCGCGTCCGAGCTGGATGAGGGCGAGTGGTCGCGGCGCGATTTTTTGAAATTGATGAGCGCGTCGATGGCGCTGGCCGGAGTGGGCCTGACGAGCTGCCGCCGGCCTGAAGCGCACCTGGTTCCTTTCACGAAAAGCGTCGAGTGGACGATTCCGGGCAAGCCGCTTTTTTACGCCACGGCCATGCCGCGACGGACCGGCGCAATTCCACTCGTCGTGACCACCCATGACGGACGCCCGACCAAACTCGACGGCAACCCGCTGCATCCGACGAGCGCAGGCGCGACGGACGCGATGGCGCAGGCCGCAGTTCTCGATCTTTACGATCCATTCCGGTCGAAACGGTTCGCTCGCGACGGGAAGACGGCGGAGCGCGCGGAGTTCGAAGCGTACATCGACAAGCTGCGATCGAAGATCTCGGCGGATGGCGGGGACGGCCTGGCGTTCCTGGTCGAAGAAGTTCATTCGCCGACGCGCGAACGGTTACGCCGCGAGTTGGAAAAAACTTTTCCGAAAATGCGCTGGGCCGTTTACGAACCGGCGCTGAGCGACGCGCAGAACTACGCCACCCGCATCAGTTTCGGCGAGAATTCGCGACTCGTTCCGCATTTCGAGCGCGCCGACGTGGTGCTGGCGCTGGACAGCGATTTTCTCGATTGCGGCGAAGGCGACATCGCTTCGGTCCGCGCGTTTACTTCGCGTCGTCGTGTTCGCACCGCGAAAGATGCGATGAACCGCCTTTATGTCGTTGAAAATCGCTTCACGCTCACCGGCTCGATGGCCGATCATCGGTTGCGTTGTGCGGCCAGCCAGATTCCGACGGTTGCGTATGCGTTAGCCAAGGAGATTGCGAGCGCTACCGGCGATGCAGGATTAAATTCGCTGCTCGGCAAAATTGAGCCGGGCGGAACCGGAGAATTGGATGAGGAATGGATCGCGGAAGCGGCGAGCGACCTCGCTTCCAAAGCGGGCGCGAGTCTGATTTTGGCCGGATCGCATCAGCCGGTGGCGGTGCAGTTGCTCGTTTACGGAATCAATTCTGCGCTCAAAAATCTCGGGCACACGGTTGTTGTTCGCGAATTTGCGCGCAATCCGAACACAGAAAGCATTCTCCTACTGGCCGATGAAATTTCCGATGGCCAGATCAAGCAACTTTTCATTTTCGGCGGCGATCCGGTTTTCAATGCGCCGCGCGGATTGGCGCAGAATAATGAAACGAAAGAGCCGCTGGATTGGGCCGATTTGCAAAAGAAAGTGCCGGAAGTCGTGCGGCTTGGTTATCACGAGGACGCGACTTCGGCGCTGAGTCACTGGCATGTGCCGGCAGCGCATTTTCTAGAATCGTGGGGAGACGCGCTCACCTCGGACGGCAATTACTTGTCGATCCAACCGATGATTCTGCCGCTTTTTGGCGGTCTCTCGGACATCGAAGTGATGAATTTGTTGCTTGGCATTGCGAAAGTGGAAGGGCCGGAGCTTGTTCAGGAAACATTTCGCGCCACCAAGCCGCCGGGCGATTTTCAAACGGCGTGGTCGAAATTATTGCGCGACGGTTTCGCTGGGCACATTCCGCTGCGCGATCGCCCGCCTAATTTCAACGAAAACTCCGCCGCGGATCTCGCGCACGGTCTTTGGGCGCCGACGCCGGCGCCGACCGCCGAATCACCCGAGATTGTTTTCGTGCGCAGTTACGCGATCGATGACGGCCGTTACACTAGCAACGGCTGGTTGCAGGAATTGCCCGATCCCATCACGAAGCTCACCTGGGACAACGCCGCACTAATGAGTCCCGATTTTGCAAAGAGTCTGAGCGTGGAGACGGGCGATCTCGTTCAAATCGAAGTTACGGAGACGGCGCGGGACGCGAAGGACCAACCGATCAAACGCGAGCTGGTCATCGCCGCGCTCGTCTCGCCGGGGCACGCGGAAAATTCAATTACCATTCCGCTCGGTTACGGACGCAAAATGCCGGGCCTCGAGCTGCTGCCCTACGCGGGAGGGGCAGTTGCAGCGAAACCGGAAGTAGCGGCGCAAACCGGGTTCAACGCTTATCTTTTGCGGACGGCTTCCAATCCGCATTTTATCGTGGCCGACGCCAAAACGATCGAGAGCGTGCGGGTTACAAAAGTCGGAAAGAAATATCCGCTCTCCATTACGCAAGAACACTGGAGCATCGAAGGCCGGGGACTCGTGCGCGAAGCAACGCTCGAGCATTACCGGGAAGACAACGGGTTCGTAAGAAAAATTGCGGGTGACGACAAATTACCGCCGCGATTACCGTCGCTCTACAGCCACCCGCCGCTGGACGCGCCGCAGCAGTGGGGAATGAGTGAGGATCTTAATGTCTGCACCGGTTGCAGCGCATGCGTCATTGCTTGCCAGGCTGAGAATAACATCCCGGTCGTCGGTAAATTACAAGCCGGCCACGGACGGACGATGCATTGGATCCGGATCGATCGCTATTACGCGAGCGCGAAACCGTTCGACCAGGACAATGGCGATTGGCCGGAGAATCCCGAGATCGTGCACCAACCGATGATGTGCCAGCATTGCGAAAACGCACCGTGCGAAACGGTTTGCCCGGTCAACGCGACCGTTCACAGCGAGGACGGCCTGAACGTTATGGCTTACAACCGCTGCATCGGCACGCGTTATTGCGCGAACAATTGCCCGTTCAAAGTGCGCCGGTTCAATTATTTCGATTACAACCAGCGGCCGGTCGGCAAAAAGAAAATCGCGGGCGAGTTCGGCATTTACGAAGAATACTTCGCGCCCTTCACCAAGAAAGGCGCGCCCGACATTGTGAAGATGCAGAAAAATCCAAACGTGACCGTGCGGATGCGCGGCGTGATGGAGAAATGCACCTTCTGCGTCCAACGGATCGAGGAAGCGAAAATCGCGGCGCACGTGCGCGCGGGGGCCTCGAGCAACACGCGCATTCCGCGCGATTCATTTACGACGGCGTGCGCGCAAGCTTGTCCGACTGAAGCGATTGTTTTTGGCGATATCAGCGACCCGGAAAGCCACGTCTCGAAAATCAAACAGCAGGACCGCAATTATCGTTTGCTCGAATATTTGAACGTGAATACGCGGACGAGTTATCTCGCGCGCATTCGCAATCCAAATCCGAAAATGCCCGACGCCGGCGACATCGGCGTCGCCAGCCCGGAGGGGAAAGCGTGATGAAGATGTCGATCTTACAACTTGTCGATCTTAGCTAACGATGGACGGAGCACCCACAGCACCAGACGTGATCGAGGACGAAGCGGAGAGCTCGGTCGAGAAACCGCTCGCGCGGCCGCCGCTGGTTTTGCACCGGCGCAATTTCAGTTGGCTGACGGAGCGAATCTCCGGCGTGGTCGAGCAACCGGCGCCGCGCTGGTGGTGGGTTTGCTTCACCATCACGGGCACGATCGCGATGTTCGGTCTGTTTTGTCTCGGCTACCAAATCTCCACCGGTGTCGGCACATGGGGATTGAATCATCCGGTCGGCTGGGCATGGGACATCACGAATTTCGTTTTCTGGATCGGTATCGGACACGCCGGCACGCTCATCTCCGCGATCTTATTTTTGCTTCGGCAGAAATGGCGCACCTCGATCAATCGCTCCGCCGAAGCGATGACGCTTTTTGCGGTCATGTGCGCGGCGATCTTTCCCGGCGTGCACGTCGGCCGCGTTTGGATGGCGTGGTATCTCGCGCCGATCCCGAACGCATTCGGGATCTGGCCGAATTTCCGCAGTCCGTTGATGTGGGACGTGTTCGCGGTCTCGACCTATTTCACGGTCTCGGTTTTGTTTTGGTACACCGGATTAATTCCCGATCTGGCAACGCTGCGCGATCGCGCGACGACGAAGATCAAAAAATTTCTATTCGGAGTTTTTGCGTGCGGCTGGCGCGGCTCGAACCGGAATTGGCGGCATTACGAAATGGCGTATCTGCTTTTGGCGGGTCTTGCGACGCCGCTCGTGCTTTCAGTGCACAGCGTGGTCTCGTTCGATTTTGCCACGTCGATTTTGCCGACCTGGCACACGACGATCTTCCCGCCCTATTTCGTGGCGGGCGCGATCTTTGGCGGATTCGCCATGGTGCTGACCCTGCTCATTCCGGCGCGCGCCATGTTCAAATTGCACGACATCATTACCCCGCAACACATCGACAAGATGGCGAAGATCATTTTGTTGACCGGCTCCTTCGTCACCTATGCCTACACGATGGAGTTTTTCACGGCGTGGTATAGCGGCAATGCCTACGAGCGGTTCGCGTTCTGGAACCGTGTGTTTGGCCCCTACTGGTGGTACTGGTGGGTGGGTATGTTGTTTTGCAACACGCTCTCGCCGCAACTGTTTTGGTTCCGGTGGTGCCGCCGCAACATCTTCGTTGTTTACTTCGTCTGCATGTGTGTGAACGCCGGCATGTGGTTCGAGCGGTTCATCATCATCGTCGGCGGATTGCATCGCGATTTCATTCCGTCCTCCTGGGGAATGTTTTACCCGACCTGGGTCGATATCTGGACGTTCGTCGGCACGCTCGGAATTTTCACGTCGCTCTTTCTGCTTTTCGTTCGCTTCCTGCCGATGATCGCGATGTCGGAAGTGAAGATCACGCTGCCAGAAGCGGACGCGCATTATGGATCGACAAATGGCCAACATCCCGCGATGTCGGGCGCAACGGAGAGGACATGAAAACGCCGTCCGGCCACGAAGTTTACGGAATCGGGGCGGAGTATCCGAGTGCGGCCGCGCTCTATGAAGCGGCAAAAATGGTGCGCGACGCCGGTTTCAAACGCTGGGACGTGCATTCGCCGTTTCCGATTCACGGAATGGACGAAGCGATGGGGCTCGGAAAATCGTGGCTGAGCGCGGTAGTACTGGCGGGCGGCATCTCCGGCTTGCTCACCGCAGCCCTCATGGAATTTGGCCCGTCGTCGATTCTTTATCCGTTGGTCGTGCATGGCAAGCCGACGAACTTTATGACCGTGCCGGCGTTTTTCCCGATCATGTTTGAGATGACGGTGCTCTTCTCTGCATTCGCCGCATTTTTCGCGGTGCTGATTATGAATGGTTTGCCGCGCCCGCATCATCCGATTTTTAACTGGGACCGTTTCAGCCGCGTCACCAATGACGGCTTTTTCATTGTGATTGAAGCGCGCGATCCGCGTTTCACCGAAATGGAGGCCCGTGAGTTACTCGAAAGAAGCGGCGGTCAACACATCACCATCGTCCACGAAGACTGAATATGTTGCGCGGCTTCCTCTTAATTTGTCTTCTTTTTACGATTGCGCTCGTCGCTGTCTTCGGATTTCGCGGGCAGAAAAGTACAGGCCCGCCCCTGGAAGTTTTTCCGGATATGGTGCGGCAGCAGAAGGTCAAGGCGCAGGCGCCGCTGAATTTTTTCGCGGACGGCCGCGGACCGCGCGTGCCTGTCGCTGGAACGGTGCCGATCGGTTACGAAATGCCGAATCCGAAGAATTCATCAGCGGCTGGCGCGCATGGGCCGCTCGCTTTCAGCGTCGGCACCGATTATTCCAACACTGGCAAAATGGGCGATCATTGGGGCACGGGAATTCCGATTCCGGTTACGCCCGACTTGATCGAGCGCGGGCGGCAGCGCTTCAACATCACTTGTGTGATGTGCCACGGCGCGACCGCGTCCGGCAATGGCATTACCAAACAATACGGTCTGGCGACAGTCGTCACCTTGCAGGATGACCGCATCCGAAAAATGGCCGACGGCGAAATTTTCAACACGATTACCAACGGCAAAAACACAATGATGGCTTACGGCCCGAACATCACGGTGACTGATCGCTGGGCGATTATTTGTTATTTGCGGGCGCTGCAGCGCAGCCAGATGGCCGCGGTTGTCGATGTACCGCCGGAGAATCGCGCCGAATTGGAAAAACCGGCGGAGACAAAACCCGAAACCAAACCGGAGGCGCCAAAGAAATGAGCGATCGATCACAAGCGATGCCTGCTCCGGAAGGCGAATATTTCGAGAGCGCTCGTTTCTCGGGTCTTTCCATATTGCTTGGACTGATCGCATTTGTGGCTTTGGCGCTCTGCGGCGCCGGGGCCGCGATCGATCCGACGCAGCTCAGTTTTTCCTGGCTGTTCGCGTTTGCATTTTACTTCACCCTTTGCGCCGGCTGCTTTTTCTGGACACTCGTTCATTACGCGACCGATGCGGAATGGTCCGTGGTAGTACGCCGCCAACTCGAAAACATCGCCGTGCTTCTCGCGGTCATGGCCGTGTTTTTCCTGCCGATCTTATTTTTGCGACATCATCTTTACGAATGGATGAACATCCCGCCGGGCAAAGAGGCCACCCTTGATTCGAAGCGCGCCTACTTGAACTGGAATTTCTTCGTCGTGCGCGCAGTTGTCTTCTTCGGATTTTTTATCATCTCATCGCAGTTACTCCGGCGCCTCTCAGTGCGGCAGGACAAGGACGGCAACCCGAAATTCACGATCTGGATGCGCAAGGTTGCCTTCGCCAGTCTTCCGATGTTTGCGCTTTTTCTTACTTTCGGCGCCTTCGATTGGCTGATGAGCCTGAACTACCGCTGGTTCTCCACCATGTTCGGCGTTTACATTTTTGCCGGCACGGCCGGCAGTTCGATGTCGCTGCTCGTGCTCGTGATCACAGCGTTGCGCAACGCCGGTTATCTAAAAGACGTCGTAACCAAAGAGCATTATCACATCATGGGGAAATGGATGTTCGCCTTTTGCGTGTTCTGGGCCTACATCGGCTTCGGCCAATACATGCTCATCTGGTATGCGAACATGCCGGAGGAGACGCAATACTTCCTCACTCGAAACACCGAGTCCTGGTGGACCTTGAGTATGTTGCTGGTGATCGGGCGGTTCTTCGGACCGTTTGCCATTTTACTTTTGCGCTCGATCAAGAAACATCCGCACCAGCTTTGTTATGTCGCGGGCTGGATCGTGTTCATGCAGATGCTCGACATGTACATCGTTGTGTTGCCGGCGCTGCACGGAACCGGCGTGCATTTAAGCCTGTGGGATTTTATCCCGCTCATTGGCATCGGCGCTGCGCTCGCTTTTGTTTATCTTCGCATCGTAGGCAAAACCTCGCTTTTCCCCGTGCGCGATCCGCGCTTGGTTGAATCGCTAAAACTGGTGAACTGACATGGCCGACGCCGAATCACTTCGCCAAGTCGTGCAAACGCGCGCGCCGTTTTCTACCTGGCTCGGTATCGTTCTCTTGTTTGTGCTCTTCGGCGTGATTGTGCTGGCGGTCATTGGCCCGGCGCCGCGGGGCGATACCTACGAGCAGAAACGCGCCAAGGCGCGAGAAGAAAAACTGAAGGCCGCGCGCGACGAAGAAACGAAAACGCTCACGACCTATGGCTGGATCGACAAGAACAAAGGCGTTGCGCGCATTCCGATTACTCGCGCCATGGAATTAAGCGTAGCGGAATTGGCCAGGAAAAAACCTGCGCCCGCTGGCCAAATCAAGACTCCGGAAGCGCAAGCGTCGGCCGCGCCTGCCGGCGCGGCTGCGCCGACTCCGGCGCCGTCGGCCTCGCCGATACCGAGCGGCACACCAAAAGCAACTTCAGTGGCCGGACCGAGTTCGGAAAGCCGCGGCCAGCCTGCGGCCGCCGTCAATCCGCCACCGGCGCCTGCGAAAACACAACCAGGAGAGTCTGCTACGCCCGCCGCTTCGCCGGCGGCTGCAGCGCAATCACCTGTTTCGGGCTCACCTGCGCCAAAGCCATCGCCTGCGGGCTCGTCGTCGCCGGCTCCGGAGAAAACGCCATGAACATTTTTGATTTCGCGCAAATGAAGATGTCGATCTTGCCAACACAACATGGACGCCACTGAGATTCCATTGAAAGAGCCAGCCGTGTCGGTTGCCGCCGGTGACACGGAGCAGGTCGAGCGCGCGTTGATCGATGCTTCAACGCGTGTGCCGGTGCTGATGTTTTACGCGTCGGCGATCGCCTGGCTGCTCATCGGCACGGTGCTGGCCGGTTTCGTTTCGTTCAAGCTGCACGCTCCGGACATGTTTTCGAACATCAGTTTCCTGACCTGGGGCCGCGTTCGTCCCGCGCACATGAACGTGATGGTCTACGGCTGGGCGTCGATGGCGGGAATGGGCACAGCCATTTGGATGATGGCGCGTTTGTGCCGCACGACTTTGCGCCATCCGCTTTTGCTCGTCGCAGGCGCGTGGTTTTGGAACATTGGTGTGCTGCTCGGGGTCGGCGGAATTCTCGCGGGCGACAGCACCGGTTATCAATGGCTCGAGTTCCCGCCCTACGCCGCGATCGTTCTCTTCGTTGCTTACGTGCTCATTATTTCGTGGGCCGTGCTCATGTTCCGTTTCCGCCGCGGCGAGCAGATTTACATCACACAATGGTATCTGCTCGGCGCCTTCCTCTGGTTCCCGTGGCTTTACGCCGCCGCGCAGCTCATGCTTTTCGTCGTGCCAGTGCAAGGCGTGTTGCAATCAGCGGTCGGTTGGTGGTACGCGAACAACCTGCTGTTTCTCTGGTTCGGCGCGATTGGGCTCGGCACCGCCTATTACATGATCCCGAAAGTAATTGGCCGCCCAGTTTACAGTTATCATCTCGCCACCATCGGCTTTTGGACCTACGCGCTTTTCTCCAGTTGGACTGGAATGCAACGCCTGGTCGATGGGCCGTTTCCGGCCTGGATGATCACCGCCAGCATTGCCGCGACCATTCTCACGATTATTCCCGTAGCCACGGTTGGGCTGAATCATCACATGACGATGCAAGGCTATTTTCCGGTGATGCGTTACAGCCCGACGCTGCGCTTCACTGTTTTTGGCGCAATGTCTTACACCGCATTTAGTTTGGTCGGCGTCCTGATCTCGCTCCGATCGGTCGCGCGCTATGTCAATTTTACGCAAGCGAGCATTGCTTACTCGCACATGGGCCTCTACGCCTTTTTCACCATGGTGATGTTCGGATCGATGTACTACATCGTGCCGCGACTGGTGGAGCGCGAATGGCGTTACGCGACTTTGATCAAGCTCCATTTCTGGGCATCGGCCTACGGCATTGGACTCATGACGTTGATGCTGCTGGCCGGTGGTTATGTGCAAGGCGGGAGTATGAACGACGCGTCGCTCCCGTTTCTTGAGAGCACGCAAAGCGTCCTGCCTTATCTGCGCGGGCGCAGCCTGTCCGGACTTTTGCTTGCGGCGTCACATTTTGTTTTTGCTTTTCATTTTGGGCTGATGCTGCTCGGCCTGGGTCGCACGTCGACCGTCCCGACATTTTTGAATCCAGTAGAAGCGGAAGGATCGGAAGGGCACATATGAAAGGGTTGGTTTCTCTTTTTATCGGATTGTTCGGCACCTTTGCCTTTTCCTGGCTGGGCTTAACGCTGATCCCGAATTTCCAAATCGGACATCTTGATCCGCAAGCTGATGAGGAGGGCACTGACATTTATCCGATGCCGCAATCGGGCATGGCCGAGCGCGGCCGCCGCGTTTATGTCGCCAACGGCTGCTTTTATTGCCACAGCGAGCAACTTCGTCCCGATTACATCGCTTCCGATCTCGACCGTAAGCGTGATCTCGACCCGCATCCAAAATGGGGCGAACGCCGCAGCGCGCCGCGCGATTACATTTTCGCTCGACCCGCGTTGCTCGGGAAAACGCGTATGGGACCTGATCTCGCCAATATTGGCAAAGCCGCACCGGCGGAAGAGGAAAGCTCAGCGCCGGCGACAAGTGGAAGTCCAGCGGCATCGCCCGCACAAGCGCCGTCGGCGAGTCTTGCGCCGAGTGCCGCGGCCGCATCTCCGACTCCATCCGCAAGTGCTTCGCCTGTGGCGGAAACAGAACCGGGCGAGCCGCGCCCGTACTCGGCAGCCTGGCATCATCGGCATCTTTATTCACCGCGCGACGTCAATCGCGATTCCGACATGCCGGCTTACCGATTTCTTTATGAGAAGCGTCCGGTTGCCGGCGAACATTTCGCCGATGCGCTGCAACTTACAGGTTCAGACGCGCCGGCTCCCGGTTGGGAGATCGTTCCGAGCTACGATGCAAACTGTCTCGTCGCTTATTTAATGTCGCTCGATCAATCGCATCCGCTAAAGGAAGTAAAATCGGGTGCACCGGCGCCGGCGGCGGGCGGAAGTCCAACGGCCTCACCGGCGGCAGCAAAGGGAACAAAATGAACGAGCAAACTCCCGATCGCTCTTTGGCCGCTCGTCAGGGAACTGATTACGGCGAAACTTCCGATGTTCAGGACGTTCATGCCGCCATTCAGCGCGAGAAACGCGAACCGCGCGTCGGACTTGAGCCGCTCTCGATTTGGTTGATCGCGGTCTACGGTCTCGCCGTTTTCTGGGGCGGCATTTATCTCGGGCGTTACTGGGGAAATTTTTCCGGCGATGGACTGGATCCGCTCGGTGGCCCGCCACCAACAAAGAAAGCGGGGGCGGTCGGTCCCGGTGGGGGCGGCGAGCAAGCCGAACTTTCGCCGGTCGAGCGCGGCAAAAAAGTTTTTCTCGCGAACTGCGCAGTTTGCCATCAGGCCAACGGCCAGGGCTCGGCCAGTCAGAGCTATCCGCCGCTCGCCGGTTCCGAATTCACCACCGGCGGTTCGCGTCGTCCGGCGATGATTGTACTGAAAGGCTTGCAAGGTCCGGTGACGGTCAAAGGCCAAAAATTTGGCAGCGCCGTCATGCAACCCTGGGAAACTCTCGGCGAGCAAAAAGTCGCCGATGTTTTGACTTACGAGCGGAGTGAGTGGGGCAACAATGCCAGTCCGGTCACGAAAGAACAGATTGCCGCTTTACGCAAAGAACTCGCAAGTCACCCGGCTTCATTCACCGAGCCTGATATAATGGCGGTTCCGGCGGACGCTGAGCTTTCCGGCGGGGCGGCTGCTCCGCAAAAGCCTGGTGAAGCCGCGAAACCGGGCGCGAATCCACCACCGCCCGCTCCTCCAAAAACGTAATCGCAGCGGCGGTCAAATAATTGTCCAAGGGTTGCGCCTGCGGGGTTCAGGCATTGGCACGAAATTAGCGGCAAATCGCTGCATGCTATTTGAAGGAAGTCGGACCGCGCGGCGATTAGCGTTGTCTGGCAAATTTCTCAGGTTGGCTGGCCAATCGCTGCGCGAAGAAATCGAGCGACGGTTCGACGATTTTGTTCCTTATCTGATGATCGTATTTGCGTTTTGGATGGTCTGCCTTGTCGAATGGACACAGCAAATCGCCGGCGAACATCCTGGGCCTAAGTTTTGGATGTTTCTGTCCGCACTCGTCACTCTCTATGGCGGTTTCCGAGCTTTCCGTTTGTATCCGCAGCTGCGCAATCTGCGTTTTGGCGAACAAGGCGAGCGTCGAGTCGCTGAAATTCTCGATCGATTAAGATCGAAAGGCTTTATTGTTTTCCACGATTTGGTCGGAAAAGATTTTAATATCGATCACGTTGTCGTTGGACCAAGCGGCATTTACGCGATTGAAACGAAAAATCGGAGCGGTTCGGGCGCGATTGAATATCCGAGTGACGACGAGTTGATTTTCGGCGGAAGAATCAAAGATGGCTGGCCGCTGCGGCAAGCTCGCGGCGCGGCGTGGACCGTGCATGATGAGTTGAAAACACATTCGCAGGAGTATCGCTACGTTAAACCGTTAGTTGTCTTCGTTGGTAATTGGCGCGTACATCGCCACGCGGGAGATTTCGCGGCCGATGTAATTACCGCCAATCAACTGGAAAATTACTTTGATTGGCAGCAGCCAGAGCTCACTCGTGGCGAGATCGCGCGAATCAGTTCACATCTCGAGCATTTCGCGCGAACGTAATCTATCAATCGATCGCTTCGGCGATGAGCTCCGCCATGTGCTTTGGATGGAAGCCGGTCAGGTCGTTAATTTGATGGCGGCAACTCGTGCCCGACGCGATCACGACATCGGGCTGCGCCGTTTTGATTTTAGTTAAAAGATCTGCGGCAACCTGGATCGACAATTCGTATTTTTCCGCCAGCGCGCCAAACGCGCCCGCCATTCCGCAGCAGCCGCTATCAAGCAACTTTACTTCTCGTCCAGGCAATCGTTCGACCAGTCGCTCCATGAACACCGGATCCAAGATCGACTTGGCGTGACAATGCGGATGGATCGCCACCTTCACTTGTCGATTTTCGAATCGAAGCGCGTCCGGTTCGCGCGAGAGCAAGTCGTCGATGAATTTTTCGAACAGAAAACATCGCGCTGCGATTTTCTCCGAATTGTCGATCTTTAGCTCGCGATAATCCTCCACGAACATCGACCAGCAGGACGGCTCAAGAAAAAGAATCGGCGGAGCCGATTGTTGAGAAGTTGAGATCCGAGGTGCGAGCCGCACCGGCATTGGACTGGCACTGTTGAGAGGTTGAGAGGACATCAGAAGATCGACATTGTGTTTCCCGAGTTTTGCCGCGGCATCGAGATTTCCCTGACTGAATGCCGGACGCCCACAACATTGTCGGCCTTGCGCAAGCGCCACTTCAAATCCAAGTGCTTCGAGCACTTTCACTGCTGCTTTTCCGATGTCCGGCTCGTGATAGCGCACGAACGTATCGTCCCAGAGAATGAGCTGGCCGCGCGGATGGTGCGCGCCATCTCGTTTTTTTGCAAACCAGCGATCGAACCGTTCACTCGCGTAATGTGGCAGCGAACGCCTGGCTGAAACTCCGAGTGCTTTTTCCATCAGGTCGCGCACCGGTCTAAGATCGAAAACTGCATTTGCCAGCGCCGGCATCGCGCAGCCAAGCCGGCCTAACAAATCGACTGAGCTAAAAATTCGTTCGCGCAGCGGCAAACCGTCGCGCCGATGCCGCGCGTAAAGCATTTCTGCTTTTAGCAGCGCGAGGTTGACGTTTGACGGGCATTCCGGCGTGCACCCTTTGCAGGAGAGACAATTGCTCAGCGCCGCGTCGAGTTCGTCCGACTTCAACGGATCGTGCCCGTTCACGCGCATTTGCAACGCTGCGCGGATGATGTTAGCGCGGCCTCGCGTGGACATGATCTCGTCCCCGGTGGCGATGAAGGTCGGGCACATGATCGGTGCGTCTTTGCGGCAACCGCCGCAGCCGTTGCATTGCTCGAGGTTGCCAATGAACGAGCGGTCCTTGAATGCGAACGCCAGCCGCGGCTCGAACGGTAACTCGATCGGGCGTTCGAAATTGTCGCGCAGGTGACCGTCGATCTTGTGAGCGAAACCGAAGATCTTTCCAGGATTGAAGACGTTCTTTGGATCGAACTCGCGTTTAATTTCGCGCATCAGATTCAGCAATTCGTCGCCCAGCTGTTCGCGCATGTATTCGGTGCGCGCGATGCCGACGCCGTGTTCGGCTGAGAGCGAGCCTTTGAATTGCCTCACGAGCGCCGAGGTTTGATCGGCCACGAGCCGGAATTTTTTCAGATCGGCCGCGCTATGCAGATCGAGAACCGGGCGCACATGCAACAAGCCGCTGGCGGCATGCCCGTAATAGCTCGCCTCGAGTCCGAGCGATGCGATGATCGATTTCAACCCGCGGACGTAATCGGGTAATTGAGCTGGGCGCACCGCCGCGTCCTCGATGAAGGCGACCGGTTTGGTGGCGCCGATGCGGCCAGTCAAGAGCGAGAGCCCCGCTTTGCGGACCGACCAGACGAGATTCATCTCGTTCGCATCGCGGCAAATTTGCGTGCGCAGACCGAGCTCTCGCGACCGCAAGATCGACAATCGCTCTGCGACGTCGTCATAAAATTCGACGATCAAAATTGCTTCGCACGGTTTTGCATCGAGCTCCATCAAATCGCGCGCGGCTTGAAAGTGGAGCTGACCCTTTGTTTGATCGAGCAGCGGCCGATCGATGTGCTCGATCGCGGCCGGGTTGAGATCGAGAAGCGCGACCGTTGCTTGCATGGCGTCCGTAACCGAATCAAAAAAAACCAGGCCGAGCCCTTTCTCGCGCGGAAGCGGCGAGATCTTGAGTTCGGCGGAAGAAATCGCGGCCAACGTCCCTTCGCTGCCGGCCAAAATCTCGTTGAGATTGTTTGGCGCGCGCAGAAACCGTTCGACGCCGTATGCAGGCCAACGTTTCAGCAGACCCGGCGACATTCGTTCCGCGATTTGGGCCGAATGCGTTCGGATCAACTTTTCGATCTTGGTCCGTTCTTCGCCCAACGAGTCGTGATTGGCGCCAATCGTCGCAATCCTTCCATCGACAAGGACGATTTCGGTTGAGACGACGTGATCGGCGGTTGTGCCGTAAACCGGCACCCGTGCCCCGGATGAATTATTCGCGATCATTCCGCCGAGCGTGGCGCGTGAGCTCGTCGCCACATCCGGCCCAAAACAAAATCCGTGCGGCTTGAGAAACGCGTTCAGCTGATCGAGCACGACCCCGGAGCCAACGCGCACGGTGCGATTGTCGATGTTCAGATTGTCGATCTGGCGATTGTGGCGCGAGAAATCGACAATCAATCCTTCCCCAATCGCATTTCCAACCAGGCTGGTGCCGGCGCCGCGCGGAGTGACCGAAATGCCGGCGTCGGCCGCCGCTTTGATGACGGCGCTGGCTTCTTTCGCGCTGCGGGGAAAGGCCGCGCCCGCTGGTTCGATTTGGTAGATCGAGGCGTCGGTTGCGTAAAGTTGCCGCGTCAGATTATCGAAGCGCACGTCGCAGCCGGCGGCGGCGATCGTTTCTCTTTGAGCGGCGGTGATCGTCACGCCCGCAATTTACCACATGTGAACGGCAGACGTAGTCCCGCAAGCGACACTGTGGCAGGTGATATGCTTTCACGGCACCGGACGGATGAACATCAGGTTCAAAACCAAGATTCGCTATGACGGACGGGAATATTCCGACCCGAACGAGTTGCCGGCGGACGTGCGCGCGGCTTACGACAAGGCGATGGCAGGCGGCGCCGCTCAGACAAAGTTCGTGGTCAACGGGCAGGAGTTCGCAAATCAAAAAGAGATGCCCGATGACGTTCGAAGACTTTACGACGACGTCTTGAGCGTCATCGAAAACAATGGCGAGGTTACCCTTCCGGTTGCCTCGCGTTCCGAGCCGATCATTACGAAACGGCAATTGGAAATGATTCTGCTGCTGGTTGCTTCCGCCATTTTCGGCGCCTGGCTGTTCGTCGCCAAATAGCCGGAGTATCTCGTCTAAAACAAAGATATCTGCGCGGCTTCCGGCGCGCTTCCGGCAAATCGAACACCGACTCCGATAAGGCGCACCGGTTTACCTGTTCGACCAAACGCTTCGGCCAGCAGCGAGCGGAAAGCCGGCAAAGTTGG
This sequence comes from Chthoniobacterales bacterium, assembly GCA_035936875.1. Taxonomy (GTDB): domain Bacteria; phylum Verrucomicrobiota; class Verrucomicrobiia; order Chthoniobacterales; family UBA10450; genus DASYVQ01. The sequence goes on from DASYVQ010000167.1 coordinate 28,734, forward strand.
CGCGAGTCCCGCGCGCTCCGCGGTCGTCCGCGTGAAATCGGCAAACTTCAGTTTCACGAAAATCTTTGTCACGGTCCGGGTCGCTTCTTTTTGGGCGAGATCGGCCATCAAATCTTGAAACAATTCTTCCAGCCGCTCTTCGCATTGTTCCAGTGTGGTCAGATCGATGGAGAAAGTTTCTTCTGTGGAAAGCGATTTGCGCGGACGATCAGGCTCGACTGGACGATGGTCGATGCCACGGCAAAGATCGTAGAGTTCGATTCCGAATTTGCCGAAAAGATCGACAAGTTCCGGGCGGGAGAAACGCTGTAATTCTGCGCAAGTTTTCACGCCAAGGTCTTCCAGCTTTCGCTCGGTTTTCTCGCCGATTCCCCAGATTTTGCGGACCGGCAGCTTCTCCATGAACTCGGGCACTTGCTCCGGTGTCACTTCGAGCTGGCCGTTCGGTTTATTTATTTCACTGGCGATCTTCGCCACCAGTTTGTTCGGACCGATCCCGGCGGAAGCGGTAAGTCTTGTTTTTTGGAATATCATGTCGCGAATCACTTGCGCGAGCGGGCCGGGCGCGCCGGGATGCGCGGTCACATTGAGATAAGCCTCATCGAGCGAGAGCGGTTCCACCAGCGGCGTGAAACGATGCAGGATTCCGCGAATCACTGCGGCTTCGCGCCGGTAAACATCGAAACGCGTGGGCAAGACGATAAGGTTCGGACAACGTTGCAAAGCCATGAAAGTGGGCATGGCTGAGCGCACCCCGAACTCGCGCGCTTCGTAATTACACGTCGTGAGCACTCCGCGGCGATCGCGCGCTCCGCCCACGCCGACTGGTTTACCGCGCAAGGCCGGACGGTCCCGCACCTCGATTGCGGCGTAAAAGCAGTCCATATCGAGATGGATGATCGCCCGCGGCTTTGCATCTGGCTCCACGCCGCAAATGTAGCTGGAAAAGAAGAGCATTCTCACATGCATGACAACAATGTGTTTGATTGACGAAGAAATCCGAAAGCGGTAAATATTTAGCTCCACCGGCTCCGAAAAATCCCCAAAAATGTCCCTGATCCCAAGCGAGTCCTACAGTTTTCCTGACCATTTCACGCAGACGATCACTTACAAAAACGATCCGAAACGGAAAAAATCAGTGCCGGTAGTTCAGCCGGAGCCGCGCAAGAAGGGCTTTTTTCTACCGCTCCGGAAGTCGCTGGGGCGCAAGAAAGCAGCTCTTCCATCAACTGCCATTCCGGAAGAGTCGGATGCAGAAAGTTTTCCGCCGCTAGCAGCGCCTGAGAACGGCTTTCATGTGCCAGTCGCGCCGTCGCAAGTGTCGCAGCCGGAAACCTTTCTTCCAGTAGCTGAAGAGCCACAAGTCCCGGGCGCCATGCCGGAATTTGTGGCCGAGACGAGCATTCCTGCGCCACTTATGGAACCGGAATTGCCGCGGCCGCAAAAACCTCCTGTTCCAATCGCAAGGCCGGCGCCGGTAATCAGAAAAAGTCCCGTTCCGCCGAGTCTGAAGCCAAAACCGCGGTGGAACATGCGCGCACCTGCGCCGATGCCGCCGGCTCCGACGTGGGACAATGGCGCCCCACACATTGGCTCCGCTAATATTCCCGATCAGAAAATCACTCCAACGAAACCCGCGCAGCCAGCGCCGCCGCCTCGGCTCGTGCAGTCGCCGTCACCTAATCCTATTCAGGTACCACCGGCTCGTGTTGTCGAGTCGCCGCCGCCGGACCTTATTCAAGTACTTTTCTCCCATGCTGGCCAGGCGCCGGCCCCTCCGCCTGAGAGTGCGATGCCAGCGCCGAGACCAGACGTTCGCCCAACCTTGCGTCGCGAAATGGCAAACGGGGCTCCGCCGCGCCCAGTCGCACCGGCTCCGCGTCCAGTGAATCACGAATTCGATTTCGAAACGCCATTCTCAGATACCGAGACGTATGCTCAAAAAAGACGACGCAGTAACAAGTTTACTCGATTCATCTTCTGCGAATCGGTGACGCTTGCCGTCTTTCTCCCATTCGCCATCCTCGGATTCTGCCGAGTATTCAGCGATCCCATCCTTGTTCTCCTGATCAATATTCTGACGATCGCGGCGGCCGTAACGGCCGCGCTGATTCCGATTCTCTTCTTCGCGCTCGCGCCCACGCTTCCACGGGACGAGTCGATGAACAGTCTCTAAAGTTCAAAAGTCGACATCTCATCGCGCAAAGCGGATTGCCTTTTCGCGAAATTTGCGTCATGACGAAGCGATCTTATGGCATCGAATGCGACGCGCGTCTTCATGGTTCGGCATGGCGCCACGGTTTTGAGCGCCGAGGACCGTTTTGCCGGCGCTACTGATGTCGCGCTTTCCGATGAAGGACGCGAGCAAACGCGGCGGCTGGCGGAGCGGTTAAGTCACGAAAAAATTGCCGCGGTTTACGCGTCGCCACTCGGGCGCACAGTTGAAACGGCGAGCATTTTAGCCGAGCCGCACAAACTGGAAGCGCAAACGCGCGATGGTTTCCGGGAAATTAATCACGGGCGCTGGGAGCAGATGACGCGGCGCGAGGTCGAAGAAAAATTTCCGGACGAAGCGGCGGAGTGGGAGAAAGATCCCTACACATTTGCGCCGATGGGCGGCGAAAGCGGGCTGGCTGTGACGGCGCGAGCGTTGCCCGCGTTGATCGAGTTGGTGCGCAAACATCCAGGTGAAAATATTCTGGTCGTGTCGCACAAGGCGACGATTCGGCTTTTGCTCAGCTCGTTGCTTGGGTTCGACCCCCGCCGATACCGCGACAATCTCGATCAAAAACCGGCGGCGCTGAACATTGTCGATTTTCGGGACGCCACTCGCGCGCGCCTTACCTTATTCAACGATACTTCGCATTACGACAAAGCGGGTAAAGCGATCCCGGAAGTCCCTGCGTCGGGCCTTTCGAAATGGTGGAACGAACGCAGCGGCACGTAACACGTTCGACAGGAGCTTACGGGTCCTGAGTTTGCGCGCGTCGATCGCGAACCTTGCTCTTAAGTTCCACGATTAAACCTTCGCACTCTTTTCGACCAATCAGGTCTTCCATTTCGTGAGGATCTTTTTTGACGTCGAACAATCGGTAAGCTTCGCCTTCGCGATTCAGCATCAGCTTCCAATTGTGATCGAGATACATTACTTCGAACGCAAGCTCGGACATGGCAAAGGAGCGATGCTCGACTGTTGGGTCTTGGAGCGCTGGCACTAATGAGCGCGCAAACTCGATGTAATTGATTTTTGCTCCAGCGAAATCGACCAGGGTCGGGCCGGCATCGAACCACTCAACCAGAGTGTCGATTGTTTTGCCTGCTTGAGACGATCGTTTCATTTCCGGCGTGCTGACAATGAGCGGAACACGCACCGCCGGGTTCAGAAAATTGGATTTATAGATCAGATCGTAGTCACCATTCATTTCCCCGTGGTCGGAAGTAAGTAATATGATGGTCCGGTCCAATTCTCCTCGCGCTTCGATTTCATTCAGAATTTGTCCGATCTGATCGTCAATCAGCGTTACTTTTCCCGCATAGTTGGCTCGGAGTTCCCTGGCATTGTGAATTTCTCCCGGTGGGCACTCAGCGAATCTCCGGTCCAGTTCACCGGTTGGGCCGCGGTCTCGCTGCGGAGGTCGTGCAAGTGGCTCTGGCATTTTATCCGCGCGGTACATGCTGGCGTAAGGCTCCGGCGTGTCCCATGGTTCGTGCGGTCCGGCAAAACTGACCCAGCAGAACCAGGGTTCCGAGCGTTTGTAATTCTGAAGGTACTTCTTGGCCTGTTGGCCGACGTAAACATCGTAGTACTCGGCTAACGGAAGCGGCGACGGTCGAACCAGCGTTTTATTTTTTCCAGATCGTTCCTCTATATCTTTCCGAAAAGCTTCGAGCAGGCCTAACGAATCCCAACGCGCCGTCATATGGCAGAGCGTGTCCACGCTGGCGCGCGGCCCCCTGATTTCATCGACATCGTCCAGGCCGTAAGAATTCAAAACGTACTCGAACTTGCGCAGATCTGACCCTCGTCGATGAAGGGCCGTTTTTCCGAACAGGCTCGTTCGGTAGCCGGCATCGCGGATCGCCGACATCCACGTCGGCGTTCCTTCCGGCAACTCAAACGGGCAGTTATCCCAAACGCCGGTGTTATGAGGGTAACGGCCCGTTGCCATCGAAATCCGTGCCGGAAGACAGACTGGAGACGTCGTCACGCAATTCAAAAAGCGAACACCCTCGCGCGCGAGCCGATCGATGTGGGGAGTTTTCACCCAGGTTCCAGTGCAACCGAGCGCATCGGCCCGAAGCTGGTCGCACATGATGAATAAGATATTGGGTGTGGGCTTCATGAAAGAATCAGCGGCGGATAAAGGACATCAGAGCTTTTTGCCATTGGTGGCGGCGGTTGCGCCGCGTGTAAATGGCATCTGCCAGTTGTCGATGGCGAGCATACGCTTCGGAGGCGTAGAGCTGGCGCAGATCGCAATAGGAATCGGAATCGCTACTGGCATCCAATCGCAGCAGCGTTTTGTTGTCATTGCGTCCCAATGCCGTCATGAGTCGATCATTGGACGCTTCGAACCGGTCGCGCAGACGTGTCATATCAGCGGTTGTGAGAAGGCTGCGCGTCTCTTCACGGCCAAGACGTCGGGAAGCCTGCTCGCTCGCGGCTTTGCGCCGAAGAAAGTCCGGAAAGGCAATCGGAGTTTTCGAATCAAGGAGATAGGCCAACTGATAAACATCGAGTGACACTTGAGCACGGTCGATGTCGATCAAATCGGGCACCGGCGCAAGCCCAGCAGCAGCGATAAAGGCCGCGAACACGTCCGACGTGACCTCGTCGTAGAACACGACGTTGCAGTTCCCGAAAGCGTCGCGCCACGCTTCATAGTTCGCGTGCCAGTCCGGGCGGCACAACCGTTCCCCGTCTGTGTCGCACAGTCTCGCGACAAATGTACTGATGTTGCTGTCGTCGATGTCGTTCGTCTTGACGAGTTGATTGAAGTAGGAGTCGATCCAACGATCCTGTCGGCGTACGAACAGGACGACGACGCAAGGCGTTGTTGTTGGGAGCAACTCGCGTAATCTCTGAGCATGATTTGGCCTGAAGTTCTCGGCGGAGAGCACGATCGATTCAGTGTCCGGTCGCCAGTCTTGGAGAAGTTCGGCGACAAGGCGGGCCGGATCGAGCGCGCTCACATCGATTTCCGGAAAGGCGCGCTGGAACGTTAGCGACGGCCGCTGACTCAGGGCCGTAGCCAAAAGTTTTGCATTCCCCGCCATTTGCGCGACGACGGGTAGAACGGGGACGTAGATCCCATGCTTGCGCAAGCGAGCAGGATCGGCACGCAGTCGCCGTTGCAGATAGGTCGACGCGGTTTTGGGAGCGCCGACGTGAAGGACGATTCGGGGCGGACTAATCGCCGGCATCACAACGGGACTTTCACCGCCTTCACCAGCTTGCCTTTTTCGTAGCGGTGAAGGTAACCCTTTTCCAAAGATCCGGCATTGCGCGGCAGCGGCTCATAAGAATGCCAGATGCGGATCGATCCGCTAATCAACTCGCCGAACGCGCGGTGGTTGAAACTGGGAGAGAGTGTGTACGGATTGAAATCCAGCAGCTCCATCGCCAGCGTCAGATAAGTTTGGTCGTTCCACGGCGTGTCCGGGTATTTTCGCGCCAATGCCAGGGTCTGCTCGAACACGGCGCGGACGTCCGGTCGATGCGGCGCAAAAAAGATAACGCCTGAGTTGTAGATGATTTGGCCACGCGGTGTGACTCCTTCATTGAGCATGACTTGACGGAAATCACGAAAATCGGCGAGCGAGTAGTGCGGCGCCGGCGCCATGGCGATGCCGTGTTTCTCCGCCTTCTCGAAGCCGAGCGATACGTCGTCAATCACTCGCGTGTCGGCATCAAGAAGCAGCGCCGTCTCGATCTGTTCCGGCAACGAAATCAGGAGCTCGGTCTTTCTTGCTTTGCCGGAAAGCTGGCAGTCGCGCCGTACGACTTCAACGTCGGGCGGTAGACCGCTGACATCGGTCGCCGGGTCGGTAATTACAAATATCGGATATTTGGGAAGCTGGCTTTCGCGGATGCAAGACGCGACCTGATCGATGTACTTCGCGCCCCAGGCGAAAAAGACGATTGCGCGGCTGCTCATCACGAAAAAACTTCAACGCGGGGTTTCGGCAGCGTAAAAAAGTTGGTGGAAATCGCGATCATCTCGTCTCGCTATCGCTTATACGATAGCTCAACAGAACATAAAGCCCGTTCTGGGACACCTCCCGGTCAACGCAGAGCGGCTGACTACGGCGCGTGCGCGCCGCCGCGAGGTGAAGTCATTTCGCGCTTTCCATTTCAAGATCGACATGTTGAGTTGAAGGCATGGACGACATCGCATACCGGCGGGCGGCGGCGAGAGTGGAAGCGCGCCTGGCATTTTATCGACACGCCATGATCTACGCGGTCGTGAATGCGCTGCTCGCCGCCCTCAATCTTCTGAAGAACCCTGAGCATCTCTGGTTTCCGTGGGTGATTTTCGGCTGGGGAATCGGTCTGTTCGCGCACGGCCTGAACGTTTACGCGTATCGCTGGATGGGATCGCGGCGGGAGCAGATGATTCAACGTGAATTGGAACGGCAGGAGCGCTTGCGCCCATCGCCGCCGTCGTAGCCAAGATCGACAAGTTGATGTGACGAATTCCGCTCCGTTGATCATCGGCGCGACCGGTGGTTCAGGTACCCGAATTGTGGCGCGCATCGCTCGACATGCGGGCTACAATCTGGGCGGGCATTTGAATGCAGCGGAAGATGCGCTCGAGTTCTATTCGTTTCACGACAGATGGGTTAATCGTTTTGTTGGAAGCGAAGATCGACATGTTGCGCTGCCGGCGAGCGAAGCGGAGAGGATGCGGCAAGAATTTCAGCAGGCGCTTAAGCAGCATCTTTCTGGAATGACTGAGAGCGCGCGCTGGGGTTGGAAGGCGCCGCGCAGCGTTTATCTGCTCCCATTTCTTCACGCGCAGTTTCCCCAATTGAAATTCATTCACGTGCTGAGGGACGGCCGCGACATGGCTTTCTCGAAAAATCAAAACCAGCTCCGCAAACACGGACGCACGGTGTTGAATTGGCGTGAACGCTGGCGTTATCCGGTGCCGCTCCGTGCGCTTTTATTGTGGGAGCGAGTGAACCTTCGCGCCTCCAGGTACGGGGAGGCGGAGCTACGCGGAAACTATCACCTGGTGCGTTTCGAAGATCTTTGCCAAAGCCCGGTCGAAACCACGAAGCAGATCATGCAATTTCTCGCTGCGGATGTTGATGCCGAATCTGTCGCGCGAGCGGAGATTGCGCCGCCCTCTTCGATTGGTCGCTGGCGAGAGCATCCCGCGCCACTTCTCGCCAGGATGGAATCGGTCGCGGCCATTTCGCTTCGAAAATTCGGCTATCTCGAGTAAATTTGGGTCGTTGGGGCGGCGTAAAAGGCCAGGGCAAGATCGACAAGCGATTCAATTTCGGACTTTGCAATGAGGCTTTCTCTTTCGATATTGGCGGGGTAACTTTTTCCTGAAATGGACGCTTCCACTTCTCTCGAAACTCCTCACGATCCGCACGCGCACGACGCCAGCTATGAGCATCATGAGCTCGGCTGGTGGCGAAAATACATTTTCTCGACCGATCACAAAGTGATCGGAATCCAATACGGCATCTGCGGCCTCATCTTTTTGTTCTTCGGTTTTTCGCTGATGATGCTGATGCGCTGGCAGTTGGCCTATCCGGGCCAGGCGCTGCCTGTCCTTGGCAAGTGGCTCCCGTACATTTTCGGAGCGAACACGATGCCGGACGGGAAGATGACGCCCGAGTTTTATAACTCATTAGGCGCGATGCACGGCACGATCATGATCTTCCTTGGCGTTGTGCCGGTCGCGTTCGCGGCCTTCGGAAATTTCGTTGTCCCGCTCCAAATCGGCGCGCCGGACATGACGTTTCCAAAAGTAAACGCCGCCAGTTTCTGGGCGTTTTGGGTCGGCGGCTTGATCATGCTGACGAGTTTCTTTGTGCCGGGCGGCGCGGCCAAAGGGGGTTGGACTTCTTACACGCCGCTCTCGGACATTTCCGATAAGGGCCCGGCGTTCCATCTGATCTTCAACGGGCAAACGCTTTGGCTGATCGGATTTATTTTTCTGATCACGTCATCGTTGCTTGGCGCGATCAATTTCATCACCACGATCATTCAACTGCGGGCCAAGGGTCTGACCTGGATGCGGCTGCCATTTTTTGTTTGGGCACAATTTGTCACTGCGTTTCTGCTGCTGCTCGCCTTCCCACCGTTGGAGGCCGCGATCGTCATGCAACTGATGGATCGAACTGCGGCCACGAGTTTCTTTCTGCCGGCCGGAATGGTCGTAAACGGTGCGCCCTTGAACATCAGCGGGGGAGGCAGTCCGCTTTTATGGCAGCACCTGTTCTGGTTTCTCGGTCACCCCGAAGTTTACGTGTTGATCCTGCCCGCCTTCGGGATCGTCGGCGAAATTCTCGCCAACAATTCGCGCAAGCCGCTTTGGGGTTACAAGTCGCTCGTTTTCTCGGTGCTCGTGATCGGCTTTTTGTCATTCATCGTTTGGGCGCATCACATGTGGCTCACCGGCATGGGCTCGACTGTGAGCGCGTTTTTCCAAACCACCACGCTGCTGATCTCGATTCCATCAGTCATCATTTTGAGCGCGTTCTTCATTTCGCTCTGGGGCGGCTCGATCCGATTTAATGTGCCGATGCTTTTTGCCACCGCGTTCCTGCCGATGTTTGGAATTGGCGGTCTTACCGGCATTCCGCTCGCGTTTAATTCCGCCGATCTCTACCTCCACGATACTTACTACGTCATTGCGCATTTCCATTACATCGTGGCGCCGGGCACGATCTTTGGATTGTTCGCGGGAATTTATTATTGGTATCCGAAAGCGACCGGTCGAAAAATGAACGAGTTCTGGGGCAAAGTGCACTTCTGGCCGTCGCTCATCTGCATGAATGTGATCTTCATGCCGCAGTTTCTCCAGGGCATGCTCGGCATGCATCGCCGCTGGTACGATGGCGGCCAGGGCTGGACCGTGGGCGGCGACCATGTCTGGGGTCTAACCGGGTTTCAATGGAACACACCAATCTCGTGGGGGGCCTGGATCATGGGTCTGGCCCAAATTCCGTTTATCATCAATTTCTTCTGGAGCATCAAACACGGCGAAAAGGTGAACGACAACCCGTGGGAGGCGACGACCCTGGAATGGACCGCGCCGTCGCCGCCACCGCACGGAAATTTCGTCACCACGCCTGTCGCTTATCGCGGTCCGTACGAATACAGCCTGCCCGGACGCGATCGCGATTTCACCATGCAAAATGAACCGGTCGAACCGACCGAGCGCACCCGGCGCAAGGCGGTCGAGGAGCCAGTACTCGCCTAGCTAACGATGGAAATTCCGTACACCATTTCCACACGGCCGGACACCGGACTGTGGAACGCAAAAGTTGGCATCTGGTTGTTTCTCGCGTCCGAAGTGATGCTCTTTGGCGGACTTTTTTCCGCTTACATTTTTTTGCGCCTCGACGCGCAGCCGGGTGAATGGCCGCACGGTTTGCTGAATGTTCCCGTGGGAACAATGAACACGGCGATCCTGATAATATCGTCGGTCACAGTCGTTCTCGCCTGGGCCGCGCTGAAAATGCGACGCTATCGGACCTATTGGTGGTACATGCTGGCCACGATTTTGTGCGGTGCGATCTTCCTGTTCGTAAAACTATACTATGAGTGGCCGCAGAAGTTTGAGCACTTCGGCGCTTTCATAAAACGCGATAAGCTCGAGAAGTACGAGCAATACCTCGGCAACAAGCACGCCGAAGAAAAAGGTTTGCAGCCGCGGCTCGAGATCAGCGGCCATCTGCACAATCGCGAGGCGCTCGCCGATCCAAACATCAAGGAGTACGAAATCGCCCTCGATCCGGTCAACGCCGACCCAACTAATCCCGCGATGGATCGGCCGCACTTCTTGTACATGCCGCCGACAGAAAAAATCGGAACAATCGAAAAAGAGGACGTCGAACGCATCTCATCATTTGGGCCGTGGCACAGCGCCTATTTCGCGAGCTACTTTACCATCACTGGATTGCATGGCGCGCACGTGCTCGGCGGCGTGCTCGTTTTCATTTACATGTGGCTGCCAGTCAGTAAGCGGCTTTACCAGCATAACCCCGAACATCTGGCCAACCGGGTCGAGGTCTGCGGTCTCTTCTGGCACTTTGTCGATCTTGTCTGGATTTTTGTCTTCCCGCTTTTCTATTTGCTCTGAACCATGAACAACCCGCCTGACATCTCACAAGACCCGGCCGAGCACGAGGAGTACGCGCACGGCATCCAAAAGCACGTCAAAGGCTATTTGATGGTCGGCGCCGCGTTGATTGTTTGCACTGCCCTCACGGTCGGATTGTCGTATGTGAACTTCGGCTCGCAAAAAGCGAACATCATCGTCGCCCTACTCCTCGCGGCCTTTAAAGTCAGCCTCGTCGGCGCCGTCTTTATGCATCTCGCCGCCGAAAAAAAATTGATCTACCGCGTCCTGATTTTCACCGGCTTTTTCGTCTTCGCTCTTTTTTGGCTCACGTATCTTGCCTGGTACAATCCCATTGTCGCCCCGCATTAAATGTCACTTAAAGCGTTCCATATTGTCTTCATCATTTTCTCGACGCTTCTCGCGCTCGGAGTTGGCGCCTGGTGCATCTGGGTCGATCTCGTGGAAGGCGCGCCGGTTTATCTGGCCGGAGCGATCGCCTCCTTCGTTTGTGCAATCGCTCTCATCGTCTACGGCGTTTGGTTTTACCGGAAAATGAAACGGCTTCGCATCATCACATGAGAGCGAAAATCTTGTCGATCTTGTTACTGTCGATCTTGTCGCCGCTGGGTCAGGCCATCGCTTGCCCATTTTGTTATGGAGCCAAAGACGGAAAATCGACCGAGCACATGGCGATCGCGATCTGGTTCCTTTTCGGCGCCGTCATGTCGGTCGTGGGCGGAATCGGCGCGTTCAGTTTTAGTATTTGGCGCCACAGCCGGATGCCGCTCGAGCCACATCAAGAGCTGAGCGATGAAAATTTGGATGGGTATGAATAGCCTGGCGTTGATCAACGAATTTCTTGGTCAACCGCCGAATGCATCCGAGCACGGCTACCAGATCGATCACATCCTCGAATTTTGTCACTGGTTCATGGGCACGCTCTTCATCGGCTGGTCCGCTTTTTTCATTTTCGTTTTGATTCGTTTCCGCAAGAGTCGCCATCCCTTGGCCGATCACCACGGTGTGCGCAGCGGTATCTCCACGCATCTGGAATTTTCCGTTGTCCTGATCGAGGCTGTGCTTTTGCTCGGATTCGCCATTCCGCTTTGGGCGAAACGAGTGAATGAATTTCCGCCCACCAAAGATGTGATTCTCGTCCACGTGGTCGGCCAGCAGTTCAACTGGAACTATCATTTGCCGGGACCGGACGGCCTTTTCGGCCGGCGCGATGTCAGCTTGGTCACCAACTCGAATCCGCTCGGGCTGGATCCAAATGATCCGGCCGGCAAAGACGACATTGTGACGCTGGGCGAGCTGCATGTTCCGATTAATCGCCCGGTCATCGTCGAACTTTCCTCCAAAGACGTGATTCACAATTTTTGCCTGCCGCATATGCGCATTGCCGCTGACGCGATTCCCGGCTCGCTAATTCCGATGTGGTTCACGCCGGTCAAGGCCGGAACCTACGAAGTGATCTGTGGCCAGCTCTGCGGTCTTGGTCATTACGGAATGAAGGGAACGGTCGTCGTCGACACACCTGAGGATTACCAAGCCTGGCTGAAGGAGCGCGCCGAATTGGCGGGGCCACAAAACGCACCGCCAACCGGGCCTGCACCGGGTCAACAGCCGCCCGGCGGCGCGCCGAAAACGGAAAATCCCGCCGCTAAACCGCCGCTGTAGCCGCTTCGCTGTGCGAAGCGTGCGCGTCGCCCGCAGGGCGACGGCTACAGTAAATTTGACCGCGAAATTCGTATCATCCGCGGTTATTTTCGTTCGATGTCTTACGCAAGATCGGGAGCGTGGCTCAATCGCTTTGTCTGGTTCACAGCGGTCGCGACGCTGCTTCTTATTTGCAGCGGCGGTATGGTTACGAGCAAAGGCGTTGGTCTGGCTGTGCCCGATTGGCCGACCACGTTCGGCTACAACATGTTCTTGTTTCCGGTTTCAAAATGGATCGGCGGGATTTTTTTTGAGCACACCCATCGGCTGATCGCGTCCACGGTAGGGTTTCTCACCATCATTCTCACGATCTGGCTCTGGCTCGTCGAAGATCGACACTGGGTTCGCATTCTTGGTTTGATGGCGCTGGCCGGCGTAATTCTGCAAGGCGTCCTCGGCGGTTTGCGTGTGACCATGTTGAAAGATGAGATCGGAATCTTTCACGCCTGTCTCGCTCAAGCATTTCTCGGATTGATTGTCACAATCGCTCTCGTCACCACAAATTTCTGGCGGTCGCTCTCAAATGTAATTTCCGATCCATCCCGCCGTCGCGGGATTGCGCCGATCAAAACGATCGCGATCGCGACGACGATCGCGATTTACCTGCAGCTCGCCCTCGGCGCGACGATGCGACATCAGCATCGCGATCTCGCCATTCTCGATTTTCCCACGGCGAACGGCGCGTGGATTCCGGACACGGGCGCAGACGCACTCGCCAAGATCAATGCTTGGCGTGATGCCCATGCGCTTTCTGATGTGAGCGCGTTCCAGATTTGGCTGCATATGACCCACCGGTTTCTTGCCGTCCTTATCGCGATCGCGGTAATCGTATTTTTTTTGCGCGTCTGGCGAGACGCGCGGGGAATCAGTTCGCTCCGGCGATTGTCGATCTTGTGGATCGCGCTGGTCTTTTGTCAGCTCACGCTTGGTGCGTGGACGATTTGGAGCAACAAAGCCGCCGATGTCGCCACGGCACATGTCGCGGTCGGCGCGATCATGCTATCGTTCGGGGTGAGCATTTGTGCGATTTGCTGGCGCATTCGGCAACGGAATGAAGGATCGACAAGTGGATCTCGGGACTTGAAAGGAGCAATGCCCGCGTGAAAACGGCTGCAATCGATGCGCCGATGGAAGCTAACGTCCGTGCCCCGGTGCGCGGCCGCTTTGTTGCCGATTTTGCGGAGCTGGTCAAAGCGCGGCTTACTCTCCTCGTTCTCCTCACGACTGCGGTTGGTTTTTATCTCGGCGCGCAGCCGCCGATTAATTACGTCGCGCTTTTTCATGTCGTGTTTGGAACGGCCGCAGCTGCTGCTGGCGCGGCCGCATTGAATCAATGGTGGGAACGCCGGCTCGACGCGATGATGCATCGGACTCGAACGCGGCCGGTTCCGGCGGGACGAATGCGACCAGTCGAGGCGTTTGTTCTGGGCAGCGCGCTTTCTCTTTTCGGCGTTGGATATCTTATCGTGTTTTGTAACGCGCTGAGCGCAATCCTCGCTGCCGTCACGATCGTCATTTACATTTTTGGTTACACGCCGCTCAAACGCATCACTACCGCGAACACGCTCGTCGGCGCAATACCCGGCGCGCTGCCACCGGTGATCGGTTGGGCGGCGGCGCGTGGAACGATTGAAGCCGGCGCATGGAGCCTTTTTGCGATCATGGTTTTGTGGCAACTGCCGCATTTCTTCGCCATTGCCTGGATGTACCGCGACGATTACGCGCGCGCCGGTTTTCGAATGATCTCGAGCGACGACCAGAGTGGTGAACGCAGCGCCAGCCAAAGTGTGTTCTTCTGCATCTTGCTCCTCGTTGTCGCCGGCCTGCCCGCTTTCCTCGGAATCACGACGATGATCTATCTCGCGATTGAACTTTTGCTTGGCGGCTTGTTCATCGCCGTGGCGATGCGTTTTTTGAAAACGCGCACACCGGCGGATGCGCGCCTGTTATTTCTCAGTTCGATTGTTTACCTGCCTCTCTTGCTCGGCGCACTCGTCCTTACGAAATCATGAACGCGTCCTCAGTTCCACTTCAACGCGAAGCGTCGCGCGGCCCGCTTGTCTGGAAAGTGACATTGGTTCTTATTCCGTTTGTTACGTTGGCGCTCTTGCTTTGGCTGCGGCACGTGGAGGTAAACGCGCTCCGGCAGCGGACGGTTTCGTCGTACGGCTCGGTTCCAAGTTTTGAGCTCGTCAATCAGAACGGCCAGCCATTTGGCTCAGCTCAGTTACTTGGCAAAATCTGGATCGCCGACTTTATTTTTACGACCTGCCCAGGCCCGTGCCCGATGATCAGTTCGCGAATGAGCGAGTTGCAAACGCCGTTGGAAAAAACAGATGTGCATCTCGTCTCGTTCACAGTCGATCCAGATAAGGACACGCCGGAAGTTTTGCGCGGGTATGCAGAGAAGCTGCAGGCGCAACCGACTCGCTGGGACTTTCTCACCGGTCAAAAACCGGCGATCTACAAACTATCGCGTGACGGATTCAAGCTGGCCGTTTCCGATGGCAGCGCAGAAACCGGAACGCCTGTGCACAGCACGCGAATGATTTTGGTGGATCGACATGGCGACATTCGCGGCTACTACGACGCGACCGAAGCGGACGCCATGACGAAACTGCTCGCCGATACGAACCACCTTCTGCGCGAGCAACCGAAATAACGTTGCTAACCCACAGGCTGCGGAGCAACGGTCGGTCCCTCGTCGCAAACCATTTGCAGGTAATCGCGATACTCGCCTTTCGGGAGTCGTTCGATGATAGCCGCGAGATCGGACTGGCTGATAAAGCCCATGCGCAATGCGACTTCCTCGAGACACGCGACTTTCAATCCTTGTCGATGTTCGATGGTGGCGATGTAATTGCCGGCCTCGAGCAAACTGGTCTGGGTGCCGGTATCGAGCCAGGCCATGCCGCGGCTGAGCAGCTTCACGTGCAGTTCGTTCTCTTTGAGATAAAGCAAATTCAAATCGGTGATCTCGAGCTCTCCGCGCGCCGATGGCTTCAGCTTCCGGCAAAAATCGACAACCCGCTCGTCGTAAACGTAAAGGCCAGGCACAGCGAAATGACTTTTCGGCTGCTTCGGTTTTTCCTCGAGGCTGATCGCGCGCCCGTCCGGACCGAACTCAACCACGCCGTAACGTTGCGGATCGCGCACTTGATAACCAAAAATGCACGCGCCGCGCTTGATCGCGAGCGCCTCGCGATAGAAGTCGAGCTTACCGTAGAAAATATTGTCGCCCAGAATGAGCGATGCGCCTGAGCCGCCGATAAATTTGGCGCCGATCTGAAAAGCTTCGGCAATGCCGTTTGGCTTCGGTTGCTCGGCGTATTGGAGCCGAATGCCAAGTTGCGCACCATCGCCCAAAAAATCACGCAGCATCGGCAGATCTTTCGGCGTGGAAATGATCAGGATTTCGCGCAAGCCGCCTAGCATGAGCGTGGCCAGCGGGTAGCAGATCATCGGCTTGTCGTAAACCGGCAAGAGCTGTTTGCAGACGATCTTTGTGATCGGGAACAGACGGCTGCCGGCGCCGCCTGCGAGAAGAATAGCCTTCTTGTTCATGCGCTGACTTTGACTTTATATGTCAGCAATTTCGAAACCGGAAAGGGGAAACAGCGTCAGGAAAAGCGCACGTCCTTGCCCGGATCCATCTCGAAATCCAGGCTGAGCGATTCGGACGTGTTCGGCTTAATGATTTCCTCCATGAATTTCACGAAAATAGAGTCCTCGCGGAAAATCGCGAATTTATCCATCGATTCGAAATCGATCGCGATAAAGAACGGCCAGGGCAATCCCGGATCGACGCGCTTCCCGCATTTGATGCTCTGAACTTCGGGGATCTTGAGGAGCTGCATACGTGTGTTCATCATCATCTCCTCGACGCGAGCGGGAGTGACCTCGGGCTTAAGTTTGTAAAGGACAACGTGGTGAATCATGGAGGATAAAGCTATTAGGCGGTTCCAGCGGGACGTGCAAGTGGGAATCCGGCGCCTGCTTATTCAATGGTCATTCTAATCGAAGAAGGCTAATTAAGGGCCGTTTGCTGCGCTTCGTATGACAAGCGTTTTCTTCCTGAAATGAACGAGACCGCCGCACCAGGGCCGCCGCGTCGCGAGGATTCCAGGCCGGAGAGTCCGCTGCCGGCGCATCGTTGGTTTGGAGCTGCCCTTCTGTTGTTTGCCGCGCTCGCCTTCTATTTTTCAGTTAAACCAACGCAGCAACATTTCGATTACACCGTTCGAATCGCCGCAGCCCTGCTGCACGGTCACCTCGGTCTGCAAAATTCTCCGCCGTCTTGGCTCAATGAAATGGTGCCGCGCAACGGCAATTATTACTCAGTCTTTCCACTCGGCGCGGTTCTGAGCCTGATTCCCATCGCGCTTTTGCAGGGGGCGGGCTTAGTTCACAACTTTCCTGGGCGCGTTGTGGCGGCATTAATCGCGGGCTTATGTGTTTACTTCTTTTTTCAACTGTCCACCCTGGAAGGCAAATCGCTCGGTCGGCGCGTCCTGTTGGCGCTCTTCCCGATTTTTGGGACCTGGACTTGGTGCAATCTCGGGTTCAGCGGTGCCTGGCACATCGCGCTTGGGTTTGCATTACTGGGAGAAATCGGTGCGCTCTATTTTGTTTTGGTGCGACAACGGCCCGTTCTTGCCGGGGCGTTCTTTGCTCTGGCTTTCGGCAATCGCACCGAGCTGATCCTTATTTTGCCGATCTACCTTTATCTGTTCGTCTACCCCGCTGACTTCGAGGCGGCAGGCTGGGGGAGCATCAAGCGACGGTTCCAGGAAAAATTGCCTGCGCTGATCCATTTTCTAGTTTTTCCGGTTGCGCTCGGCGTGTTGACCGCAGCTTATAACTTCGCCCGCTTTCACTCAGTATTCGAGTTTGGCTACAGTCAGATTCCGAAGGTCTTGCAGGAACCATGGTATCAACACGGGCTTTTTTCTCTTCATGCCATTCCATGGAATATCCACAAAATGTTGTTCGAAGGATTCGGCGACATTCCCGATTTTCCCTACTTCCGGCTTTATCCGTTCGGCTGCTCGATTTTCCTCGCTAGCCCTTTCCTATTTCTCCTTTTCCGCGAAGGGGGACGCTACAAAGTTGTCTCTTGGCTCGCCATCGGCGTGTTGACTTTTGTTCTTTGGTGTCATGGAAATCCCGGCGGATGGCAATTCTCTTATCGCTACGCCATCGTCCTCCTTCCCTGGATGTTTCTCATCATCGCAGGCAACGGCCCGGCGAAAATATCTGCCAACGAAGCCGCGCTTTTCGCGGTGTCCGTCGCGATCAATGCAATGGCTACTTATCAATTTCTTTGGACTAACGAGATCCATCCCTGAGCGTTGGTTCATCGGTTCTGCCCAGAAATGCCTTCCAACTGGCGCGCGTTTGCGCCGGCACATTCTGGTCGATGTCGATTAACCAGGAGATGGTCGCAAGTGAGTTTACCACGATCGATAAAGCGACCAAGCCGCTCATCAAATAGCAGTTTCGAAATAATACCCTTCCTCCACCGCGCAAGAAAATGCAGAAGCAAAAAATCAAGAATGGATAGAGGTCGGCCGCGTAGCGCTGGGCGAGGGCGAAGAAGCAGAGGATGCAGATAAACTGACCGAAGAGAGCGGCAGCAATGGCCCGATCCAACCAGTCGGAGCGGCCTCGGCGAAAAAGCGCGCTCACTCCAAATATCGCGCCAAACAGGAGCCAGCCTGAACACCAGGGCACAGACAGATAAGTTTCGCTGAACGGGAGCGAATAAGCGGACGGGTTTGGAGAAGCATGTCGTTCCGCTTTCAGAAACGGCGCATCATGCTGCAACTCGGGAAAGCGCAAGCTGAAATAATCCGCAAAGCCGTAAGGAACGCGACTCAGGCTGAATACACCGTAATTCTTCGCAAACTCGCGGTGAACCGGGTTAATATAATTAGTGTAGCTGGTTCCGCTCCAAGTCCCGAATCTCGCGTAGCTGAGTAAAAGGTAGAAGGCGAGAGCCGCGCCGAGTGGAAGAAAAATGGCAGTGAGCCAACTTATGCGGCCTTTGGCAGGCAATTGCAGAAATAAGACAGGCGCGATCAACAAAAAGGGCAGGCCGAAAGTAGCTCTGGAAAGCAAAGCTCCCGCGGCACAAAAGGAAAATCCAAGCAGCGATCCTGTGAGACGATATCCGGTCGCGGTGCGAGCGCGGTTCGCGAAAAAAAGCGCAGCCAGCGCCCAAGCCAGCCCCCAGACAATCGCTTCGTTGTAGACGGAAAGATTTCCAAGCAACAACAGAAGCGGGGAACCTAGCGCGAACCCTGTCACGCAAGCGCTCCCGAGCCACGACCGCGCGCGAGCCGACAGCGAAGAGAGACTCAAAGTGTCGGCGACAAGCGCCGCGAAAGAAACCAATGCGATTACGCCCGCACACAATCCTGAGAGACGCGACCAACTGCCTCGCCCCGCCGGATAAATATAGTTTAACGGGATCCGAAGGAGAGCAGGGAACGGCCCGAAGTACATTCGAGCCTTGCCATCCACGACGATTGCTTCGTGACGGATCGCCTCACCGTCCACGTCAACATTGCCGCGCAAAAAATGTTCTGCCTGCGAATCGTAGGCGCTACCGAGAACCTCTTTGACGAAAACCTGGCGCCCGCCGGTGGTTGTAAACGCGGCAAGCAACACGCTCAGGATGAACGTGGAAACAAAAAGCCAGAGCGGGCGGTTAGAAGTCAGAAATCAACGAAGTTACTTCTTCCAATCGAGCGCGCCTTTTTTGAGCGCGTAAACGTAGCCCACCATTAGGATGGTGATGAAGCTGAACATGCTCCAAAAGATCAGCCCGCTTTGCGCGATCGCTTCCTTGTAAACAACCGCCCACGGATACATGAACACGATCTCGAGATCGAAAAGGATGAAGAGCATTGCCACGAGATAAAACTTCACGCTGAAGCGCGGCTGGCCTTCGCCTTGTGGAAGCATGCCGCACTCGTAGGCCGTGTCTTTCGCCCGCGTGCGCCGTCCGGTTTTGCCGACCAGAATACTGACAATCAGGGCCGAAGCAGCGAACCCGATGGCGACAATGATCTGCAGGAGAACCGGCAGATATTCTCGAATCATTCGCAGACTCGGATGCGGTGCCGCTGCGTTATTTTACCGCCGCGAGCGGGTTTGGAATATGGCCGTTTGGCGGCGCGATCGCGCTCGCCAGGGCGGAAGGCAACCCTTTGTATTTCTTGCCAGTCTTCTTTACGGCCCCGCGTGCGACCAGGTTTTGCAGCTTCTCGTAAGCACGCAGCCGAAGCATTTCCTCGCCCCCGCTGGCAGCATTCCGCGCCCTCAGATTTTCATGGACGATATCGAAGAGCTCCTTGAACTCGAACGTTGCACGGCGGGAGAGCACCGCTACCAGTTCCTCCGTAACCAAGTCAGGAACTCGACGGGAGAATGCGTTTTTCTTGAGAATAGCCATAAGGCGAAAAAAGTAGCATATTTTTGCCCGACTAACAGCACAATTCTCGCTCCCTGGGCGCCTTAGCTAAGATTTGAGTTAGACAGCGCCGAAATGGCGCAGTTCTCGTCGCCTAGCGCTTATGCTGGTGACCTATAGCCCAGAAAATAGCCGGCCAGCCAATGCCGATCGCCGCCTGGTTTAAGGTGACTGGGCCGATCGATTCAGCCACATAACCGTCGCCATCATAGCGCTGGGACGAAACAATCGGGCTTAGATGCTTGGTCACCACTTTGGGCTCGGGCAGCTTGCCAACATCGACATAATCCGAGATCGCGGGCATGAAGGCCGCGCTCATCAACAGCATCGGGCGCAGCGCCGCGTCCAGCCGCGAATACAAAAGTGCCGTATCGATGTACGCGAAAAGGTGCGTCGGCGCCGGCACGGAACGGGCCGCCGTTTTATAGGCTTCGGAATTCGACAACCCGGATGTCGCGCTCCGCCGGTCCGGCTCGGACCGGTTGCGCTTCATCGCCGCCTCCACCGAGACGGAATCGAGACCGGCAACCATCATTTGGTCCGACAACGCAATTGTCGGCGTGATGGCGAACAAACTCGCCGGAGTCGCCATGAAAAAATAACGGATGCCGTCCTTCTCGGCTTTGGCCCAGGGCGCGTCTTCGTCAATCGCGGACGTCAACATGTTGACGATCTTGTTCGCGCGGGCCGGGTCCTTTACCGGAATCGTTGCGATCAGTGACGGCCAGCGCGTGTTCGCCGGCCAATCGGCCAACGATCCCACTTCCAGTTCGAAGGCGGCTCTCCAATCGTCCGCCGTAGTTCCGCTGCGTGAAGTCGCCTGAAAAAATTTCTGGAACCACGCGCCAAGCACTCCGATCCCGCCCGCTTGACTGAGAGAGTCGAATTTCTCCGGATTCAACAACGTGGCGAGATAGAAAAATGTATCCACCGTGCCTAGCGCCGCGGACGAGCGCTTCAGGTTCGCGTCTTGGGCCATTTTTGGCATTCCAGCAAACAAAACGTCGTGAAGTTTTCCCTTATCGAAGCGTGTCGTGCCGCAAATGCTGCGGATTTGTTCGATCCCCGAGGATGTTGCGGGCTGCCCCATCGCGGTCTGAAGTGACGCTAATCTTTCACTGAAGCCTTTGGGCTGGAGATAAAAAAGAAGAGCGTAACTCGGAGGCATGTGTGCCATCGCCGCGCGGAAATTTTCATCCGCGTCCAGAGTTAATTGTCGATCTTTTCCGCCACCGGACGGACTCGCCGTGGCGAGGGCGCGGCCGTCGACGCGATCGAGGAGCGTTTTCAATTCCGCCAGATCGTTGGAGGCGAAGAACCAATCGCCGTCGTAAACGGTCGCGATCTGGTTCGGCGCCGCACCTACGATATCGATCTTGTGCCGTTCGTAATCCATGCTTTCGCGGGTTGAGCCATTTTTTACAAATTGAGCGCGCCATTTGCCGACGATGCGCTCCGCGTCGTCCCGGTTCCCTCGAAAACGAAATCCGCCCGCAAACCGCGGATTGTTATTCTCGATGGAAGTGACCGCGAGGAACGCATCCTTCGGGTCGAGCTGCTCGATTTCACCCAGCGTTTGCGAAGCCGTGTCGCGCTGCGGTGCGCGCGCGAGTGGTCTTTGTAGAAAGTCCTGCACCGCCGGTTCGCGGTAGAGTTGGTAAATGTCGGATTCGTGCCACTGATCGCGCGCGCGCTTGAAATCGGGAACATGCGCCAGAAAAATTGTCCCGCGGGGGAGAAGCCCGGTCACTGCCGTGGGCGTCGTCCCGGCGGCGTGCCGCAATCCGTACAGGATCCCAACTGCGGCCAGCGCGGCCACGATCACGAGCAAGACCAGACGTCGCATAAGAAGGGGAAAGTCGGCGAAAATTAGAAATTAGAAATTAGAAAGTAGAAAACGGAGGGCAGAAGCCCGAAGGCCGTTTCTTATCCGTGTCTATCCGCGTAATCCGCGGTTGTTCTCTCAGGCCCGCGGATGGAATTGTCGATGCACAGCTTTGAGCCGCTGTTGATCGACGTGGGTATAAACTTGGGTCGTGGAAATGTCGGCGTGGCCGAGCATTTCCTGGATGATGCGCAGATCGGCGCCGTTACTGAGCAGGTGCGTGGCGAAACTGTGCCGGAGCAAATGCGGATAAATGTTTTTCTCTAGGCCGGAGTGCCGCGAAATCCTTTTTACGATCTGCCAGACGCGCGCAGTCGTTAACTTCGTCCCGCGTTCCGACAAAAAAATCTCGCTGCCGCTGCGGCGCTTAACCAGCTTCGGCCGTTCCGTCGACAAATACGATGCGATCGCTTCGCACGCTTTGCGCCCGACCGGCACGATTCGCATTTTATTTCCTTTGCCCACCACGCGGACCGTCCCCTCATTGGGATCGAAATTTTCCAGCCGCGCGTTGGTCAGCTCGGAAATGCGCAACCCGCTCGCATAAAGCAGCTCGATCATCGCCCGGTCGCGCCAACCCAGTGGAACTTTCGTGTCGATGCTCTCGATCAACTGTTCCACTTGCAATTCGTTCAATGTCTCGGGCAGATAGCGCTCGATTCGCGGGAGCGCGAGCGCTTCGGTCGGGTCGCGCCCGACTGCGCCTTTGCCCGCAAGAAAGCGAAAGAAAATCTTTAGCGCCACAACGATCAACTTGATCGAGGATGCGGAAAGACCGGCGCGCTTACGCTCGGCCAGATATTCGCTGATCAACGGCAGCGTTACCTCACGGGGATTGGCGATCTTCTTCGTCGAAGCGCACCATTGCGCGAAATCGGTCAGCGATCGCTGGGTTGAGAGTTGATAATTGTCCGAAAGACCGCGCTCGACCGCCAGGAAGCGGATGAAGGAGTCGATCGATTGCTCCACGGGCAGCAAGCTCGGGTGAAACGCCGAGGCTTGCAAGGGTGAGGGAGGAAGGATGAAGGATGAGGGATGAAGGAGATCGGAGGACAGAAGTCAGCAGGCAGAGCGCAAAGCTAAGCGACCTTTGTGTCCTTGGTGGCCTTTGTGCGAGCAATCCGCGGTTTTCCGGGTTATTGACAAGGGAAGCCAAAATATCAGATCATTTCCCCTGCGATGAGTCTCGATCTGAATACGATCCTGAAAGATTGGCCGCACGAGAATCGCGCCGTCAAAGTGCGCAAGATCGTCGGGCTCGATGGCCGCCAGAAATTGCAGCTGCGGATTGATCTCGGCGTGTTGCAAATGGAAGTGACCGGCCGGCCCGATGGCGTGCGTCCGCACGGTTGCGAATCGTTGCTCACGTATCACCAATTGCGCGCCACGCAAAAAGAAACCGAGGGCGCCA
>DASYVQ010000168.1:0-12223 GCA_035936875.1 Chthoniobacterales bacterium
CGCGAGGTCCTCGGTCACGCTGCATGTGACGCTAGCGCGCTTGAATTCCGCCGCGACCTCGTGCGTGCGCGGCTGCGACGCGCGCCCGAATTCGCCCAAGATAATATGACCGTAATCGTAGCGCTCGATTTCGGTGCGCGAGGTCCGGTTCAAACAAATAAAACAGAGACCGCCCAACACTCGTTCCGCGCCAAAATGTTGGGCAAGAAATTCGTCGTTACCCAAACCATTCTGCAAAGTCAGCAGCATGGTTTGCTCGTTCAGTAACGGCGGGACAAGATCGACAAGGTCGCGGTTCGAAGTCGCTTTAACGGCGATCAAAGCCACATCGCACGGACCAATTTCTTTGGTCGAATTGTAGCAGTTCACTTTCGTAACCCGAAAATTTTCGCCTTTGCCGCGAACATAAAGACCAGTCCGCCGAATTTCGCTCAAATCTCCGCGCATCAGGAAATGCACGTCGCTTCCGCCATGGGCGAGCTTGGCGCCGTAATAACTCCCGACCGCTCCCGAACCGACGACGGCGATTTTCATTTAACGCGGCGGCCTTTGTTCGGCTTGGAAGTTTCGTGTAATCAGCCGCGCGCCTTTGTTGAAACTGAAATAAGCCCAGGCCCATTGGAAAAGCACGGCGAGCCGATTGCGAAAGCCGACGAGGAAAATAATGTGCACGAACAGCCAGGCGAGCCACGCCGGCAGTCCGCTGAGATGCACCAGTTTCAGATCGGCGACGGCTTTGTTGCGGCCAATTGTAGCCATGCTGCCTTTATCCCAATACCAGAACCGCTGTGGTTTGCGGCCATCAAGCGCGGCCAAAATGTTACGCGACGCATGACGGCCTTGCTGCATCGCGACTGGCGAAACGCCCGGTAACGGCTGGCCGGTTTGATGCGAAAAGTTCGCCAAATCTCCGATCACCTGGATTTCAGGATGACCGGGAATCGTTAAATCGTTGTTCACCATTACGCGACCAACTCGATCCACCGGAACGGTAAGTGTTTGGCCTACGAAGGAAGCGTTGTTGCCCGCCGCCCAAATTTTCACGCGGCAGGGAATGAATTCGTCGCCGACATTAAGTCCGGCGTCGGTCAGGTTAGCCGCGTGCACACCGACGCGAACTTCGACGCCAAGATCGACAAGTTGTTTTAGCGCCCTCGCCGACAAATCTTCCGCAAACGCTGCCAGGATACGCGGGTCGCTTTCAACCAAAATGACGCGCGCCTGCGACGGGTCGATGTGGCGAAAATCTTTCGCCAGGGTGTAACGCGCAATTTCCGCAATGGCGCCGGCCATTTCTACGCCGGTCGGGCCGCCGCCAATGATCACAAAAGTCATGGCAGCTTTGCGCGCCGCTTCATCGGTGATTTTCTCCGCGTATTCAAACGCCAGCAGGACCCGCCGCCGAATTTCGACTGCGTCTTCGAGACTCTTGAGACCGGGCGCCAATTTCTCCCATTCCGGATGTCCAAAATAGGAATGCCGCGCGCCGGTGGCGAGAATCAGGAAGTCGTAACCGAGTTCGCCGTCGGTCATTTTCACTTTTTTTGCACCGACATCCACCGATTCTACTTCGGCAAGAATCACCTCTATGTTTTCCCATTTGCTCAAAATGGCGCGCACAGGAGCCGCAATGTCGGCCGGAGAAAGTGCTGCGGTCGCGACTTGATAGAGCAGCGGCTGGAAAAGATGATAATTGGTACGGTCGATTACCGTTACACGCACTTTTTCACACGCCAGCTTTTTCGCCGCTTCCAGTCCGCCGAACCCCGCCCCGACAATAACGACGTGCGGCATTTTTGTCGGCGCGTCTTCCATACAGGAGAATTGTAGGGCGTTTCTGCGAACTCCGAAAGCTTTCGGAGCTGACACAGATGCCCTACAACGCGACAAACTGTTTGTCATCGCCGCATTCGCCGCTATCTTTCGCGCCCTATGCCGAAAGCAATCGCGCGCAGCAAGACGAAAAAAGCCGTGAGAAAACGATTCAAGATCACGGGCCGCGGCAAAGTTTTGCGCGCGCAATCGTCGCGCCGGCATTTGCTCTCATCGAAAAATGCCAAGCGCCGGCGGCACCTCGGCAAGTCAGCTCTTGTTCACGAGACGGATATTGCCCGGGTAAAGGCGAACCTTCCGTTCGGTTAAAGCCTACTGCCACTCCGGCTCGGAGCGATCTAACGAAATTGCGGCCGCGGCGGCGGAACCTCTTTGCTTTGAATGGTGGTTGTAGTGGTCGTGGTCGAGGTCATTCGTTTCATCGCTTCCCTTGAGTCAGGCGCTGGTTCCGGGCTGTAAAGATCGCGCCGGTTCACCAGAGTCGTGCAAGAGTTCGGCGCGGCGAACAAAACGAGAATCGAAACAACTGCCAGCCATTTCACGGGACGATGCAATCAAACGGGCGGCGGGCTGTCAACGCGGGCGGAAATTTGATTTTGAAATCGCGATTGCACGATGTCGATCTTCAAGCGAAATTTTTCCTCCGTCAGGGGCTATGGACTGAGGGCTGACGAACCCCGCCAGGGCAGGAATGCAGCAACGGTAGTTTGATCCTCCTTGCCGTAGTTCTCTGGCGGACTTTTTCTTTCATGAAACTTCTCGAAGTAAAGACGGCGCGCTTTTCGCAAGTGGTCGAAAAAGCGGGCAAGCCCGAAGTTTACACGTTGTGGCAGAAGCCGTCGGCCGATCGACATTTTCAGTCGCAGATCAAAAACAACCGCGTCATGACGATCCAGAAGAGCGAAAGCGGCAGCGAGTTTGGCATGGTCGGCTTCAAAGAAAGAAGAGGCGCCAGTTATCTTATTTTTCCCAAATCTTTGAAGCGGTTCGAGAATGAGAGGATAGTGGGAATCAACTGGGAGCTGGTGAAATCGAAATGACAGACGACGAACGTGTTCGCTACTCGCGGCATCTCCTCATGCCGGAAGTGGGAGCGGAGGGGCAGCGGCGCTTAAACGCGGCGCGCGTTCTATGCATTGGCGCGGGCGGACTCGGTTCGCCGGCCGCACTTTATCTCGCCGCGGCTGGCGTCGGCAAAATTGGGATTGTCGATCTTGACGATGTCGATCTTAGCAATTTGCAGCGGCAGATTTTGCACGGAACCAAAGATGTTGGCCGCAAAAAAGTGCAATCGGCGCGCGACCGATTGCGCGAAATGAATCCACACATCGATATCGAACTTCACGAGTGCCGATTTAGCAGCAACAACGCCCTCGATCTTGTCTCAGGTTACGACGTCGTCGTAGACGGCTCGGATAATTTTCCGACGCGTTATCTCTCGAATGACGTCTGCGTTTGGGCGCAAAAGCCAAACGTTTACGGATCGGTTTTTCGCTTCGATGGCCAGGCCACCGTCTTCGCGCCGCATCTGGGCGGCCCATGCTACCGCTGTTTGTTCCCCGAGCCGCCCGCGCCGGGAACCGTCCCAAATTGTGCCGAAGCCGGCGTGCTCGGCGTGCTACCCGGAATTATCGGGATGATTCAAGCCATCGAGACGATCAAATTGATTCTCGGCCTCGGGGAGACGCTGGTTGGACGTCTCCTGCATTTCGACGCCCTGAAAATGAAGTTTCGCGAGTTCAATGTGCGGCGCGATCCGCAGTGTCCGGTCTGCGGTGCTCAGCCCACCATTACCGAGCCGATCGATTACGAACAGTTCTGTGGAATCGGCGAAGCAACTGCCGACGCGGTCCCGGCGATTTCTGTTCACGACCTGAAACAAAAAATGGAAACGAACGGCGTAGTCACGATTGTCGATGTTCGGGAACCGTTTGAATACGAGATCGCGCGAATTGAAGGCTCAAAATTAATTCCGCTCGGCGAATTGCCCGATCGGCTGGATGAACTGGATCGGGACCGTTATACCGTCGTGCATTGTCATAGCGGCATGCGCAGCGCGCAGGCCGTACAGTTGTTACGACGAGAGGGATTCACGAACGTGTTTAATCTTGCAGGCGGAATCGCCGAATGGTCGGAAGAAATCGATCAGACTGTACCGAAATATTGAGCGGCTATTTCACAACCGCAGCCAATTGCGCGGCGGTCGGCACATCGTTCCACTGTTGCAATAACTCCCCCTTCCGGCCGAAAACGAAGACACGAAAATCGCTGGCTTCGAAACGAGCGCCGAGTCCGGCAACCACCGAACCATCAAAATCCGCGACCGCAAAAACGTCGCGACGCGGATCATGCGCAACTTTCTTTGCCGCGTAGCGCGGCTGAAGTCGTTGCGCTTCAGCGTCGAGACGACGGCGCACCAGCGCGCTCACGATCATCCGAACCGGTTTGCTCCGCTTTTTTTGAAAGTTCACGATCGTAATCAACCGGTAAGTCGGATCGCCGAGACAATATTCGGGAACGCGATCTCCAACGGCACGCGCTTTGTCGATGTCGGACCGGGTCGTCAAAACAACAACGGTGACGTGACCATCGGTCGTGGAAAGCGTGTGGCCATCGACATCGACAAAATTAAGCCCATAAATTTGGCCGACGGTCAGATCCGCGGATAATGCGGCCGCACACAGAATGAAACAAATCGCGAGGAAAAAGAATGATCTCATTTAGCGATTGAGCGAGTTAGTGAGTTAGTGAATTACTGACTGATCCAATGAACAAGCTAGAAGCTGCGCGAAAGCTGCAAGATCGAACGAAGCAATTCGCTATTCAGATTATTCGGACATTCTCTTCACTGCCGAAAACCGAACCAGCAAGAATTATCGGACGGCAATTTCTTCGGTCGGGTACGGCCGTCGCGGCAAATTATCGTGCCGCGTGCAGGGCGCGGTCGCTCGCTGACTTTATCTCAAAACTAGGCATTGTTCTGGAAGAAACTGACGAGACCTTATTCTGGCTCGATCTTCTGGCCGATTCAAAGGTTGTGTCAGCAGATTCATTAAGATCTGTGCGCGCCGAATGCAGCCAGTTAGTCAAAAATTTTTCCAGCTCACTTGCGACTGCTAAATCAAATCGCTAACTCTCTCACTCGCTAACTCACTCAATGACCAATTTTCACATTACGATCCCCTGCTTTTTCCTGTCGATCCTGCTTCTGCTCGCGGGTTGCGAACGGATGGTGACGCCGCGGAATACGCAGCTTGTGAAAGAGGCGGATTGGAAGGCGGCCCAGGGAGACTATTTGTGGGCGATTAATCTCTATGAAGCGGCGCTGGATGGCACGCCGCAGTCCGCCGAGGTCCATTACAAGCTCGCACTGCTCTACGACGACAAAATGAACGATCCGCTTCACGCATTGCATCATTTCAAGCGTTATCTCGTGCTAAACGAAAACGGCGCGCATGCGAGCGAAGTCAAAGATTTCATGAGGCGCGATCAGCTGGCTCTGGCCACGAGTTTGTCCGGCGATTCGGTCGTCACTCGCACGGAAGCGGCGCGACTTAGGAACGAGAATCTTAATTTACACAGAGAAATCGATCAGAGTTCGCCCAAGTCGCGCGCTGGGGCGGATAAATCGCAATCACGGCATGCCGACGCCGAAAAAACCGGATCGAAAAAAGTGGGCGCTCACACTTATGTGGTGAAAGAGGGAGATACGCTCGCCTCAATCTCGCGAAAGTTTTACAAGACGTCGAAGCGCTGGAAGGAGATCCTCGACGCGAACACCAAAAAGATCGAAGATCCAGACAACTTGAAATCCGGGCAGAGCTTGAACATCCCGTAGAATATTTAGCGAGTTAGCGATTTAATGAGTAAGTGATTGAGCGGAGCTAGTGCGATGGCGAAGTCAAATCACTAAATCTCTCACTCACTAAGTCTCTCAATAGGTCATTCATGAAACCGATCGCCCGAATCGCTCCGGACGTGGGCTGGCTGCCGGTGAGTTTTGCCAATGTCTATTTCATCGGCCGGCCTGGAGGAAAATGGCTGCTCGTAGATGCGGGCCTGCCCGGTCGCGCAAACGAAATCGTCGATGCAGCGGAAGCACGCTTCGGCGCCGTGTTCGCGGCCGGAAGCGATCGTGCTCACTCATGGCCATATGGATCAGGTCGGGTCGGCCGTCGCTCTCGCGGAAAAATGGGAGTTGCCGATTTACGCGCACCGTCTCGAAATGCCGTACCTGCTTGGACGGTCGCCTTATCCGCCGGCCGATCCCACCGTCGGCGGCGCACTTGCGTTCCTTTCTCGTTTTCTTCCGGCGCGTGCGCGCGATTTGAGCGGGCACGTTCGGAAGTTGCCGCCCGGCAAACTTCCCGGCGCGGCGGGGTGGGAATGGCTTGCTACGCCTGGTCATTCGCCGGGTCACATTTCGCTGTTCAGAAAATCGGATCGCGTCCTTCTGGCGGGCGACGCCTTCACGACTGTGAATATGGATTCGTGGAGCGGACTGGTTACTGGAAGGCAAAGGTTGTCGCGTCCGCCAACGCCGTTCACCATCGATTGGGAAGCGACTCGTTCGTCAGTAAAGGAGCTGGCGAATTTGCGACCGAATGTGGTCGGGTGCGGCCACGGCATTCCAATTTCCGATCCTGATTTGCCGGAACGAATGCAAGCGTTCGCCGAAAGATTCCGGATGCCAAGACGCGGACGCTACGCGCGCCGGCCGGCACGAACGGATGAAAATGGAATTGTCGATCTTCCGCCGGCGCCGTTTGATCCAGTGCCGTTTGCAACAGCGGCCGCGCTCGTCTTTGCCGGAATCGCGCTCGGTGCTGGTTACCTTGACGACAAAAAACGAAAGTAACGGTTATCCGCCCGAGATAGCCTAGGGTTTCCCCGGAAGATGCCCGCGCGGCCCTGGAAGGGCATTGGTTTTCTGGTCGATCACGTCGAGCGAGGTCGGATCGACCAGCGTGCCTTCGGGCGCTTCCTCCAGTTGTTTCTGCTCTTCAGCCAGCATCAAACCTTCGCTCGGAAGCGGAGGGTAAAGCAGCGGACTAGTTCGGCGCAGCAGGCGTAGGTTGATCTTCTGCGGATGCGGCAGGCTGGTCGCATTTGATTTTACGATGAGCATTTCGCCCGCGTGTAGAACCACAGATTGGTCAGGATGGCGTTTCAAGAAAACGCGGCCGCTTCCTTCGAGAAAGATGAGCTTGGTGTAGGAGTTCCGATGACTCTTGATCAAACACGTCGTGCCCGTGATCGCGGCAGTAACAGCGGCAGTATCGATCTTCGCGCCGCCGACGTTTTTCGGGACGTAAAGGAGCATAGTGCCGCTAGCTAGATCGACCTTCCGCGTTCCTTCCTTGAAGCTGAAAATCGTATTGGCTCCGAAGCGCGCCAGAGTTTGATCCGTGAACGTGAGCTCGGCCCGGGAATCAACACCTGTGCGCACGGCAGTGCCATCGCCGATTTCATCACTGACGGCAGCTGGGCGCGGCGCGGCCTGCGTCCGCAGCAGTTTCACGTCTTTCACTACTTGGGTGACGCGCGCTTCTTTCAGTTGCGCCGCAGTCGTGAATTGAGTCAGCGCGAGCGATACCAACGACACTAAGCTCGCGCATATAGGTCTTAGGCGTGCATGACCAGGGAACAACGTTTTCATGTTCGCTAAAATGTGATCAACAACGACACCGCGCCAACGACGTCTGCCACATTATAATCAAACACGCTCTGATTCGATTGGCCAGCGGCGCTAAACGGCGGTCGCAGCCATTAACGCGGTCTCAGTCCCCCGTCTGTAAAAGTGGGCCGTGGAGCCGGAGGCGGCGGAAACGGATGGGCCACAGAATTTTCGTCCAGCGCATCTTGATTGATCGGATCGACAAAACGATTACTCAGCGGTGAAGTCCGTTGCCTTTCGCATTCGGCCAAGATGAAGTTCCATGTTGGCAGTTTGTCGAATTGCGTAAATAAGAGCGATTTGGTCGGCAGCTTACAAATATCGAAATCCTGCGGCTCCGGCAACGTCGTTGCGTTTGGCCGGAAAATAATGATCTGGCCGGCATGCAAGTGTCGTGTCTGGTTCGGGTAATGAGTCAGCGTGATACCGCCATCGCCTTCGAGAATAGCCCACTTGTTCCATGTCTTAACGTGATATTCGTAGAGACAGGTAAAACCAGTCACTGCGGCGGTCGCGACCGCGGTATTGATCTTTAGCTGGCCGGAACTTTTCGGCGCGCACATCAATATGGCGCCGCCTCCTAAATCGTAGGTTTTGGTGTCCGCCCCAAAACTAAAGACGGTGTTGGCCCCGAGACGCGCCAGGGTTTGATCGGGAAAGGTGAGTTCAGCGCGCGAATCGCTCCCAGTTCGCACCGCCGTGCCCTCATGAACATTGTCGTTTACCGATGCTGGGCGCGGCGCCGCATGGCCCGCGAGCAACCGCACGTCGCGAATTACTTTCGTGACGCGGGCCTCTCGTTTTACCGCTGCAAAAGCGAATTGTGTCAGCACAATGACGGTGGCAAACGCGAGAACGACTCCGATTGGAAAAAACATTTTCTTCATAATAGTGATTGTCGATTCTTGTTATGGGCCTTGACCCCGAGCATCCGGCTTTGGCGGCAGCTCGATCGTGCCGAGGTCAGTTGAGGATGGAATTGCATCCGATTCGGGTACCGCAGAAGTGGCAGTCGGCTGACTCGCCGCTTTCGTCTGCGCAGGATTGGTAAGCGACACTAATGTCCCCTTTCCAAAGATGACCAGGTTCGTGTCGATCAACACGCCGCGCGATTTTTGGTCGCGCTGATTTTGGATTTCGCCCGTTATCAGTTGTTTGCTGCCCAGCGGCGGAAAGTCGACAATCAGCCGCGAAGTCTTTAGCAACCGGTCAAGATCGACATCCACCGGATCGGGCAAACCCTTCGCGTCCGGATTCGTGATCAGCATTTGTCCTGGGCCAACGAGCACCGATTCACCCGGGCGACGCTTCAAGTACACGCGGGCGATGCCTTCCAGGCTGATGAACTTGATGTAACCATGCGAGTGATACTCGATGATCACAGTCGTTCCGCTGATCGCGGCGGTGACCGCAGCGGTTGTAATTTTTGCGCCCCTCGCGCCTTTCGGCACCCGCAAGAGCATGGCACCCTCGGCAAGATCGAGATTGCGCGTTCCTTTGTTGAAACTGAAGAGCGTGTTAGCACTGAGGCGCGCCAAAGTTTGATCGGTAAAGGCGAGCTCCGTGCGCGACTCCATGCCTGTCTTCACTCCTGTGCCGTCGGCGACGTTATCATTTACCGCCGCAGGACGCGGCACCGCTTGCACCGGAAGCAATTGCACGTCGTTAATGATTCGCGTGACCGTCGCTTGGTTGAGCTGCGCCGCGATTGTCGATCTTTCCGGCGCGATCAACGACAGCAGAACGACGCCCGTCCACACGAGCCCCGCTCGCGCGCTGCCAATCGTCCTTTTCATGTCGCGCTAAAACTTCACCCCGAGCGAGATCGCTCCGCCCACATTTCCTACGTCGTAATCGAACACGCCTTGGTTCGAATCGTTGTGCGCGAACGAGCTAATCGCGCTCACCGTCCACCACGGAGTCAGCCGATAAGTTGCGCTGGCTGAAAGGATCTCACTCACGTCGGTGCGGCCGCCTCGATAATAGTCGCGCACCACGATCCGGCCGGCGGCGTCGATCGAGAAAGCGCGCGTCACGTGAGCCGAATAACCGGCATACGTTTCGTAATCGTTCCGGCGCGGCCGCTGGTGATCGGCACCCGCGCTAACATTGATATCGCCGCCTATCCGGAGCTGATGCGCGCGGCTGAATTGGAACGGCAGCTCGGCGTTGAGAATGATGGAATGGTTCTCGAAAAATTCATCGAGGATGCGATCGGAGAAAGTCAGACGGTTGAAATCGTATTCGCCGCGGAGGATCAGGTTGTGAAACTGCGGCAGTAAATAAGTCAGCCCCGCTTCCACATCCATGCTGCCGAAATCGAAGCTGTTATATTTGTTGTAGTAAAAAAATTGCTGCCGAACATCGACAAGTCCGTAGAGCGTCTTCGTAATCCGCGGCTGATAGTAAAAGGCCGCCACCGGCGCCGTGACTAAATCGCTCACTTCTCCGCTTCGCGTCAGCGCCACATTCGACGTGTAAAAAATCGGCGCCGAAAACGACGCAGTGAACGGCTGGTAGCGCTCGACGCGCTTCAGAATTTCCTGCTCGCCCAAGTCGGCATCGTTCGGACTCGCCGCGGCGTGTCCGCCCTGCACGCCTTCCGGCGAAACCGTTTCTGTAAACGGCGGTTGCGTCTGTCCCTGCAACAACTGTGCCCGATCGACATCGCTCGAAGACTGCGCATGGCTCGGCTGCGCGACAACGAGCAAAGCCAGCCCGCCGACGAGCGCGCCAAACAAATTAAAGTAATATTTCGCCAAAACGACGCCGCGCCTCCAATGCGACCTCCCCTTTTGCCGAGAACGATCTTCCGCGTCAAGAAAGTTATTCACACACAAGGCGCGCAGTGGCCCTTGATAATCCCAAAATGAGTGGACAACGTAACAATTACTCGGGGCAATTGCGCCTGCCGGTAGCAGCGGCTCGCTTGTCGCAAGAGCCGGCACTTTGCGCTTTCCATTGAGGATGGGGTCTGTCTACGCTTCCACCGTCCGATCCTCGAATCATCCAAGATGCCCAACCAGCCCCCTGCCATTCAGACTTTTCAGATGCCGCAGATGCCGCGCATTCCGGTGCGGACGATCGCCAGCATTGCCGCGATCATTCTCCTGATCATCCTGACGTGGACATCTTATTATACGGTGCAGGCGGAATCGGAAGGCGTCGTCCTTCGCTTTGGCCGGTTTTTGAAAACGGTGGAGCCGGGTCTGCATTTCAAGTTCCCCCTCGGCATTGATCAAGTCACGGTTCTGCCCACGCGCCGGCAATTGAAACTCGAATTCGGGTTCGTCACTTCCGGTTACACAAATCCCGATCAACCGACCAGAGAGGGAGCAGAAGAAAGATCGATGGTTACAGGCGATTTGAACGCCGCGCTCGTGGAATGGGTCGTGCAATACCGCATCGACGATCCCAAACAGTATTTGTTCGACGTCCGCAATCCCGCCCAGACCTTGCGCGATTTATCCGAAGCCGCCATGCGCGAAGTGATCGGCGACCGCACAGTGGACGAAGTTATTACGATCGGCCGGCAAGATATCGAGGTCTCGGCGCTGGCGCGGATGCAGGAACTGGCGAAACGCTATGCGCTCGGCGTGCGCGTCGATCAAGTCCAACTGAAGAACGTCAACCCTCCGGCCGAGGTCCAGGCGTCCTTTAACGAAGTGAACAAGGCGCAACAAGACCGGGAAAACGCCATCAACATCGCGAACGGCGATTACAATGAAGCGGTGCCGCGAGCGAGAGGGCAGGCCGATCAGGCGATTCGCGGCGCCGAGGGCTATCGTTTCAAGCGCGTGAATGAAGCGGAGGGCGACGTCGCCTCGTTCAACGCCATGCTCGGGCAATATGTGAAGGCGCCGGAAATCACCCGCACCCGGCTTTATCTCGAAACAATGGGCGACGTTCTCCCTGCGGTCGGAGAAAAAATCATCATCGACGACACGATGCGAAATTTGCTGCCGATTTTGCCGCTCACCAAAAATCCCCTGGAGAAACGATGAGCAAGCGCGGCTGCCTCACCCTTTTGTCGATTGTGCTTGTGCTCGGCCTTCTGCGCATTTTGCTCGGATGCTTCTTCGCCGTTTACCAGACGGAACAGGTCATTATCACGCAATTCGGCAAACCAATCGGGGACCCAATCACGGACCCGGGATTGCACTTCAAGCTTCCCGTTATCCAAGAGATCAACCGGATCGATAAACGATTTCTGGAATGGGACGGCTTGCCTGTTGCCATTCCCACGCGGGACAAGACTTACATCCACGTCGATACCTTTGCCCGCTGGCGAATCAGCGACGCCAAGACGTTTTTCGTTCGGCTCCGCGACGAGCGAAGCGCCCAATCGCGTTTGGAAGACATTCTTGGAAGCGAGACGCGCAACGCCGTGGCCAAGCACGATCTGATCGAGATCGTTCGTACCGATAAGGACCGCAAACCTATGCGCGACGAGAATTTGAAAAATGTGCCGACCGGCCTGGGAACGATTGGTGTGCTCCCGCCGATTCAGTACGGCCGATTGAAGATCGAAGACGAAATTAAGACAAAGGCGGCGGTCAAGCTGGCGGAGTTCGGCATCGACCTGCTCGACGTCCGGCTCAAGCGAGTAAATTACAATCCGGACGTGCTGGATCGAATCTACCAGCGAATGATCAGTGAACGCCGGCAGATTGCGCAGCGGTTTCGCTCCGAAGGCGAAGGGGAAGCCGCCCG
>DASYVQ010000169.1:0-4666 GCA_035936875.1 Chthoniobacterales bacterium
GTGATCCGGTGGTTGAATGTGGAATTGCCATCGCTCAACGGACAAAAGGTACGCTAGGGATAACAGGCTGATCATGCCCAAGAGCTCATATCGACGGCATGGTTTGGCACCTCGATGTCGGCTCATCACATCCTGGGGCTGTAGAAGGTCCCAAGGGTTCGGCTGTTCGCCGATTAAAGTGGTACGCGAGCTGGGTTCAGAACGTCGCGAGACAGTTCGGTCCTTATCCACTGTGGGCGCAGGAGATTTGAGGGGTTCAGACTCTAGTACGAGAGGACCGAGTCTGACGAACCGCTGGTGTTCCAGTTGTTCTGTCAAGAGCAGTGCTGGGTAGCTATGTTCGGAAAGGATAAGCGCTGAAAGCATCTAAGCGCCAAGCCTATCCCAAGATGAGTTCTCCCTGAAGGGTCGTGGTAGACCACCACGTTGATAGGCTCCGGGTGTAAGCATGGTAACATGTTCAGCTCAGGAGTACTAATAACCCGTTCGGCTTGATCATTTACTTTTCTGTTAACCCATCCCGCGCAAGCGGGATGGCAAACAGAGAAGATCAAATGATCTCAAAACAAAACTCAGACGAAGTTGGAATTTCGAGCAAACCTGTATGTAGATTTCAGAGAACCAGAAGAGATTGCGGATTTTCGATTGCGGATTGCGGATTGAAAATCATGTTCTTTCGAAATTTAGGTAGGGGCGATTGACCTCAATCGCCCAAGTCTCCAGAGATCCGCATCGGTTTGCGTCGCTGCGAAAGCAGCGAAACCGCCAGTGCGGTTTAATGCCAGTCCGGCTCGGACCTCTGGTGACAATAGCGCAGTGGTCCCACCCGTTCCCATTCCGAACACGGCAGTGAAACGCTGCAGCCCCGATGGTAGTACGGCGATAGGCCGTGCGAGAGTAGGACGTCGCCAGAACGAAATGCCCGGTGAGTTTATCTCATCGGGCATTTCGCTTTTCGCGTCCTACCGAGGAGAGAACATGCCGGGCTGGGAAGCCGGCGGGTAGACGGTCAAGCTCGCGAAGGTAGCGAGCGAAGCGTGTGGGAACACGCGAGTCAGTAGGACGTCGCCAAAACAAAGCCCCGTTACGCGTCACAGCGAATAGCGGGGTTTTCATTTTCCAGTAGAGTTCTGCGCAAACGTCCCTGCAATTTCAGGGCAGTTGGTCTAATCTCTCTCCGGATGGGCAACACATTTGGTCAACTTTTTCGGGTTACGACATTTGGCGAGTCGCACGGCGGCGGCATCGGTGTCGTGATCGACGGTTGCCCGCCTAAGATCGACATCTCCCAAGGCGAGATTCAGCGCGAGCTGGATCGGCGCCGTCCCGGCCAAAGCAAAATCACCACGCAACGAAAAGAAGAAGATCGCTGCGAAATTCTTTCCGGCATCTTCGACGGCAAAACGCTGGGCACGCCGATCTCGATTCTGGTTCGCAACAAAGACGCGCGGCCGGGAGATTATGCCCAGGTCGCAAAGAAATTTCGGCCGTCGCACGCCGATTTCACCTACGAAGCGAAATACGGAATTCGAAATTGGCAAGGAGGCGGGCGCGCTTCTGCGCGCGAAACGATCGGGCGCGTCGCTGCCGGCGCAGTTGCGCGCAAAGTTCTCGAAACCTTTTATCCGAAGATCGACATCGTCGGTTACGTTACGCAGATCCACGAAATCGCGGCGAAGATCGACAAGTCGAAAGTGAAAATGAAAGATGTGGATGCAAACATTGTTCGTTGCCCGGACGCAGCGTCGGCAAGGAAAATGATTTCACTGATCGAGAGAACCCGAGCGGACGGCGACTCGTTAGGCGGAGTGATCGAATGCGTGGTGCGCGGTGGGCCTGTTGGATTGGGCGAACCAGTCTTTGATAAGCTCGAAGCTGATCTGGCGAAGGCGATGCTGAGTTTGCCGGCAACGAAAGGTTTTGAGATCGGCTCGGGATTTTCCGCGACGCGAATGAAAGGTTCCGAACACAACGATCCTTTTGAGATGCGGGGAGGCCGGGTGCGAACATCGACAAATTATTCCGGTGGCATCCAGGGCGGCATTAGCAACGGCGAAGACATTTATTTTCGTGTCGCCTTTAAACCGACTGCGACGATTGCGCGCGAACAAAAAACCATTTCGGCTTCGCGCGAGCAAACAAAACTTGCCGCGCGCGGTCGTCATGATCCGTGTGTATTGCCGCGGGCAGTGCCGATGGTTGAAGCAATGGCGGCGCTCGTGTTGTGCGATCATGCCCTGAGGCAGCGCGCCATCAATTTACCGAACGAATGAACCCGCCACTTCAACAGATTTCGGGCTCACCGCTTTGGCAGCTTGTGTTCGCGTCCTTCGCGATCGTTCTAATTTTGTTCGAAGTGCTTCGCGGATGGCGACGGGGGCTTGCACGACAGTTGGCGCGACTCGGCGCGCTGGTGGCCGCTTATTTCGCGGCGTTTTACGGCGGCCAAATCGTGGCGCCGTTGGCAAAGCCATTTCTCAGAATGCCCGACGCGATTCTGTCGATCCTGGCTGGTGCGGTTCTGGCGCTGGTTATTTACGCGGTCATCAGCGGTCTCGGCACGATATCGTTCAAACGAACGCGCGACCACTCATCGGTGTTCGTGCGGTTGCTCTACGGAGCCGGCGGCGCGGTGTTTGGGATTTTTTTCGGCGTGTTTCTCGTATGGCTGATCGTTTTCGGAGTGAGATCGGTGGGTGCGGTGGCAGACGCGCAAGTACGGCAACAGGTCGCGGATTCAACCGTCGTCCATGCTGTCGATGTTCGGCGCCGTTTTCTGGATGAACCGATTGAAGACGCGGCGCCGTTGATGACGTCGCTGGCACGTTTGAAAAACTCGGTCGAGATGGGCGTGATTGGCGACACGATCAAAAAGGCGGACCTCATTCCATCGCAAGTCTATGAGACTGTCGGCAAAGTCGGTGAGGTCGTCTCCAGTCCGCAAAATGCCGAGCGGTTTCTGTCGTTTCCGGGGGCACGAGAGTTGAGCGAACATCCGAAAATTGTCGCATTACGAAATGACAAAGAGATTTCGGACATGATCGCGCAAGGACACTTGCTCGAGCTTTTGCAAGATCCGCGGATCATCGACGCGGCAAACGACCCGACGTTGGCCGAGCAGCTCAAGAAATTCGACCTCAAGGCCGCGCTCGATTACGCAATCCAGCAAAAATAACCTCGCACAAACGTCCACAAAGGACACAACGGATGACCGAGAATGAGATTGCCAGACAAATTCTGGATGCTGCCTTCCTTGTTCATACAAAACTTGGACCGGGGTTACTTGAATCGGTGTACGAAGTTGTGCTGGCGCACGAGCTGCGAAAAAAGGGGTTGAGCGTTGAGCGTCAGAAACCAATGCCGATTGTTTACGACGGAATTCGATTCGATGAAGCCTTTCGAACGGATTTACTCGTCGACGCGAAAGTGATCGCGGAATTGAAGTCGGTCGAGTCGATTTCCGCCCTTCACGCCAAGCAAGTCCTGACGCAATTGCGAATGAGTGGTCTCAAACTTGGGCTTCTAATCAACTTTGGTGAACCGCATCTGAAGAATGGCATCAAACGAATAATCAATGGCAAATTAGATGACGAAACCTCCTCAGAAATTTCGTTGTGACCTTTGTGTCCTTCGTGCGAGGAATCTGAGTAGATGAACTACATCACGACAATCGGCTTGGAAGTTCACGTGCAGCTGAAGACGCGCTCGAAGATGTTTTGCGCGTCTCCAGTTGAATTTGGAGCCGAGCCGAACAGCCACACCTGTCCGGTTTGCCTGGGTTTGCCCGGAGCGTTGCCCGTCATGAATCATGAAGCGCTGCGCATGACCGTGGTGACCGGACTGATGCTTGGCTGCGACATCGCGCCGATCTGCAAGTTCGATCGCAAAAATTATTTTTATCCGGACATGCCGAAGAATTACCAGATTTCGCAATACGACATGCCGCTGTGCACGAACGGCAGCGTACCGTTGCACGATCTCGCTTATCCAAAAGACGCGCAGAAAAATATCGCGACACCGGACAAGGAAGTGCGCCTGGTTCGTATTCATCTCGAGGAAGACGTGGCCAAAAGTTTCCATTTTGAATCGAGCACCGGAATCGATTTCAACCGGGCGGGCACGCCGCTGATGGAGATCGTTACGCAACCGGAGATCAATTCGCCGGAAGAAGCATTCGCTTTTCTTACTGCGCTCAAGCAAATCCTGATCTACGGCGCAGTGAGCGATGCCGATATGGAGAAGGGCCAGCTCCGTTGCGATTGCAACGTGTCGGTGCGACCGGAAAAGCAGGCGGAACTCGGCGCCAAGATCGAGATCAAAAACATGAATTCGATCAGCGGCGTGCGGCGTGCGCTCACGTTTGAAATCCAGCGGCAAATTGAAGCACTTGAACGCGGCGAAAAACTCGAGCAGGAAACGCGCGGCTGGGACGATGTCGCCGGCGAGACGTTTCTCATGCGCACGAAAGAATCGGCGCACGATTATCGTTATTTTCCTGACCCTGATCTCGTGCCGGTGAAGAGCGAAGTGTTGCTTGCGGATGCGCGGGCGCGAGTACCGGAATTGCCAAAAGCGAAACGGGCGCGCTTCGTCGAGCAATATCAAGTGAGCCCATACGACGCCGGTGTTTTGGCGGACGATCTTGATCTAGCCCGCTATTTCGAAA
>DASYVQ010000170.1:0-19434 GCA_035936875.1 Chthoniobacterales bacterium
CGTTTTGACGATGAAACCATGCCAGAGAAGTTAAGCGACCTGGTTAATCATCTTCGCAGCCAATCGCGACCTTTGCCTCCGCAGCGCGGAGAATAAGCAGCTCAACCAACCTCAATCGCTTTTTCGAACAACGACACAACGGAATCCAGCGATTGCTGAGTTCGCGCGTGGACAAACAGGAAGGCCTCATCAACATCGATATGTTCCCCGATTTTCTTGATGCCGGAAAATCCGACCGCGAAATCAATCGCGTCACCCGCCTTTTGCCGGCCCGCGCCAAGCAAGACTGAAGCGCGCCCGATTAATTCTGCGTCCATTTTCTTAACCGTGCCGGCAGATTTTGCTGGCAACGGTTGAATGACCGGTGCGCGGTGCAGATCGAGGATCTTTTCCAGCGCGGTCGCGTCGCCATCCTGGGAGTAGACGATAGAGACGAATTTCTTCCAGGCGGTCCCGTCCTTTAATCGTTTCTCCAACTGTTTTCGCGGAGTTTCGGAAACCTTCTCGGCAAGATCGACAGTCAACTTCACCAGATCGGGCGGGCCGCCGCCCTGCAAAATCTCGACGCACTCTG
Organism: Chthoniobacterales bacterium; assembly: GCA_035936875.1. Classification (GTDB taxonomy): domain Bacteria; phylum Verrucomicrobiota; class Verrucomicrobiia; order Chthoniobacterales; family UBA10450; genus DASYVQ01. The sequence goes on from DASYVQ010000170.1 coordinate 575, forward strand.
CGACCTCCAGCGCGTTGCCGACAGCGCGGCCGACCGGTTCGTCCATCGGACTCAGCAAGTGCGACATTTTCACGCCCATTGAATCGGCCACGCTCGTCATCTCCGCTGCCAATTGTTGCGCTTCTTTTTTCGTTTTCATGAACGCGCCGCTGCCAAATTTCACGTCCAGCACCAGGCGATCGAGATTCTCCGCGAGTTTCTTGCTCATGATGCTGGCCACGATAAGCGCTTGCGACGGCACCGTGCCCGTCACGTCGCGCAACGCGTAAAGTTTTTTGTCGGCAGGACAAATATCTTCGGTCTGGCCAATCATGAATACGCCGATCTTATCCAGTTGTTTGAGCGCGCGCTTTTCATCGAGATTGACGTTGAAGCCGGGAATGCTCTCGAGCTTATCGAGGGTGCCGCCAGTGATGCCGAGTCCGCGTCCGGAGATCATCGGCACCCAGGCTTCGTCGCAGGCGAGCAGCGGCGCCAGCACCAGTGAAACTTTGTCGCCTACGCCGCCGGTGGAATGTTTGTCGATCTTCGGCGGCGAATCCTTCGGATACTTCAGCACGCGGCCACTTTCCATCATCGCCTCAGTCAGATGTCGCGTCTCGGCCGGCGTCATTCCGCGGAAATAAACCGCCATCGCCCAGGCGCTCATTTGGTAGTCCGGAACTTCGCCGAGAGTGAAATCTGCGATCAGCGATTTGATTTCATCAGCGGACAGTTCCTGACCGTCACGCTTCTTCTCGATCAATGCGGGGACGTGCATGAATTCGAGAAATAATCAGCAGGACGTGGGCCGTTAGGCGCGCTTACAGCCCGATCGGATGCCAGGCCGTTTTCATTTCCACCGTGTCGAGAATCCAGTAGGGATTTTCTGCTTCACCGCTGCGCCATGCCGAGGGCGACAGCTCGCGGCGGACGTAGCGTTTCACGTTGAACTCGCCGCCTCGTTGTAATTCACGCCCAATCTTTTCGTCGCCACTGGAATCAACGATGGCATTCACATCCATGTGGCCGGCAATGTGCGGGGCGAGTTCAGCTCGATCCCCAGCAATGACGTTAATCACGCCTCCGGGCAAATCGCTCGTCGCTATAATTTCCGAGAACGTGAGCGCAGGCAGCGCTTTTGTTGTCGATGCCAAAACGATCGCGCAATTGCCGCTTAAAATCACTGGCGCGACCAATGAAACCAAGGCAAGCAGAGCCGGCTCATCTGGACAAATGACAACGACGACACCTGTTGGTTCCGGTGTCGTGAAATTGAAATGTGAGCTCGCCACCGGATTCACCGTCCCGAAAATCTGGGCAAATTTGTCCGTCCATCCGGCGTAATGCACCAGCCGATCGATCGCCAAAGTGGCCTCGGATGAAGATGTCGATCTTGCCGCGCCGTCGGCTCTCGTAATTTCGTCTTGTAATTCTCTCCGGCGCATTTCGAGCATTTCGGCCGCGCGATACAAAATCTGCCCGCGCAAATAGGCACTTTGTTTCGACCAGTTTGGAAAGGCGGTGCGCGCCGCCACAACCGCGTCGCGAAAATCTTTTCTTGAAGCGCGACAGAAATTGGCCAGAAGACTCCCCTTCCTATCCCGTGCCGGAAGAACACGGCCGTTTTCTCCGCGGACAAATTTTCCGCCGATGAACAGCTTGTATGTCTTCTGGACTTGCAGCCGTGATTGCCTCTTGTGCACGAACTGAGGATTGCGCAAAGGGCAAAAAAAGAAAATGCTAACCCTCACTTTTACATGTCGATCCAAAAATCAGATAGGATCTTTGTCGCGGGTCATGGCGGCCTGGTAGGCAGCGCACTAGTGCGCCGGCTCGAGGCGGATGGTTTCTCCAATCTGCTCAAGCGCGATCGTGCGCAGCTCGATCTGGCCGATGCGCGCGCCGTCTCTGATTTCTTCGCAAAAGAAAAGCCAGCTATTGTGATTTTCGCCGCAGCCAAGGTGGGTGGCATCAAGGCGAACAATGATCTTCCGGTCGAATTCCTGCTCGATAATTTACGGATTCAAAACAGTGTGATCGAGGCCGCGCACGCCGCGGGTGTCCGCAAACTCCTTTTTCTCGGCAGCTCCTGCATTTACCCCAAACACGCGCCGCAACCGATTCCGGAGAGCGCGCTTCTTACCGGCCCGCTCGAGCCAACCAACGAAGCTTATGCGATCGCGAAGATTGCCGGAATTAAACTTTGCCAGGCATTTTCTCGCGAGTATCGCGACAATTTTATTTCGGCCATGCCGACCAACCTTTACGGGCCTAACGACAACTTCGATCTGGAATCGTCGCACGTTCTCGCCGCTCTTTTGCGCAAGGCGCACGAGGCCAAGACGGCTGGTGCGCGCGAGCTGCTCGTCTGGGGATCAGGCAAGCCGCGCCGCGAATTTCTGCACGTGGATGATTGTGCGGCGGCCTGCGTTTTTCTTCTTGAGAATTACGATTCGCCGGAAATCATCAACGTCGGTTGTGGAGAAGACATTTCGATCCGTGAATTAGCGGAACTGATTTGTGACGTCGTCGGTTTCAAGGGTGAGCTCGCCTGGGACGCGAGCAAACCGGACGGCACGCCGCGCAAGCTTCTCGATGTTACGAAACTGCGCGGTTTGGGATGGCGGCCGACAATTCCGCTTCGCGAGGGTATCGCCCGCACCTACGATTGGTTCGTGAAGAATGCGGTGCGCTAAATTTGATCGATGAAAAAACTTCGCGTTGGGGTGGTTGGCGTTGGCCACATTGGAAGCAATCACGCGCGGCTCTATGCGGACATTCCATCCGCTGACTTTACCGCGATCTACGATGTCGATCCTGGCCGGGCGAATTCGATCGCCAAGAAATATCGCGTTAAGGCGGCGAAATCGCTCGATGAATTTACTGAGCTTGTCGACGCCGCTTCTGTCGCTACGCCGACAAACTCGCACTACGAAGTTGCGCTGCCGCTTTTAAAACGCGGCAAACATTTGTTGGTAGAAAAACCGATCACCGAAAATACGGCCCACGCGAGTGAACTCGCGGAGCTGGCCGCGCGCAACCATCTCATTTTGCAGGTCGGCCACGTGGAACGGTTCAATCCGGTGCTGAGCGCGTTGGAAGCGCGGTTGACTCATCCGCGTTTTATCGAGGCGCATCGGCTTTCGCCTTATCCAGACCGCAGCACCGACATCGGCGTGGTGCTCGATCTGATGATCCACGATCTGGAAATTATTTTGCATCTCGTCCGTTCGCCTGTGCAAAGCATCGACGCGGTGGGCGTGCCCGTTTTGAGCCGGGGCGAAGACATCGCCAATGCCCGACTGCGTTTCGAGGACGGCTGTGTGGCCAATATCACCTCGAGCCGCATTAGCCCGGAGCGCATGCGCAAGATCCGCGTTTTCCAGGAAGACGCTTATCTCTCGCTCGATTACGAAAAGCAGAGCGGCGAAATCTATCGCCGCGACGCGGGCAAGATCACGCGCGACAAAGTGGCGATCGAGCGCGAGGAACCGCTCAAACGCGAACTCAGCGCCTTCGTGGAATGTGCCAGCACCGGACGCGAGCCGCGTGTCTCCGGGTTTCAGGCCGCCGCAGCGCTAGAGCTGGCGGTGGAAATTACGAAGCGAATCGCATCGAGTGTCTAAGACAATCTATTTTGTCGCGGGCGAAGTGAGCGCGGACAATCACGGAGCGGCTTTAATGCGCGCTTTGCGAAACTGCGATGCTGATCTTCGCTTCGTCGGGCGCGGTGGCCCGCAAATGAAAGCGATCGCGGGCGAGCGATTCAAGAATTGGATCGAACAGTCCGGCGTGCTCGGTCTTTGGGAGGTGATCAAGCGTTACGGTTACTTCCGAAAACAATTTCGCGAAACGCTCAACGAAATCGAGGCGATCAAGCCCGACGCCGTTGTGTTGATCGATTACCCGGGATTCAATCTGCGCCTCGCGCGCTCTCTTCGACGACCAGGAGGTAATCGCAAGATCATCTATTACATTAGTCCGCAAGTTTGGGCCTGGAATCGCGGAAGAATCATAAAGATGGCCCGCTGGCTCGATTTGATGCTCTGTATTTTTCCATTCGAAGCCGAACTCTACAACCGATCCGGTTTGCGCACGGTTTTTGTCGGTCATCCGATGATTGAGAGGTTGCGCGCGCTGAAGATCGACATCGAACGCGATCCAAATTTGATTGGCTTATTTCCCGGAAGCCGCTCGCGCGAAGTGCGAAAGATTTTTCCGATTCTACTTGAGACCACGCGCAAGCTTCGAGAACGAAAACCAAATTTACGTTTCGAAGTTGCCGCTGCGTCGGAGCAACTAGCCAGCGAGATCCGCGACATGTTAGATTCGCAATTCATTTCGATCAAAGTTGGCGAAACAGCCGGGTTGATGCAGCGCGCGTTTTGCGGAATCGTTGCTTCGGGAAGCGCGACTCTTGAGGCCGCGTATTTTCGAATGCCGTTTGTTCTGATCTACAAAGTTTCGTGGCCAACTTATTTTGCTGGCCGGCTTCTGGTGAAAGTAAAGCATCTCGGGATGCCGAACGTGCTCGCGCATAAAGAAATCGTGCCGGAGTTTATTCAGCACCAGGCCAAACCAGATGAACTTGCGAAAGCAACTTTGCGATTGATCGATGAGCCGGCCGCGCGTCAGCAAATGATTTCTGAGTTCGACAAAATAATTGCCCAGCTCGGTGAAGGCGGCGCCAGCGAGAAAGCCGCGAAAGCGATTGTTGAGGCACTTGTTTAGATCGACATGGAAATGATTCCAACGGGGATGGACAAGTCGGTGGGGCAAAACTTTCTCGCGAGCCGCCAAGCACTCTGGATCGTTAGCCTTCTAACGATCGTTCTGTTTCTTGTGACCAACCTGCCCTGGCAGCTCGACGATTACGATCAGGCCAAGCAGGCGTGGACTTCGTACGAGATGATCACGGAAGGGCATTGGTTTTATCAACGAACGTCGGACGACCAGGGTCTCGCGACCAAACCGCCGCTGACCGGATGGATGTCGGCGGCAGTCTTTACCGTCACGCGATCATGGGACATAGCCTGGCGGTTGCCATCGTTTCTCGCTGCTCTGCTCCTTGCCATCTTTCTCTTTCGCAACGCAACGCGCGTGTACGGAAGCTTTGCCGGCGTCATTGCGTTCGCTGCTTTCGGTTTAAATCTATTAAGCCCGCGTCTGGCCACCTTGGCGCGTTCGGATATGCCGCTCGCCCTGGTCATTTTTCTTATCGGTCTCTTGATATGGGAAAAGATTAGAAAGCGCGAAGCGTGGACTGCGCGTGATCGATTGTCGATGCTCGCCCTGCTGACTGCGGGGATGTTGATCAAGGGCCCGATTATTTACGCGTTCCTGCTTCCGGGGATTGCGTTCTTCCAATGGCGTTCCCGAAAAATGAACGGCCCAAGTGCGTGGTGCGGTTGGTGGCCATGGCTCGCTTCACTCGCAATATTCTTGCTGTGGGTCATTGGCGGGTTGATCTGGGTGCCGCGCTTTTTCGATCTCGTGATTGTGCGCGAATTTTTAGCGCGTTTTGGCGAAGTCGGCGAGCATGTGCACCGGGCCCACTCCTTCCTGTTTTATCTGCCGCATTTGCTGCACAAATTTCTTCCATGGAGCGTTTTGATGATCGCAATTGCAATTTTCGATCTTCGCTCGCGGCAATGGAGCATTCGCGCTGCCTTGCGCGAGATGTCGCCCGAAACATTTTGGCTGCTCTGCTGGAGTTTTGGCGGCCTGATCGCGATGTCGATAATTCCATCCAAACGCGTGGATCGGATTTTTCCGGTGATTCCGCCGCTTTGCTTGTTACTTAGCGTGCAAACGGCAGCGATCTTGGAGCCGAATACAGGACGGATACGCGCTTCTCGATGGCTGGGAGCGGCGCTAATTATCGCGTGTCTGCTCACGAGTGGTTACAGCACTTCCAGAATTGTATCGGGGTACCGTGATCATCGTGATGCGTTGTCGATCTTCGGCCGCCAGGTACGCGAACTGGCGACAGCGAACCATTGGCGATACGAAGCGGTGGGATCGACCGACGAAGGGTTGCCGCTGTATTTAATGCGGCCGCATTTTTTGAAACAGGATAGAGCGGTGGCGGCTTGGAACGCCGGCGAAATCGACGCGTTGGCGGTTCCTGAAAGCGAGATGCCGCGTTTTATGAGTGATCTCCAAGGGGTCGCCTCGCCGTCGCTCAGGTCGGTCCAGCGAAAGAATCTGCGCCGCTCCAATTATGTATTGCTCACCCATTGAGAGCGGAAATGACGGCTCGACTTCCGCGCACGTAATTTTAGGCTCGCGGCCGGGAAGCTGACAGCTTCCCCTACAGAAAAACGGAACTTGGATGTCGATGGAAGAATTCCCGAAAAAAGAAATCGAAACGCTTTGGGCTCCGTGGCGGGTGGAATATTTCGAAAAAGAACCGCGCAATGCGAATTTTCTTTCCGAAGCAGCCACGGCCAGCGATGACGCGGCCAATTTCGTGATCACCCGGCGTAAGACCGCGTTTCTGATGATGAACCGTTATCCTTACGCAGTCGGACACTTGATGGCGGTGCCATATCGCAAAACAGCCGAGCTTTCGTCGTTAGGCGAAAATGAAGTTGTCGAACTTTGGAATTTGGTCGTGCACGCGCAAGCGCTTCTGCGAGCGGCGATGAAGGCGCAGGGTTTCAACATTGGAATTAACCTGGGTGAATGCGCCGGCGCGGGTGTGGTCGATCATTTGCACGTTCACATCGTCCCGCGCTGGAGCGGCGACACGAATTTCATGCCGATTTTGAGCGGGACACGAACGATCTCGGATGGACTGCGCAGCATCTACGACAAATTGATTGAGGCGCAGACGAAGATCGGCGCAAAGCGAACATGATGGCGAACGCAAGCTGGATCGAACCGCCGCCGCCGCAGAAGGGCCTGGGTTGCTTTGGCAAAGGCTGCCTGATTCTGCTCGTGTTTTTTATTCTTCTCGGGCTCGCGTTCATCGGCGGCACATACTTGGCCGCTCGTTATCTGCGCAGCGAATATTTTCCGACGACGCAGGTGCAGCTGCCGGCGCCGACCGCGACCGAAGACGAGCAACAAGCGGCGCGATCGCGTTGGGATTCTTTCGAAAAGGCGGCTCGCACGCATCGCCCCGCGAGAATTGAACTGACAGCCGACGATCTCAATGCACTCATCGCTTCGGAACCGAAGTTGCGCGGCAAGGCCCACGTTTCCATCGATAGCAACGTCGCTCGTTTGCAGGTGAGTGTTCCGCTCGGTGACGTTCGATGGCTCAAGGGGCATTACTTGAATGCCGAGTGCACCGTGCAATCAGCTGTAGCCGGAAATCCGGCGGATGCGCGGGTCACGAGCATCGTTGTTAACGGCCGATCGGTGGGAGAAGACGTGCTGAAATGGCAATACGGTTCGTGGTCGCTGCACCGTTACATTTCAGATTGGTCGGATGAGAGGAATCTCGAGAAGTTCGAGATTGGAGATGGCAAAGTAATTTTGGAAACGAAAAGCAGCGAAGGCAGCGAATAACAGCGTGACGCTGCACCCATTTCTTACTGCATAATCTCTCGGGCGAAAACGTTGAGCTGCCCGTCTTCCTGTTTGCGCACCTCCGTGATTTCCAACGGGCGTGCCTCATCCCGGCTAACCACGGAGCCTCGCGGCGGCGGAGTGTATCCGTTGGGGAACTCGACGATGATGCGCGTCGATGACCCGGCGCCAAAGTGCAAAACCGTGTCGGTCAATTTTGAGCGCGGCCGCAGAACGGCCCGATTCGCGTCGGAGAAGTTTACGACGAACTGTCCTTTCAAGTAAACGCGCTCGCCGGCGGTGCCGCGATCAGCAATTTCTTTCAGATCGTTCGCGCCGATGAGCCGGCCGAGCGGCATTTTGCCTGCTGGAAAAGTTTTCCAGCTGCCGCCGCCCGCGGTTGAAGCCAAAGTGCCGGACGTATCCGCTGGCTGTGCCGGAACTGGTTGCGCGGGAACGGCTGCGACGGGCGTGGGCACTGCTTTCGCCAAAGCAATCTCCGGTGCCGATGGCTTTGGAATTGCAACCGCGGGTTTTGTCGATGTTTGCGGCGTTGCCGCGGTCGGTGGAGCCGGAGATGTCGATGTTTGCGCGATCGCCGCGGCGGTCGCCGACGGCAACGGTTTTGGCGTGGCCTTTTGGTTCTTCGCCAGTTTGCCTTTCGGCGTTGGCGTTGCTTTTGCGCCCGGTTTTCCGTGCTTCGGCGCCGCCTGCACTATTGCCGGCGTTTCCACCGGCTTTGCTGCTTCCACCCGGACCAATTGATTTTCGGGAGGTGGCGGCGTCCCAGTTGGCGCCAGACCCGGAATTGGGACTTGGCCGGCAGCCGGAGCGGCGGGAGACGTTTGCCGGTAATTCGCGAAGTGCATTTCGGCGCGCAGCCGCGATTGCTCTTTAAATAACGGCCAGCCCGCGTCGAGATTCAGCGACAACGGGGGCTCGAGGCTGAACGTGCCGGTTCCGCGCATGATTGTGTAGGTCCCGTAAAGCAACGGGACCGCCGTGATCATGATTCGTCCGTCGGCCAGACGCTCGGCATGAACAACTGCGGAAAGATCGTGCGTGCGCTCGAATTTGATTTCCAAACCGACGTTGAGTGTTTGCTTCATCAGCGGCGTGGTTTGCGGATCGGCCGGATAAACGTGCTCCATGAGCAGCTCGCCATTCTCAATTGCATTGGTCAGGGCCACCATGCCGGAAGTAAACACATCGCTCGAACTAAGTTCGCGCGCTTCCATGATGACGTAACGGCCGACCACGTAAGGCACCAGACCGCGCACTTGTTGAAAATTGCGGATGTAATTGCGCGCCAGCTCGGCGTTTGTTTTCGCCAGCTCCGCCGAGCCCATTCCGGTGTAACGATCGTAAAGTTGCTTCGCGTTCAAGAATTCGCCGGCGGGCGCGGCGGTGAGTTCAAAACGTTTCGGCGGATCGATTTTGTGCAGCTTTTGCAGGATGCGATAACTGTCCGGCCGTTCCGGTTGATTGAAGATATAAAAGCTGCCGAGCCACGCGGCCAACGCAAAGCCGGTCAGAAGAAGAATCGCCAGCGTCCAGCCGAAATAGTTGATGCGGCGTCGCAGTGGACGCGCGTACGGCTCCTCGTAGCGATAAAGCCCGTAGTCCATTTAAGCGAGAGCGGGGAATTGGTGCGATTTCAAGCCGGCTTGGTCACTTCAAAGGACGTGCCGCAACCGCAAGTCCGGGACGCATTCGGATTCACGATTTGAAAACCGACGCCGGTCAAGCCGCCGCGAAAATCCAGAGTCGAGCCGCGCAAATAGGAGGCGCTTTCACCGTCGATGAAGAACTCGACCCCATCGCGTTCCACCACTGCGTCGCCCTCCTTTTTTTCGCCGAGTGTCATCTCGTAATGCAAGCCGGAGCAACCGCCCTTTGCGATCTGCACGCGCAGACCTTTGGGCGCTTTTTCTGACTGCGCATCGAGCAAACTGCGCAGCTGTCGAGCCGCGTTCTGGGTGACGTTGATCATGTATTTTAAGGTACGGCGCGACCCGGTTTCGTCAACCAAACGGGACGTTGAGATGTTGAGGACGTTGAGTTGTTGAGACATGTGCTAGGATTTCACCGACTTTAACTGCTCAACCGCTCAACTCCTCAACTTCCCCATGAGCCGCATTCGTTTGCTTCCCGAAACTGTCGCCAGCCAGGTCGCGGCCGGCGAGGTGGTGGAGCGGCCGGCGTCCGTGGTTAAAGAGCTGGTTGAAAACAGCATCGACGCCGGCGCACACAAGATCGACATCTTCATTCGCCGCGGCGGAATGGCGTTTGTCCGCGTGATTGACGACGGCACCGGCATGGACCGCGACGACGCGCTGCTTTCGCTCGAGCGCCACGCCACCAGCAAAATTCGTTCGGCTGCGGACCTGGAAGCGGTCGCCACACTTGGGTTTCGCGGTGAAGCGTTGCCGAGCATTGCCAGCGTATCGCGTTTTCGCCTGACCACTCGCGAACCAAACGCGATCGCCGGCACCGAAATCATCGTCAACGGCGGCAAGATCGACATCGTGCGCGATGGGGGCGAAGCGCCCGGCACCCAAGTGGAAGTGCGCTCGCTTTTTTACAACTTGCCGGCGCGCCGAAAATTCCTGCGCTCGGAAAACACTGAGAGCCGAAACATCGAGCACCAGCTTCATCTGCAGGCGATTGGTCATTCGCAGATTGCGTTTACCTTTGGCCGCGACGATCGGTTGGTGTTTCAGCTTCCGGCCGCGGCGACTCTCAATGATCGGATCCGCGATTTGTACGGAGCCGAATTGCTCGAGCGTTTGCTTCAGATCGAAAGCTCGAGTTCGTCCAACGTTCGAATCAGCGGCCTGATCGGACAAGCGGGGTTGAGCCGGCAAACGCGGTCTCAGCAACTCATTTTCGTAAATGGCCGCGCGATTGAGAGTCCGCTCATCACGGCCGCAGCGCGCGAAGGCTATCACACCGCGCTCATGAAAGGACAATACCCGGTCACCTTTCTCTTTCTCGATCTCGATCCGGGCGCGGTGGACGTAAACGTTCATCCGGCGAAACGCGAAGTGCGATTCCGCGACCCGAACGGTGTTCGTGAAGCCATCGTTCAATGCATTCAGCGAACGCTCGAGCGCGATCGAGCCGGGTGGCAGGAAAAATTTCGCGCGCCGACAGTGGAACCTTCACCCCAACCGGTCGCCGACCTAACATTGCGACCCACAGTAAGCGTTCCCGAAATATCAGACCGCGAGCTTCCGCACCTGGAAGCGATCCCGCCGCGCGTCATCCCGAGCGAAGGCAATGCCAGTCCGGCTCGGACCGAGGGATCTCACAAAACTTCTAGTGACGCGCACACGCCGCCGAGACGCGATCAACAATTCCAGATCATCGGCGTGCTCAACAAACTTTATATTCTAATGGAGAACGCCGACGGCCTCGTGCTGGTCGATCAACATGCAGCCCACGAACGCATTCTTTTCGAAGAACTGCGCCGCCGCATGGAAGAGCAGGGGGTTCCGTCGCAAAAGCTTCTCATTGCGCAAACGTTTGATTTGCCGCCGCGCGACGCCGGTTGGATCGAACACAACATGTCGGTCTTACAAAAGATGGGGATCGGGATCGAGAGCTTCGGACCGAGCACGTTCAAGATCGACAGTGTGCCAGGTTTCCTAAACGTCGCGGACCCGACGCAGTTCATCCGCAAAGTGATCGACGATCTAAAAAGCGCGAGCAACAACAGTTCGCCGTTGCGTTTGGGGGAAGAGATGATTGCGAAGACTGTTTGCCGTCATGCGGTCAAGGCGAACGATCCGTTGCGTTATCTCGAAGTGGAAAAACTGATCCAGGATTTGCTGGAGTGCGATCTGCCCTACTGCTGCCCGCACGGGCGACCAACCATGATCCAAATTTCGAACGACGAACTGGAAAAGAAGTTCGGCAGGAAAATCTAAAGATGTTGAGACGTTGAGAAGAGATGTTGAGCAGTTGAGTAGTTGGCGTAGTCTTCCAGAGAGCTCGCGTAGGTTGATTGTCGCGTTTCTCCTCTCAACATCTCAACTTTTTCAACTCAACATCTCAACGGCTCAACTACTCAACGCTTAGTCGCGCCAATGTTTGGCGATGAGCGCTTTGATCGCCGGCGTTTGCAGACAATAATTTTCTTTCTCGTCGGTCGGCAATTCCGGAAACCATTTCCACCAAAACATTCCGGCCAGAAATGGATGTTTACCGGTTAGACCAAGAGCGGCGTCGATGCAGCGCAGCTGAATCTCCGCAGCGTGGTCACCACCGGTCTTGAATCCCCATGGTTCGGCCGCAGCACGAGCGCTTTCGTTGTAACCGATCTCGGTGAAGAGAAATTTCTTTCCACCGTTTGCTCGGGAGAATTTTTCCAGCTCAGCACAGCGCTTCTCCCAGGCTGCGGTAATTTCTTCAGCGCTTGGATCGACGGTCTTAGTCAGCGGGAAATAGGCGAGCACGCCGATGTAATCGAGCGCATCCCAGAACCGAACATCGGCATATTCATTCCAGTTCGCGCCGTAAGTCACTTTGCCGTGATAAACTTTGCGGACCGCGCCGATAATCCTGCGCCAACGGTCCGCAAACCTCTGCGCGTAAGTAAATTCGAGTCCTACACACAAGATTGCTGCGTGGTGAGCCTCCGCAATTTCGGCCATCTCGACGATCCACCTTTCGTAATCGTCGAAGAAGCGGTCCCATTCGACCATGGTGTTGAAAATGATTTCGCCGCGCCAGGAAAACTTCGATCCCCAATAACCGATGTGTGGAATAAGCATGACCGACATCCCGCGTTCACGCGCCCAATCCAATGGCACAGTGATGTGCCGGTAGTTGATTGACTCGCCTCCCGGCTCGTCAACCCTCGCGGGCTTTCCCGTCGACGTCGCTCGGCTCCCGCCGGCTCCGTTGTCGATGTTGCGGAAGGTGACGTGGCCGTCGTTTTCAATTCTGGCGTAGGGATGAATGGCGACGCTGTTTACGCCTAACGACTTCAGTTCATCGAGCGCCTGCGCCATCTCCGGCGTTTGCCATTCGATTCCCCATGTCTGGCACGAGACGGTCACGCCTTTGAAAAATTGCGGAGATTGAGCGCCGCATTTCGCGGCAAGAACGAGCATTATAATCGCCAAAATTGTAGGACAACCGCTCCGATTGCCGCGATCTCTATGCCTCTGCATCCGTCTGTGATAAACTCAATTTGATCTTCCTCAACAACTCAACCTTTCAACAGCTCAACTCGTCTTTGGATGGAAGTCGAAAAAGTAAACGTGCTCGGAGTCGGGATCAGCGTGCTCGATCAAAATCGAGCGCGGGAATTTCTTTTCGATGCGGTGCGAAATGGCCGGCGGGGTTACGTCGCTGTGACTGGCGTGCACGGTGTAACCGAGGCGCAGCATGATCCGGAACTAAAATGCATCTTGAATGGAGCACTCCTGGATACTCCGGACGGGATGCCGATGGTCTGGATGGGAAAACTGCAAGGTCATCGATCGATCCGGCGTGTTTACGGCCCTGATCTAATGTTGAACTTATGCGAAAATTCGCGCGCGGAGAATTTCTCCCATTTCTTTTATGGTGGTGCGGCGGGAGTTGTCGACGATTTGGTGCGTCAGCTACAAATCCGATTTCCCGGGCTGAACGTAGTCGGGACTTACACTCCGCCATTCCGTCCACTAAAAGAAAGCGAAGTCCGCGATCTTCAGCAGCGCGTCCGCGAAACGCAGCCGGATTTCTTTTGGGTTGGTTTGAGCACACCGAAACAAGAACATTTCATGGCGCAACACATGTCGATTTTGCCCGGAGCAAAAATTTTCATCGGTGTGGGTGCGGCTTTTGATTTTCTCACCGGACGAGTGCGACAAGCGCCCCGATGGATGCAGCGCACCGGTTTGGAATGGCTTTTTCGGCTTTTTCAGGAGCCTCGTCGTCTGGCGAAACGTTATCTCGTGAACAATCCGCTGTTCATTGTCAGAGCGGCGAGTCAGCTGCTCGGGCTGCGAAACTACTTGATGGACTAAGGTTCAAAGCGAGATTTACGCCTTCCAATAAGCGAATGAGTTCTCACAGAATCTTAGTTTGCGGTGCCGGTGGTTTCATTGGTGGCCATCTCGTAGCAGATTTGCTTCGCCAAGGTAAGAAAGTTCGCGCTGTCGACCTCAAGCCTTTGCCAGATTGGTATCAGCTCTTTCCCGAAGCGGAGAATTTGCAGCTCGATTTGCAGGAAAAAGAAAATTGTGAGCGTGCTGTTGCTGGTTGCCCGGTCATTTACAATCTCGCTGCCGACATGGGTGGGATGGGCTTCATCGAGAACAACAAAGCGCTCTGCATGCTGAGTATTTTGATCAACACGCATCTGCTCATGGCCAGCAAAGATGCGGGAGTCGAACGGTTTTTTTATGCATCGTCCGCGTGTGTCTACGCCGCGGACAAGCAGACGGATCCAAACGTTACCGCTCTAAAAGAAGAGGACGCTTATCCCGCGATGCCGGAGGATGGCTACGGCTGGGAAAAACTTTTCAGCGAACGGATGTGCCGGCATTTCCGTGAGGATTTCGGACTAGAGACCCGGATCGCACGCTACCACAACGTCTACGGACCCAATGGAACTTATGATGGCGGCCGAGAAAAGGCGCCAGCCGCGATCTGTCGCAAAGTGATTGCGGCAAAGCTGTCAGGAAAAGGCGAGATCGAGGTCTGGGGTGATGGCAAACAAACCCGCAGCTTCATGTGGATTGACGATTGTGTGAAAGGAACTCAGATGATTCTCGAAGGTGATTATGTCGATCCGCTCAATCTCGGGAGCAGCGAACTGGTCACGATCAACAAGCTGGTCGACATCGTCGAGGAAATCGCCGGCGTGAAATTGAAACGCCGCTACAACCTGGCGGCGCCGAAAGGCGTTAACGGTCGCAATAGCGACAACGCGCTTATCAAGAAAATTTTCAACTGGGAGCCATCCACTCGTTTGCGAGACGGTCTGGAAAAAACCTATCAATGGATTGAAACCCAGATGACGCAACCATCGACGGCAAAACCACGCGCTTTCGCCGCAGCACGACAGTAAGACTTAGGACCTCGGCGAAGATTGGTCGCGAACGTGTTCATTGCGCTGTTTGCCGGCAGATTCTACAATTGACGCAGTGAGGGAACAGTTTACGCAACTCGGCAAGATTGGCCGTGCTTTGTGGGAATGGTCGCGCCGGAATCCGCTTCAGGCGTTTTTGTTTGCCGCTGCGCTTGCGGCCGTCGTTTACTTTTTCGGTTTTCTTCCGCTCTATGCCAATCACGCCCAGTCGATCTGGACCTGGGCCTGGATGCGTTTTCTTCCGCAGTACAATCAGGAACACAGCAAACTGATTCCGCTGATCGTTCTATGTCTCCTCTGGTATCACCGCGATGACATTCGCAAGGCGCCGAAGCAGGGAAATAACTTCGGACTGATTTTTCTGGCGATTGGAATTGTTTCTTACGTGATTGGTGCCCGCGCCCTGCAACCGCGTATCGCGATCTTTGGATTTCCGTTTCTCGCGTTCGGATCCGTTCTTTTTCTCTGGGGAAAGCAAATGGCGCGCGTCCTTCTTTTTCCGATAGCTCTGCTCTTTTTCATGACTCCGCTCGGTGCGATCGAGCAGACAACGTTCCGGCTGCAGTTTTTGATTATTGATATCGTTACTGCGTTGAGCCGGTTGTTCGGGATGGCAGTTTATCCGGTCGGCACTTCCCTCTATCCGGTTTCGGGCAACTGGGGTTTCGATATTGCGGAAGGATGCAGCGGAATACGGTCCCTGATCGCCATGGTCATGGTCACGGCCATCTACGTTCATATTTGCGAACCAAAACTGTGGAAAAAAGCTACCATTCTCTGCTTTTCCGTGCTGTTCGCGATTATTGGAAACGCCGGACGCATTTTCACAATTATTGTGCTGGCCAAGCTCGGGTTTCCAAAATTAGCAGGCGGCTTATACCACGAGTGGTCCGACTGGGTTTTCTTCCCGATCGCGCTTCTGAGCATGTACGGCTTTTCCAAGCTTCTCAGTGTGAACTTCAAAATTTTGATAACGCGTAGGCGACTGAAAGGAAAGGAAGCCGTTGTCTATGACCACTAATCGGCTCGTCGTTCTCTTGCTCGCGTTGGCTATTGGTTTGAGCGCAGTTTTTTTTCTGCCGACATCGTCCCAAAGTGAACCGGTCGGGATCAAACTCGCCTTGCCCGAATACGTTGATAAATGGTACGGAGTCGATCAGCCGATTACCGAACGGGAACGGCAAGTCCTGGCGGGCGATACTGAGTTTGCGCGAAAGCTATACACTGATGGCGCAGGCAACTCCATTTATGCGTCAATCGTTTTGTCGGGTCACGATCTCGACAACAGCATCCATCGTCCGGAACGTTGCTTGCCCGCACAAGGCTGGATCATTGCGGACTCGAAAAATCTCGCCATTACCGTGCCCGGTTGGGGAAAACTACAGGTCACGCGGCTGCACAATATTCGGCAGGTCCCGATGCGCGATGGCAAAACGGTTCCGATCTATAATCTGAATTATTATTGGTTTGTCGGTTACCACCATCTCACCGCATCTCATTTGCAGCGGACGTTTCTGGACATTCAGGATCGAATTCTAAAAGGCTACAACCAACGCTGGGCTTACGTCACAGTCGCGTCTGACATCACCCAGGGTCTGATGCCGTTTGGCCGCTCGGAAAAAGAGACGGATGCTTTGGTGCAGGATTTTATCCAACGTTTGTTTCCGCAAATTAACGGCGAGCCCCAGGCTGTCGCTCAAAAATCTGAAACGCCGGCAAAACCCGGCTCACTTTGAAATCGTGTTCGCGCAGGTAGTTGTCGATCTTGCCGCGCGGATCGTAAATGTCCGGTTTGGAAAAACAGACGAGATCGGGAGTCGGCGCGCTCGCTAGATCGGTCAGGCTTGAGCTCAGTGTGAGATTCGCCGAATCTAACGGGAGCTTATAGTACGCGCCTGTGAGTTCATCGGCGATCCACCAAACTTTTTCATTCGCGGCAATTGCGTTCCGGGCCAGACTCGCCGCCGATCGGTAATCATCGCGCTCATGCCGCGGCGCGAAACGAATCTCGAGCGCTGAGATTAAGAACACCGCAATTGCAATGATCGCGACGGCGCGAAGCCAGCGCCGCTCGCCGAATAAGATTCGCTCGAAGCCGATCGCCAAAAGAATTAGCAGAAATGGTAGGAGCGGAGTGAAATGGCGACCGAGAAGCCGCACGTGACTAATCACGGCCGCGGCTATCAAGACGGCCACAGGCAAAATTGCGGCGATACCGAAGAAGATAAGATCGCGACGTGTCGTGTTCTTGCGCAACGCAGTAAACGCTGCGCTGAGCAAAACAAGGACAGCGATTAATCCGAGGATTACTGGTCCGATGTATTCGAAAATAACTTTTCCTCCTTGTTCGCGCATAGCTAGTCGACCCGGTCCGAGTCCTGCAACACCGAGCAGTTCATAAAAGGCGAAGGCGAGATTGGCGAGGGCGGTTTGACCAACATTCGAAGCGAGCGCGCCGACTCTTAGCGACCAGAGATAATACAAAGCTAACGCGATAAGTGCGCATGTTGCGAGTGCTATGGATAGTGGGAATCGCAACGCACTTCGCAACGCGCGACCGATGCCTCCCCAGAAAATAAATGCAAGACCGGCGGCCATCGCCCACGGCACTGCAATCAAGTTTGTCGCGCAAACACCAACGATTCCCAAAAGAAATAATCGAAACCAAGCTGGAGAATTGATTGCGCTTTCGGAATCTTCCCGGAGCCGCAAGAGACAAGCGACGGTCAATGCGGAAAACGCGAAGAGAACGATGTACGGTCGGGCTTCACTGATGTAATACCAGAGAAACGCGTTGGTCAGGGTGATAGCGACGACTGCGCATTGACGATGTCGACCCATTCGACTAGCGCTCAGGGCAGGTTCTTTCGGGAAAGCCCAGAACAAGCCGAGAAGACCGGCTGCGAACCAGGGAACGTTAGAAGCGCGCAGCGCGAGCTCCGATGTGCCAAAAACTTTGGCCCAGGCCCAGAGATAAAACATGTAAAACAGCATTTGCAGATCCGAGCCTTTGTCGTGGACCATGGCCGCCCACCATTTCGCGAGCGACGGCTGGACTGCTTTGGTCGCGCTGTGCGCTTCGTCGATCCACAAACTTTGATTGCTCACGGCGAGCGCGCCGACGAGCAGCGCGAGCAAGATCGACAATAGAACAAATTTGATTCGGCTATCGACTTGTCGATCCGCGCTTCCGTTTGAAGTCGTCACGTTCTTGGAAAGTTTACGATCCAACGCGATTGATCTGCCGCAGCATTCGGAATCCCTTTTGCACGATCTTGAGCAGATTGATGCTGTTGGTTCCGCCTTGTCGCGCGCGAAATCGGATTGGAACGTAGCTCCAGCGCAAAGTCGAATCGCGTTTCAACGCCAGAGTCAGTGCGATGTTTTGAATGTCGAAATCTTTGGGCACGCTGGGTAGCGCCTTCTTCAATGCCGCGTGTTTCACGAGCCGGTAAGGAACGTTCGCGTCCTTCAAGTTTTGGCCGGTCATTATCGACGTCAGAATGCTCGCCGCCTTGGAGACTAACTTGCGCACGAGACCATCGTCACGCGTAACTCGTATCCCAAAAATGCAGTCGGCTTCGTCGCGCTTTGCCCAAAAGAGCACAAAAAATGCCGGATCGCATTGACCATCGGAATCGATTTGCAAAATCCACGGCGTCTCTTGTTGCAACGTCGCCTCGTAGCCAACGCGACAACTTCGGCCGTGACCGGAGTTTGGCTTGTCGAGAATCAGGAGTTGGTCGGGATATTGCGACTGAAGTTTGCGCAAGATCGACAACGTGTTGTCCCTCGAGCCGTCATTTACGGCGAGCAGGCGCGCGTTGATTTGCTGGTGCGCGAACGCTTGCAGCCATTCTGTAATGACCGCGGCAATATTTGCTTCTTCGTTGTATACCGGCATGACGGCGATCAGTTCGGCGGAATTCATGAGCGATCCGTCACGTTGCGGAGAAAATTGGCGGACGCGATCCGTCGTGAACGCATTTCAGGAAGCGCCCGGCGAAATCGAGCGATTCGCCGATGACCTGATCCATGTTCAAATAGCGATACGTGCCAAGCCGGCCCATGAACGAAGCGGCTTTCTCCGATTCGGCGAGCTGGATGTATTTCTGGAGAAGATCGACATCCGCGGAAAGTCTTTTTGGATAATAGGGCAGATCGTCTGGTTCCGTTTCTTTGCTGTATTCCGTAAAGTAAACGGTGTTGTCGTGCTGTTCCCATGGGGCGAAATGTTTGTGTTCGTGAATGCGCGTGTACCCGACGTCCAACC
>DASYVQ010000171.1:0-24910 GCA_035936875.1 Chthoniobacterales bacterium
AGAATGGCTTTGCCTTGATATTCGTGAAGTCGTGCCATGGCTATTGCGGATCAGAACCTTAAAAGATATAGCACTGTTGAAAAGCTAGGCATTGCATGACCTCGCTCGATTACTACGCCATTGAAGAACTCCTGACGGACGACGAGCGCGCGGCGCGTGATCGGACGCGGCGTTTTGTGCAGGAGGAAGTTCTGCCCGAGGTCGTTGCCTGCCATCGAGCGGCCAAATTTCCGGAACATCTCCGGACGCGCATGGGCGCGTTACGTCTGTTTGCGCCGTACTTAAAAGAGTACGGCTGCGCGGGACAGAGCTACACGGCGTATGGCCTCATCATGCAGGAGCTGGAACGCGCCGACTCGGGCCTGCGCTCGGAGGCGTCGGTGCAGGGCGCGCTTGCGATATACGCGATTCATTCTTTCGGCACGCCCGAGCAGCACGCGCGCTGGCTGCCGGGACTGGTTTCGGGCGAACGCGTCGGTTGTTTCGCACTGACGGAACACGGACACGGCTCGGATCCTGGCGGTATGGAAACCCGCGCTGCACGCGACGGCGATCATTATGTCTTGAACGGCAGCAAGTGCTGGATCGGGAACGCGTCCATCGCGGACGTGAAAGTTGTTTGGGCGAAGGACGACGACGGGCGTGTGGGTGGATTCATCGTGGAGAAAAATGCGCCCGGATTCCGTGCGCAGGACATCGAGGGGAAGTTCAGCCTTCGCATGTCGCGCACTTCCGAATGCTGGTTCGAGAACTGCCGCATACCGTCGGCGAATCGTTTGCCCAAGGCCTCCGGGCTGGGCGCGCCATTGTCGTGTCTTTCGCAGGCG
This sequence comes from Chthoniobacterales bacterium, assembly GCA_035936875.1. Lineage (GTDB taxonomy): Bacteria > Verrucomicrobiota > Verrucomicrobiia > Chthoniobacterales > UBA10450 > DASYVQ01. The sequence goes on from DASYVQ010000171.1 coordinate 828, forward strand.
CGTGTCGGCGTAGCGTGGGGTGTGATTGGCGCGGCCGTCGATTGTTACGAAACGGCGCTGGCCTACGCCAAATCGCGAGAACAATTTGGCCGGCCGATTGCCGGTTTCCAACTGGTGCAGGAAAAACTCGTCTGGATGGTACAGGAAATTACCAAGGCGCAATTGCTCGCGCTGCGTCTTACCCGCATGATGGAATCGGGCACAGCGCGTCCCGAGCAGATTTCTTTGGCGAAGCGCAACAACGTCTCAATGGCGCTCGAATGCGCGCGCAAGGCGCGCGATATCCTGGGCGCGGTCGGAATCACGGATCGCTATTCCGTGATCCGACATCTGATGAACCTTGAGAGCGTCTACACCTACGAAGGCACGAACGATATCCACACACTCGTCGTCGGCCACGATATCACGGGGATTAGTGCCTTCGGCGGCTCCTAATTGTTAACTGCGCGATATGAGTCCAACGAACTGGGAAGCGATCAGCGCGATCTCGCAAATGATTGGCTCGATTGCGGTAGTTTTCTCTGTCCTTTATCTCGCCGTTCAAGTGCATCGCAGTACGCGCGTAGCAAAGTTGGCCGCGCAGGACGCTGCGGCAACGTCACTACGGGAGGTGACCAGACCGTTCGCGGAAAATGCCGACCTGGCCCGAGTGTGGCGGAGAGGTCTTGAAGATTTGCAATCTCTGCCGGCGGAGGAGCAGGCCCGCTTTTTTCACTCTTGCTATCAATTTCTCAAGGCGTTCGAGACGATCCACTTTCATTATGTCCATGGCGTGATGGACGAGCAGATCTGGCAAGGATGGTGCGGTCTCCTTCGGCACTACATCGCTTCTCCTGGGATGGAGCATTACTGGAAACTGCGCGAGGATCTTTTCTCCGCGCGGTTTCGACAGTTTATCCGTGAGCTCGATCTTCCGGCTGAGCGGCGGACCGTAGGCAATCTGTTGGGAGAAGAGAATCGCTCAGTCGACAATCCGTCATGATCGATGTCGGTCCCGACTCCGTGCGTTCGGGATGACAGGCAGCGATGATTAGCTAAAGTATATATATGAGCGAGCCAGTTTACATTCTCGGCGGCGGGCGCACCGACTTTAAGCGCAACCTGAAAAAGGAAGGCAAAACTATCCGGCATTTGATTATCGAAGCCGGCAAGAAGGCGATCGACGACGCCAAGATCGATCCCGCGGAAATTCAGGCCGGCGCGGTCGGCAACTTCAACGCCGGGCAATTTACCAAGCAGCTGCAACTGGGCGCGTTCATTCCGGAGATCGATCCAAAATTGCGCGGCATTCCGACGATGCACACGGAAGCGGCCTGCGCTTCCGGTGCGCTTTCGGTTTTGCTCGGCGCGCAATGGATCATGGGCGGACTTCACGACGTCGTGCTGGTGGTCGGCGCGGAACAGCAGAAGACCATGTCGTCGCTCGATGGATCCGATGTGCTCGGCGCGGCGGCCGATTATCACAACGAGAAACCGGAGTACGGCGATTTCATGTTCCCGAAATTGTTCGGGCGCATCGCTCAGATTTACATCGACAAGTACGGCGCGTCGGAAAGCGACCTCGCCACCGTCGCGTGGAAAAATTACGCGCACGCCAAACTCAACCCGCTCGCGCAAATGCGCGACGCCGATCTCACCCTCGACTACGCGTCGCAGGTCTCGGACAAAAATCCGAGCGTCGCGCCTCCGCTGAAAGTTTCGGATTGTTCGCAGATCACGGATGGCGCTGCGTCGGTCGTTCTCGTTTCCGGGAAATATTTGGAAAAGATCGGCCGAGATAAAACCAAGACCGCACGTTTGCTTGGATTCGGTCATACGACCGATTATTTGCCGCTCGACAAGAAAGACGCGCCGACGTTTTCGATCGCGCGCAAAGCGGCGGCGAATGCATTTTCGATGGCGAACCTGAAGCCGCGCGACATGCAAGGCGCCGAAGTGCACGATTGTTTTTCCATCACCGAGATTATCGCCTATGAAATCCTGGGACTGGCTGAGCCGGGCAAAGGCGTCGAGCTGGTCAAGAGTGGCGCGACTACGCTTCCGCAAGTGCGTAATCAGAAAACTGGAAAGCTGCCGTTCGAAATTCCGGTAAACACCGGCGGGGGATTGATCGCTGACGGTCATCCGGTGGGCGCGACCGGAGTGCGCCAGGTCTTCGACGCGTATCAGCAACTCAGCACACAAGCGGGCGCGCGTCAGATCGAAAACGTAAAACGATTTCTCACCTTCAACATGGGCGGCAGCCTGACCACTTCCGTCGCCATGGTTTGGGGTCGCGACTAAGATCGACAAATACGGTCGGCGGCAGCGGGAACTACGCGACAACCGCTCGCAATTTGGCGATCTGCATCTTTGCCGCTGCGCAACGCGTGCGTTCGCACGCCGCGTCAGGTTCCGGCAGATACTGCGCGTCGTAGGAAGACCGGGGCGTTTTCAAACAGGTCTCAACGAAATCGTTCGCTATTTCGGCGCGTTTGATTGATTTGCTGGTCGGCGCCTGTGCCGCTTCCTCGAGCACGTTGTCGCGGATCGCGATGTAAGCGCTAATCTCGGCGGTCGCGTATTTCGAACTGGCGTCGTCGGGAGGCCTTGATGCGGGAACTTTCGGTCCGGCGACGGATATGGTGGACCTGATTGCGAAAGGCATGAACTACACGTGAGCAGGTCATATGCCTCTGGTTTCTAGTGCTTAGGCGATCGCGTAGATCAGGAAAATCCCGAACGCCAGGGCGAACCCGCCCCATACCAATTGGATTGGACGTCCGACCGACAACCACCAATTAATCATTCGCCGATGCCGATCCAAACCGAGCAAAGGCATAAGGACGCCAACGAATAGAATGATCGCGCCGAAAATGCGGAGCGCCAGCGGGGCGCGTGAATCTTCTGCTACGAATAACAATCCCGCGCCTAAAACGAGGCGGATCGCGGTCGCGGTGTAAAGTCCGGGGCGATTGGAGAACAGGCGTGCCAAGTCGTTGGCGCGAGCGGGGGCAAAGATCGCCAGCACACCCGTCGCGGCGACAAAGAGGCAAAGAAGCAAAACGAGCGCCGTCATGTGCGTTAGTTTGCCCGATTACACGCGACTCAGCAATCTCTCCGGTTTTCCAATCCAAAATGTGTGCGAGGAACGATTTCTTCAATGTGACCTCAGTTAAGATCGAGCAGTTGCCAGACATCATAAAAGAAGACGTGGAGGATTTTCTGCGGACGCACCCGCAAACTCCCGCCGCGCGATTGCGGCCAAGAATGGCGATGGCCGGCGATGTTTGGCTTGTCTTCGTCGGACCGGAATTGCGAAAGGGCGCAACTGGCCTCGGACAAACGCCGCGTGACGCGCTGGAAGATTTCAACCGGCACTTCATGGAACCGCTCCTCTCCCGAAACGGTTCCGATCCGCATTGAAGAAAGTTCCGTTTAAACTCGGCGTGATCGGTCATTTCGGGCTGGCCGTGCGCGATCCGAAGAAAAGCGCGCAATGGTTTCAGCGCGTGCTCGGATTGCGCAAGGAGTTTGAATTCGAAAATGGCGTCGCGGTGGGCAACGACAACGTCACGATCGCGCTGTTCAAAGGCAAACCCACGCCGCAAACGCTCGATCACATGTCTTTTCATTTGCCCAACATGTCGATCTTGCGCAAGGCGCTCGCGCATTTGAAGAAGCACAAAGTGGATATCGAAGATCCGGGCGATGAAATAGGTCCGGAAACCCCCGGCTCGCCGCACATGGGTCTTTGGTTCCGCGATCCGGACGGATATCGCTGGGAACTCAGCGTACAGGACGCAAAGAAATAGCTTTGACCGCAGTTGTTGGCGACCGTCGCGAATGCAATGAAGCCTTTGTTTCTCTTTGCTCCCGGCGCGGGCGCTCCGCCTTCGCATCCTTGGATGCAACGCTGGAAGGAACGTCTCGAACAAATTGGCGAGGTCGCGACGTTCGATTATCCTTACATGCGAGAAAAGCGGAAACGTCCCGACCGCTTGCCACAGTTGATCGCTGCGCATCGACAGGCATTGGCGCAAGCGCGAAAAGAGAGTCGATCTGCGTCGACAGTTCTCATCGGCAAAAGCATGGGCGGGCGCGTTGGCTGTCATGTCTCGCTCGAAGAAAAAGTGGACGGTCTCATTTGCCTTGGCTATCCGCTATGCGCCATGGGCGACCGCACAAAGATTCGAGATGAAGTTTTGCGCGCATTGGCGACGCCGATCCCTTTTGTGCAAGGCACGCGCGATCCGCTTTGTCCGTTGGATCTTCTTGAGTCCGTGCGCCAGGAAATAGAAGCGCCAAACTTTCTCTACGTCGTCGAAGGCGGAGACCATTCCTTACGAGCAACCAAGAGCCAGCTTAAGGCGACCAGCAAAACACAGGACGATGTCGATCAAAGCATCTTTCAATCGATCGCAGATTTCGTCGATCGCACTCTTACTAAGACCAAGAGCGAGTAACTCGCGGGTAGGCAGAGGCCAAAAACAGACGCTTCGGGGACCTGGATGCGGCGATTTAGTGCTTGCGATCTCCGCCGCGGCTGAACATTCTGGATGCCGTTAAGCGTAACTAAATCCTATGAAAAAATCTGTTTTGTCCTTAATCACAGCCTTGATCGGCATCGCGTTTGTTACTTCTTGCGCACAGAAGCAGGAAACAGCTTCGACTTCGAGCACGGCCACGACCACGCACGAAGGCGCGACCGGCAAGAAGACGACCGCGAAGAAGACGACGACGGCCAAGAAGACTACGGCCACCACGGAAGCCTCGCCGTCAGCATCCGCTTCGCCAAAGAAAGCCGCGACTAAGAAGAAGGCTGAAGCCGAAGCTTCACCAGCGGCTTCCGAGTCAGCGTCGCCTTCACCGACGCCGTAAGTCGGAGAAAGTCCGAAGGCTAATTAGAAATTAGACGGCGGAATCGAAGCTTCCGTCGTCGCACAATTCGCGGCTATTCAGCTGACCAGTGGTCAGTTGAATAAGCCGCGTCGTGTTTAGCAACGCCGCGGTGCTGTAGGAAGGCACCTGTCACCGGGGAACAATAGATGACAAGTCACGAGTGTTGAGTGACGATGTCATTGGATGTTTGAAACGGTTCTCGGGTGTCTCAAATGGGCGGCGGTCGGTTTCATCGTTGCGTTTTTCCTGATGAAGCTTTACGAAGGCAGCCACATTCACGACGACATTCCCCGGCCTGAATTCAAAGTGCGCCAGTCCAGGCGCGCCGCGTTGGTGCTGTCGACGTTTGCGGCGATGCTTTCGGCGCTGGTCTGGTTGTTAGTGCAGAAATGGGGCTGAGCCGCGCCGCGTTAGCCCATATAAAAGCCGCCGTTTACGTTGAGGACCTGGCCGGTGATGTAGGAAGCCATCGGCGAGGCTAGGAAAAGTGCGGCACTGACAATTTCATTTACGTTGCCGAGGCGGCCGAGCGGAATTTGTTTGATGAAATTCTGCGTCACTTCATCGGGCATGCCTTTGCTCATCCCGACGTCAATGAAGCCGGGCGCAATTGCGTTCACGGTGATGTTCTGGCGAGAGAGTTCGCGCGCCGAAACTTTGGTGAGCGCGATGATGCCGGCTTTGCTCGAGGAATAATTGGCCTGGCCGAAGAGTCCCATCTGTCCGCTGACGGATGATAGATTCACGATTCGTCCGCCGCCGCGCAGAATCGCAGCGGCTTTTTGGGTGACGGTGAACGTGCCGGTGAGATTGACGCGCACCACGCTTTCGAATTCGTCCATCGACATTTTCTTAATCGTGCGATCGCGAATGATGCCGGAGTTGTTCACGAGAATGTCGAGCCCGCCATGTCGATCTTGTATTTGTTTCATCATCGCTTCGACTTGCTCCGGCTTGGTCACGTCGCATTCGATCACGAGCGGATTCTTCAAATCCTTTGCTACGCTCTCGGCGTCGGCTTCGTTTTCTCCTTCCGGGTCGGCGACGTAATTCACTACGCACGCCGCGCCGGATTTTCCGAACGCCTTGATCATTTCCGCGCCGATACCGCGCGAGCTGCCCGTGACGAGCACAACTTTGCCATCGAAATCGAAATCAGACATTTTTTGACAGAATAGACAAAATTAACTGAATCATTAACAAAGCAATTCTGAGCATTGTGTTCATTCTGTCGAAACATTAAGTTTTCCGCTCTCAATGGCTTCACCGATCCGCATCCTCACCGCCGTCCCGATTTGTGACGGGCACGACAGCGCAATAAACACGATCAACCTCGAGTTCATCCGGCACGGGATCGAAGTCATTTATCTCGGTTATCATCGCTCGGTCGGCGATATCGTTCGCGCGGCGATCCAGGAAGATGTGCGCGCGATCGGGATTTCCAGTTATAACGGTGGTCACATCGAGTTTTTCGCCGAGGTTGTCGATCTTTTGCGAAAACGCGGCGCCGATTACATCAAGGTTTTCGGCGGCGGCGGCGGCACCATCACTCACGAAGACGCGGCGGCGATGAAGCGACGTGGCGTCGAGCAGATTTTTTTCGCAGGCACATCGCTTGACGACATGGTCAAGTTTGTTCATCAACGCTATGGAAAACCGCGCGAGAAAAGAGCGCGAGCGAAGACGCCGGACATCGAGCTGGCGCAAAGGCTGACCGACATCGAAGAATCGTACGGAAAGGGAAAGCGCCGAGTGCCAGCTCCCAAGATTCAGAATACAAAAGCCAAAATCCGCAATTCCAAAGTCATCGGTTTCACTGGTCCGGGCGGCGCGGGAAAGACGACGCTCATTGACGAGCTGGTGCTTCGTTTCCTGAACAAAGATCGACAATCGCGCATCGCAATTCTATCGCACGATCCGAGCGTGATCGGTGAAGGCGCGCTTTTGGGCGATCGCGCCACCATGATTAACTCGCAGGACGATCGCGTGTTCATGCGGAGCATGGCCACGCGCGGACAAGCTGGCGGACTCTCGCCGGCCACGCACGATTGCCTGGCGCTGCTTGCGCAGTCGAATTTCGACCACGTCATTATCGAAACCGTCGGCACCGGACAGGAAGCGATGCCGTTTCAACAAAATGGAATTGTCGATCTCAACGTGCTGGTGATGAATCCAGATTATGGCAGCCGATTGCAGCTGCAAAAGATCGTCATGCTCGATCTGGCCGACATCGTTGTCGTGAACAAGAGCGATCTGCAACGGGCGCGCACGGCGCACAGTGAGATCGAGCAACGCCTTGAGCAAAACCGGCGGGCGCAGCGACTTATCGACACGGTCGCAAAACGTCATCGCGACTCTGGCGTGGACGGCCTGTTCGATTTAATTTCTGGAGGCGAACGGTCGCATCGCGTGAAAGCGAGGAAAAAATCATGAGCAAACTCGGACAAGTCGTTGAGTCGGTAGAGAAGTACAACAAGTTCGTTCTCGATCAGGTCAAGCGGGCGCGGTCGGATGAAAAGTTCGGCAGCGAATTAGCGGATCGTTGGAACGAGACCAAAGCAAAAACACCGGTTACGCATACGCCGACCGGTTTGCCGTTGCCGCGTCTCGCCTTGCCGGAGATCGATGAGCCGGGCGAGATTGCGCGTTATCTGTTCGGCGAAGGATTGCCCGGCGAGTTTCCGTTTCTGAATGGCGCCTATCGCGAGATGTATCTTGCCGAAAGCGGAAACGGGACAGCGGAAACCGGAAAGCAAAATCCGAAATCGGAAAAAAGTCCGTCCGCTGCTGCGGAAAATTCCAAAGCTGAAGAACCGACGCGGTTGTTCTCGGGTTTGATGCTGGCCGAGGACACGAACGAACGCTTTCATTTTCTCAGCGCGCATCAACGCTCGAAACGACTGAGCACCGCGTTTGACGGGCCGACACTTTACGGAATCGACAGCGACGCGGACGGCGTCTTCGGAAAAATCGGCGAGGGCGGCGTGGCTATCGACACGGTCGAAGACATGGTCCGGCTTTACGACGGGTTCGATCTCGGCTCGCCGATTTTTTCCGCGTCGATGACGATCAGTGGACCGGCGCCGATCATCATGGCGATGTACATCGCGGCGGCGAAGCGGCGTTTTGGTCCGAAAGTTGTCCCGAAACTGCGCGGCACGATTCAGGCGGACATTTTCAAGGAAGTTCAGGCCCAGAACGAAACGATTTTCCCGATCGAGGCGTCGCTCCGTTTTCTCACCGATATGGTGGAGTTCACAACGCGCGAAATGCCGCGCTGGTATCCGATCTCGATCAGCGGTTATCACATCGGTGAAGCCGGCTCGACGCCGGTGCAGCAAGCCGCCTACACGCTCTCGAACGGATTCGCTTACGCGGAAATGTTCGCTGCGCGCGGAATTCCAGTCGATCAATTCGGGCCGCGGCTTTCCTTCTTTCTCGATTGCGGCCTCGATGCCGAATATATTGCGTTGTCGCGCGTCTCGCGACGAATCTGGGCGATCGGCATGCGTGACGCGTTCGGCGCCGGACCGCGCGGCCAGCTTTTCAAATTACACACGCAAACCAGCGGCCGGTCGCTGATCGCGGCGGAATTCAAAAATAATCTCACACGTACGGCGGCGGAATTGATCCTGGCTTACATGAACGCCACGAATTCGTGTCATTCGAACAGCGCGGACGAACCGTTTACCACGCCGAGCGAAGAATGGATCCGGCTGGCGGCGCACGGGCAGGCGATCCTGCTCGAGGAGTCCGGCATTTTTAAACACACCATGAACATGTTGAGCGGCTCGCCCGGAATGAAAGCGGTCGAGCGCGCGGTGGAGAAAGCGATCCTCGATGAGTTTCGGGAGATCGAGCGACTTGGCGGTGTGCTCGCGGCAGTGGAAGACCGTTTTCAGCGCAGCCAAATTCAAAATGCTGCGCATCGTTACGAGCAGCAAATTTACGACGGCACGCGTCCAATCATCGGGTTGAACCGTTATCGCAACGGCAGCGACGATATTCCGGAGGTGAAACTCTCGCGCACGCCGCGGAAGAAACAGCAGTTGCAAGTCGACCGGCTCGCGAAATTCAAAAAGAAAAACGCCGAGAAAGCGAAACGCGCGCTCGACAAGGTTGTCGCTGTTGTCGAGCGCGGTGAAAACTGTTTCCCGGCTTTGCTCGAAGCCGTGGAAGTTTGCTCGCTAGGCCAAATCACCGGCCGATTACAAGAAATCGTCGGAAGATTTCGGCCGATGGTCTAAATTAGGCGCGGTCGACACGGCAGGAATAGCAGCCTGCGCCAGCGTTATGCAGATGGAGATAACTCACATTTGAGTCGGCGAAAAACTTCTCGATCTGCGATTGCAGTTCGCTACCCGGAGTAACGGCGGCGCCTCGCATTATTCCTTCGCCATCGTAAGCGCGCACCGAAAGCAATCGGTTCCAGACGGCTTCCGGAATCTCGTTTGGAGACAAGATTGCTTCGTCGGCTTGTTCTCGCACAAAAATCGGTCCCGACGCGCGGTATGGCGAGTCGACCGGGTGGTATGCGAAAGGCAAAAGAATTACGCGCTCGCCGATCTCCGCGTCTTGCAAACTGACCCGGCACGGAAACCCCGGGTTTGCATCGGCAATCAAACGTCGCGCCCCTTTTTGCGCGAGCTCGTGTTCATTCAATGCAAACAGGGGCGTAAAATTCGACAACGGCAAGCCACTAATTCGAAAGGAGCTTTTCATGTCGCGAAATTATTTCTCGCGCGACGAATAGACACCCGATTCTTGCGCCTATTTTTTTCACTCCTTTTCTTTTCGGTGCGACTTTGCCGTTCCATCCGCCACCGGCGTCGAGTCTCGATTCGTATTGTGAGCGTTTCGGACGGCATTATATGCTGCGCGCAGTCATGGTTTCCGGTGAGATAGAGGCTGGGGCAAGTGCACGTACTCGAATCGCGGCGCGGCTGCTGCCGTTTCTCTTTCTCCTTTACGTCGCGAACTATCTCGATCGCACAAACATCGCGTATGCGACGCTGGGGATGAAAGGCGATCTCGGCCTAACGGATTCGGTGTTTGGCACGGCGAGCGGGATTTTCTTCATCGGATATTTCGCGCTGCAAATTCCCGGCGCGCTGCTGGTAGAACGCTGGAGCGCCAGATGGTTGTTGTCGTTAACGCTGATCACGTGGGGCGCACTGACAACCCTCACCGGTTTTGTGCGCACTCCGCTCGAACTTTACGGCGCGCGATTCTTGTTAGGCGCGGCTGAGGCAGGATTCTTTCCGGGCGTAATTGTTTATTTGTCGCACTGGTTCATTTATCAGGACCGGGGCAAAGCGGTCGCGCGATTCATGGCCGCAATTCCAATTGGCTTTATGCTCGGCGGACCTATCGCTGGAAGCATTCTTGGTGTGCACTGGTTAGGCATCGTCGGATGGCGATGGCTCTTTCTGCTGGAAGGTGGGCCCGCGGTTGCGTTGGGAATCGCGACGCTCTTCGTGCTGCCGGATTGGCCTAACGAAGCCCGATGGCTGCGGCCTAACGAACGCGATTGGATCACGGCGCGCCTTGACGAAGAGCGGCGCGCCAAGGCACACGCAGAACACATGACAATCTGGCAGGCGCTCCGGCATCCGGCGGTGTTGATGCTCACGGCCGGGCTGTTCTTTACCTATTCCGGCGGCTATGCCTTTTGGTTTTGGTTCCCGACGATGCTCCAGCGCCTAACCGGTTGGACCGATGTTCAGCGCATCGGCTGGGTCGGGGCGATTCCGTTCCTGGCGGGCCTCGTCGGCATGTTACTGCTCGGCTGGAGCTCCGATCGCACAGGCGAGCGGCGCTGGCATTTTGCTTTTCCCCAACTGACGGCCGCGCTTGCACTCAGCGTGTGGTTTTTCATTCCGCATTCAAATATCCTGCTAATCCTCGTGTTCACGCTGCTCGGCTTCGGCACCGTCGCCTATCTGCCATCGTTCTGGGCATTGCCTTCTGCATTTCTTACCAGCTCGGCGGCGGCCGCTGCCGTCGGCTTTATCAACTGCACCGCGAGCATCGGCGGATTCATCGGTCCGAAAATCATCGGCAACCTTAGTCAACGCACTGGCTCCTTCAGCACGGGATTCGTTTTCATGATCGCCTGCTGGGTAATCGCGTCACTGCTGGTATTATTCTGTCCGCGGGAGCGGACGGCCTAACGAGTCAATGCTTGAGCGCGACGTCGAACGGTACGCCGGTCTTGGCGCGAACGTCGTCCGCTGTAACGCCGGGATGCAATTCAATGAGAACGAGGCCGCCGCCCTTTTTCACTTCGAACACGCACAGGTCGGTGATGATGAGGTTGACGACTCCCAAGCCTGTGATGGGCAGCGTGCATTTTTTCAAAATCTTCGAGCTGCCATCCTTGGCGCAGTGTTCCATGACGACAACAACGCGCTTCACTCCGGCGACGAGATCCATGGCGCCACCGGGTCCTTTGACCATCTTTCCGGGAACCATCCAATTTGCGATGTCGCCTTTATCAGTCACTTCGAATGCACCGAGAATGGCGAGATCGATGTGCCCGCCGCGAATCATCGTGAACGAATCTGCGCTCGAGAAAAAAGCGGAGCCGGGCATTGTCGTGATGGTTTGCTTGCCGGCGTTGATCAGATCGGCGTCCACTTCGTCCTCGGTTGGGAACGGGCCGATACCAAGCAGGCCGTTCTCGGACTGGAGCGTGACGTTCATCCCTTCAGGAATGTAATTGGCCACTAGCGTTGGGATGCCGATGCCGAGGTTGACGTAATAACCGTCGCGCAATTCCTGCGCAGCACGTTTGGCCATCAACTCGCGGACCGGGTTCTCTTTTTTTGCGGTTGCGCTGCCTTGCACGGTGCGGAACTCGATGCGCTTTTCGTACTTCGGACCCTGGATGATGCGATCGACGAAGATGCCCGGCGTATGGATCTGGTCTGGATCAAGCTCGCCGACCTCGGCGAGTTGCTCGACCTCAGCCACGCAGACCTTGCCGCAACTGGCGATCATCGGATTGAAGTTCCGCGACGTTTTCTGATAAATGAGGTTGCCGGATTTATCGCCTTTCCATGCCTTCACGATCGAGACCTCGGCCGTGATGCCGGGTTCGAGCACGTATTCCTTGCCGTCGAAAACTTTTGTCTCCTTGGCCTCGGTGAGTTTCGTCCCGAAGCCGGTCCGAGTGTAAAACCCCGGGATGCCTGCGCCGCCCGCGCGCAACCGCTCGGCCAGTGTGCCCTGCGGGATCAGCTCAAGTTCGAGTTCACCAGCGAGCACTTGGCGCTCGAACTCTTTGTTCTCGCCGACGTAAGAGGCCATGACCTTCTTCACCTGTCTTGTGGTGAGCAGAACCCCCATGCCGAAACCATCCACGCCGGCGTTGTTTCCGACGATGGTCAGGCCCTTGACGCCACTCGCGTGCAAGGCCGCGATGAGATTCTCCGGTATCCCGCACAGTCCGAATCCGCCGGCAGCGATCGTCATGTTGTCGTGGAGAAGCCCGTTAAGCGCAGCCGTCGCGTTAGGATAGACTTTGCTCATGTCGAAGATTAACCACGGATTACCCGAATGCGAGCGAGACAACGTCGTCCAGAGTTGCCGACGCAGAATTCATCGCCAGATTGCAACGGCAACTTCATGACGAAAACACTCGCTCATCAACTCGCAGATTACGCCTGCTCACTTCAGTTCGACGACCTTTCCAAGGAAGTCGTTCACGAGGTAAAACGGCGCGTGATCGATTCGCTGGGCTGCGCGTTGGGTGCGTGGAATGAAGAGCCATGCGCGATCGCACGCAAAGTTGCGTCGGAATTTTCGGCCAGGAATGGATCGACAATCATCGGGACGAATCACAAAGCGCCTTCGGACTGGGCGGCGTTCGCCAACGGCTGTTGCATCCGCTATTTTGATTACAACGACACTTATTTGTCGAAGGAACCGGCGCATCCGAGCGACAACATTTCGGCGGCGTTGGCGATTACGGAAAGCATTGGCGCCAGCGGGCGCGAATTGATTGCGGCAATCGCGCTTGCTTACGAAGTGCAGTGCCGATTGTGCGATGCCGCGAGCCTTCGCGCGCGGGGCTGGGACCACGTGACCTACGGTGCGTTTTCGACTGCGCTGGCTTGTGCGCGTTTGATGAAGCTTGACCCGGAGAAAACGCGCCATGCGGTCAACATTGCCGGCGTTGCCTGCGCGGCGATGCGCCAGGCGCGCGTGGGCGAACTTTCGCATTGGAAGGGGGTGGCCTTCGCGAATTCAGCGCGTCACGGCGTTTACTCGGCGCTGCTCGCCCGCACCGGCATGACCGGGCCGGCGCCGATTTTTGAAGGGCAAATGGGTTTCGAAAAGCAGCTCGGCGTTTCGCTAGGCAGTGTGGGCGAGAAATTTGTAAAGCAGACAAATGCAAAATCGCCGGACGAGGGAACGCCGGCGATGATTTTGAAAACGAGCATCAAATACTGGCCGGCGGAATATCACAGCCAGAGCGCGATCGAGGCGGCCTTGTTTTTGCGTAAGGAAATCGGCGATCCCGCGAAGATTCAATCGGTGCGGATCGAGAGTCACGATGCTTCGGTCGATATCATTGGAAGCGAGCCCGAGAAATGGAAACCGGAGAAGCGCGAAACGGCGGACCACAGTTTGCCTTACATTACCGCGATCGCGTTAATCGATGGCGAAGTCACGAACAAACAATTCGAACCGGAACGTTTCGCTGACCCAAAGATTTGGAAATTTTTAGAGAACGTGAAAGTGGAGCGCAACGCTGAACTGAGCGCGATGTATCCCGGCGCGGTTGCGAACATCGTGCATGTCGATCTTTCGGACGGGAAGCGGTTGACGAAACGCGTCGATTATCCGCTCGGGCACGCAAGAAATCCGCTGAAGGACGCAGAGGTGGAAGGAAAGTTTAATGCACTGGTTGTGCCTGCTCTCGGGGAAAAGCGCGGTCGAGCAATTGTCGATCTTGTTTGGAAGCTCGATGAAGCGAAGAATGTTGATGGATTAATGCAGGCAGTGGAAATGCCGAACTAAATGCAAAAGCAAACAAAGAGTGCGCACCTTCGGAAACTGATCGCAAAAGACGCGGTGCTGATGCCCGGCGTGCCGAACGCGGCGATGGCGCGACAAGTCGAACGCGCGGGTTTCGATGCCGTTTACATCAGTGGCGCGGGAATGGCGAACGCGACTGCGGGCGTGCCGGACATCGGACTGCTCACGCTCACGGAAGTGGCACGATTGGCCGGTTACATCGCGAGTGCAGTCACAATTCCGGCAATCGTGGATGCCGATACCGGTTTCGGCGGCGCAGAAAATGTGGCGCGAACCATTCAGGAACTCGAGCGCGCGGGCCTGGCTGGCTGTCACATCGAAGACCAAGAATTTCCAAAGCGCTGTGGACATCTCGCCGGAAAATCGATTGTCGATGTTGACGAGATGGTCGGAAAAATCAAAGCGGCGGTGGCGGCTCGACGCGACCCTGATTTTATGATCATTGCGCGGACCGATGCGCGAGCAGTGGAGGATTTTGATCGCGCGGTCGATCGCGCTGGGAGATATCTCGAGGCAGGTGCCGATGCGATTTTTCCAGAAGCGCTGCAAAGCGCGGATGAGTTTCGCGATTTCGCGAAGGAGATCGATCTGCCGCTGCTGGCCAATATGACGGAATTTGGCAAGAGCCCGTTGCTTTCTTTTAAAGAGCTCTCCGATTTCGGCTATCGGATTGTGATTTTTCCGCAGAGCGCTTTCCGGGTTGCAATGAAAGCGAGCGAACAATTCCTGCGCGCGTTGAAAAAAGTCGGCACGCAATCGGATTGGCTCGAGAAAATGCAAACGCGGCAGGAGCTGTACGATCTGCTCGATTACGATCCGGCGGCGGAAAATTGGCCAGGTTTTCGCGACCAATGATTTGTCGAAGTGCGTATCGCTGTTAAGGTCGAGAACACACAATGAGCACTGAAACAACACCCGCTTACAGTCCGGGTTTGGCCGGCGTCATTGCCGGAGAGACGGCCATCTGCTCGGTCGACCCCAATGCCGGCCTGATGTATCGCGGCTACGACATTCACGAAATGGCGCAGAAAGCCAGTTTCGAAGAGGTCGCTTATTTGCTGCTCAACGGCGAGCTGCCGGATGGCAAACAACTGGCCGAGTTTACGCGGCAGATCGCGGCGGAGCGCGAGGTGCCGGCGCCAGTCATGAAAATGCTGCGGCTTCTGCCCGGCGATTCGCATCCGATGGACGTGCTGCGGACTGCTGTCTCGATGCTGAGCATGTTCGACAAGGAATTGAGTGACAACTCGCACGCGGCGAACATTCGCAAGTCGATCCGGCTGATCGCGCGCGTTTCGACGTTGATCACAGATGGCTGGCGCATTCTGCACGGTGACGAGCCGTTGCCAAAAAGACCCGACCTCACGCACGCTGGAAATTTCTTCTACAAATTGGACGGAAAAGTCCCGCAGGACTGGCAAATCCGCATGCTCGATACGATTTTTATTCTCTACGCCGACCACGAATTCAATGCTTCGACCTTTGCGGCGCGCGTGACGGCGTCGACGCTGGCCGGCATTTACGCGGCGGTGACGTCGGCCTGCGGCACGCTCAAGGGCCCATTGCACGGCGGTGCGAACGAGGAATCGATGAAGATGCTCGAGGAAATCAAAACGCCGGATCGAGCGGAGGCCTGGTTGAAAAAGAAACTCGAGACCAAAGAGAAGATCATGGGTTTCGGGCACCGCGTTTATAAGAAAGGGGATTCGCGTGTGCCGGCGATGCGGGAAATCGGGCGCGATCTTGGCAAGCGGACGGGCAAGGAACAACTGATTCCGATTTGCGAGAAGCTCGAGGAAGTGATGGAGCGCGAGAAACATCTCTACGCGAATGTCGATCTTTACGCCGCGCCCGTATTTTGGATGCTTGGCTTTCCGCCGGCGTTGAATACGCCGCTCTTCGCGGCGTCGCGAGTGGCCGGCTGGTGCGCGCACGTTGTCGAACAACACGACAACAACCGTTTGATCCGGCCGCGTTCACTTTACACCGGCCCTCCGGCGCGTCCTTACCACGGCGTTTCTTCAAACGGGGCAGCAAGCCAGAAGCGGTGACGCCGGATCAGTCGAAATCGCTGCAGGAACAGTACGCTCCTGCGAATTCTTGCTGGGGCTGCGGTCCGGCAAACACCGAAGGTCTACGCATCCGCAGTTTTCCGAAAGGCGATGAAGTCGTCGCGGAATGGAGACCGGAACAAAAATACGAAGCGTTTCCCGGAGTTTTAAACGGCGGTATCATCGGGACGCTGCTCGATTGCCATTGCAACTGGACAGCCGCGTATCATTTGATGAAGCGCGCGGGTGCGGATCATCCGCCCTGCACAGTGACCGCCGAATATTCAATCAAACTGCTGCGGCCGACGCCGACGAACGGTCCAATCTCGCTTTCGGCACACGTTGTCGATCTAACAGGTGATCGCGCCACAGTTGAAGGCAGGTTGAGCGCTGGCGGAAAAGTTTGCGCGACCTGCCGCGGAATTTTCGTCGCCGTGAAAGAAGGCCACCCAGCGTACCATCGCTGGTAGTTTGCCGATTTATGAGCTGGGCTTGGCTTGTGGGCAGCACCAGTCACCCGCGCACAGCGGTTTACGCGCCCTGAAGTATATCTAGCCTTGAGCTAGAACAGGTGGAGCACTTTGAGGATGATGACGATAACGACAATGACTCCGATGATGTAGAAGATGTTTCTGTTCACGGATCGTGGATAACACGTCGCTGCCCCCGGTGGCGAGCAATATAGTCGTCGCATGTGATTTTTGTCTTTCTCCACAGCGGTAGTGCCTCGGGTAATCCTGAATGATTCGTGTGCGATGAGGAAGCTAAGCCTAAGTCCCTGAACCACTAGGTCTCGAAGTGATAGGAAGTGTTGAAGATCATCTTTCCGTTCTCCGTAATAATTGAAAACGTGACGCTCCCCCGGTTACCTGATGACGGTGTTGCTTTCCCAAGCACGACATGAGTTTTGCCGTCTTTGCGCGTGACGGCCTTACCGGTAAAGTGGATCGCTGTTCCCGCCTGGAGCTTCCGAACCGAATCATCGGATGCCGCCAGGAGTCAGCCTCATGATTTGTCTGCCAATATGAAATCGGAGTGACTTAATGCGTCGTCCAAGACTTGTGTGATACGGTCTCCGCATCTTCGCAGGATTAGTTGATCTTGCTGGCGACGAACTTCTCTAGCTTGGCAATGTCGGCCGCGAACTTGCGAATGCCTTCCGCGGTTTTCTCCGTCGCCATTGCGTCTTCGTTGACGAGGTAGCGGAATTTCTTCTCATCCAGCTGGTCGAGCCGTTTCACATCAGCGCTTTTTGCTTTTTCGGGGGTCAGTTTTCGCTCGACCGGCTCGTGCGATTCGGAAAGCTCCTTCATCAATTCGGGGCTGATGGTGAGGAGGTCGCAGCCGGCGAGCTCGAGGATCTGGCCAACATTCCGAAAACTAGCACCCATCACTTCCGTCTCGTAACCGAACTTCTTGTAATACACGTAAATTTCCTGCACGGACTGCACCCCGGGATCTTCCGCACCCGAGTAATCGCGTTTGCCACTGAACCCATAAGGGCCGTGGCAAATGCGACACTAACGATTAATTTAATCATACGAACTAATTTTCTAATTTACTAAATTGCTGCAGTGATCGCAGCTAAAGGCCGTCCGGTTCGTGCTCCGAATGAGTCGGTGAACCAGGTAGGTAAATGGATGCGGCAGCAACTTTGGGTACGGCTCCCGTCCCAATCCAGCCAATACTTCGTAAGCTCCGCGTCATACTTTTTAGGCATTGCGAGGCGCATCGGTACCTGCTCAGTTTCTAGCTTGTAGCAATCAAGTTCCGCCTGTCGCGATTATTCGCGACGGGCGTGCCAGCCGTAGCTCAAAGCTGCGGTGACGCCAAACCCGCGGCCTGCTGGAGGGGATGGAGGCCGCCAGTCTCATTCAGCGTCATTTCTTGAGATTGCTTTTTGTCTATCTCGAACAATCCCGTTTGTTGGGCGGCGAAGTCGCGATCTAAGACGTCGAGATTGGCTTCGTCGTTCAGCTGGATCGATCGGTTATCGAAATTTCCTGAGCCGACGGACACAAAAGTGTCGTCGACGACGATGAGCTTCACGTGCACCATGGTCGGCTGATATTCGTAGATTTTGATGCCGGCTTTGAACAGCTCCGGCCAATGACGCTTCGATGCGGCGCGAACAAGCTTTTGATCGATAAGTTTTCCAGGCACGATGATTTCGACTTTCACGCCGCGTTTGGCGGCAGCGACCAATTCATTGCGGATCAACTCATCAGGTAAAAAGTAAGCGTTCTCGATGCGGAGCGTTTTCTGCGCAGAAGCGATCGCGAGGAGATACATCAAATCGAGATTGGTATTGCGCGCCGAGCTCCTGAGCGCCTGCGCGAGGTATGGGCCCGTGCTTGGAAGCGGCGGAAAATAATCTGCGCCGTGCAGGACGTTGCCGCGTGTTTTCAGCCAGTTGGCCATGAAGGTGGCCTGCAGTTGTGCCACGACCGGCCCGGTAACTTTGTAATGATTGTCGCGCCAATGTTGCGGAGTGTCGGCATTCCCAGTCCATTGATCCGCGATTCCGGCACCGCCGAGGAAGGCGATTTTTCCATCGACAATCAACAATTTGCGATGCGTACGATTGTTGTAACGGCGCGGATCGAAGAAAAAGGCCCGGTGATATTTCACCACTTCGACGCCCGCCTCACGAAGCCGCGCCCGATTTTCTGTACCCATCTTTTGTGTGCCTTGCGCGTCCAAGATTGCGTTTACATGCACGCCGGCCCGTGCGCGTTCCGCCAGCGCTTCAGTGAATTCGCGTCCGATCTCTCCGTCCCAAAACACGTAGGTCTCGAAATTGATCGAGTGCTTGGCAGAGCGAATTGCGCTGAGCATGGCCGGAAAAATTCGAGTGCCATTCACCAGCGTCGTGATGTTGTTGCCGGAGACAAAGTTTGGTCCAAGCAACGAACCAGCTGATTGCCGGAACTCCGGCGAACTCGCGGAATAAAGCGGCGTCACTTCCTGGCGCGCTTGTTTGCCGGTTTTGAGCGCGCAGCTGCTGAAGAAGAGCGGCCCGGGAAAAAGTACGGCGATTGCTGCGCGCGACCAAAAACTATTCATGTTTGCTCACGCGATATTCCTTGAGTGCTTCGGTCAGCCATACATCGAGACGCATCTCTTTTCCATCGGGAGCTCGCACTCGGTACGGCTTTCCAGTCAGCAAACTCTTCGAGGCGGCGAGCCGGATAAAGTCTTCCGGCGTTTTGATCTGGTTCTTGAAATGTTCGTATTTCGCCTTGATGTGCGCGACGGCTTCCGTCGGCGTGTGGGAAACGCCGTTGCGGATAAAAGTCGCGTTCGATTTGCCGATATGGTCGATGAGGTAATTGACTGTTTGTTCAAGCGATTCGCTGGCGAACGTTTGACCGGCGAAAGTGACAATCAAAATCGGGATGATCGACAAACGCGCGAGCAAGATCATGATGTTAGTTCGAGTGCAGCGGTGTTTTTGCGCGTCAGCGATTCGTAATTGTCGATCTTGCAAAAGCGCGCCCGGGGTGACTCGAACACCCGGCCTACGGATTAGAAATCCGTTGCTCTATCCGGCTGAGCTACGGGCGCATATCGCGGAGGCAAAGTAATCATGCCGCGCAAGCAACTGCAATAGCCATCGCGCTAATGAAGATGTCGATCTTGCTTTCGGCGCGGGAAACTTCGAGCGTTTGTTGGATGAACGCGCTTTTTGTTATTGCGCCCTACAAATACCAAGGCATGTGGGTGTTTGATGATCCGGCGGTGGGTCTTTCTCGCGAACCGTTTATTGCCGGCATCGACACGATGATCGACAAGGTGGTGGCCAACATTCCCAACGCCAAGCGCGGATTTTGCGCGGTCTTCGGCGACGCGGCGTTTCCGGGCGCTAATTTTAAACTGGAATGGCGTCGCGAAGAGTCAGGCGGGAATTGGTATTACAGCGACCAATTTAAGATGGAGGGTTGGCTTTGTCCGGCGCTGCTGAAATATTTTCCGACTGCGCCCCGTGAAATTTACGTCAAAGCCGAACCGAAAAATAAATGAGAGCGATCGGGATAAGATCGACAATCAGTCCTCGACGCAGGGATCGCGCGCCTAACCGCTAGTCGTTAACCCTGTGTTTTAATTCCCAAACGCGCAGGGCGGCCAGGAGCAACGCTTTTGTCCGGGTGAGTGTGCCGACGGCTGCCATGGTGGTCTCGCGGTTCCCATTGGCGTCGTGAGCGGAACTGCCGCTCCGCGACCGGGGACGTCCGCGTTTGTGTCCTTTGGATTTTCGAACTCGGCGCGCCGTCGATTCGCTGACGGTAAGATGACCGCTGCTGTTCATAATTGTCCCCTTTTCCCGAGCAGCTTCCAGGCCAGCCTCCACTCGCCTGGCTCCCACTATTCAATCAAAAATTAACCGGCCGTCGGTTTGCAGAAACCACCTCGGATAACGGCCCCATCCAGGCATGCGAAAAGCGCTTGTGCCCTCAGCCGTTCTCCGCCAGTTTTCAAGCCGTTATGGCGGACCGCAAGCTCGGTTGTCTCAGTATTTTTTTGTTCGTCGCTCTCTGCGGCAGTGTGTTCGTCAATTTCATCCTCGCCGTCGCTGTTTTGAGTCGCACCGGTGGCGTTGTGCATCAGGAAGAAACGCCGCCGCGTTTCCGCGAAATTGTCGTACAACGTGGCGGCCGCGCAGTTTCCGACCGGATTGTGCTGATTGTCATGCGTGGTCTGATCAGCTCGAGCATTCCTGGAAACGTGGGCGATTCCATGGTTGAGGACATGCGCGCGGCGTTGCAACAAGCGCGCGACGACAGCCGCGTCAAAGCGATCGTCCTGGAAATCGATTCCCCCGGCGGCGAAGTGACGGCCTCGGACGAGATTTACAACGCCGTCGTGAAAGCGCGCGCGAAAAAACCGGTCGTCGTCTACATGGATTCACTGGCCGCCTCCGGTGGTTACTACGTTTCCTGTGGCGGAAAATTTTTGATGGCCAACGAGACGACGATCACCGGGAGCATCGGCGTCATTATTCAAACGTTGAACTACGAGCAGCTGTTCAACAAGGTCGGGCTGGCCTCAGTCGTTTTTAAGAGCGGAAAGTTCAAGGACATCCTGAATGGCGCCCGACCCATGACACCGGAAGAGCGCGAGTTGATCCAGAGTTTCGTCATGCAAACTTACGACAAGTTTCTCGGCATCGTGGCCAAGGAGCGCGGTCTGCCCGCCGACCTTTTGCGCAACTCCATTGCCGATGGGCGCATTCTTTCCGGGAAAGACGCGCTCAACAGCAAACTGATCGACGGGCTCGGGCAACTCGAAGACGCCTTCGCCAAGGCGAAACAACTCGGTAACGCGCCCCAGGCCACAGTCATAAAATACGGCCCACCTTTCAGCTGGAGCCGATTGTTCCGCGCCTTTGGCCAGGCAGGCCAATCGAAGATCGAGCTTCAACTTCCGAAGCAACTTGTTCCGCAGTTGGAAAGTGGGCGCGCCTATTTTCTGCCGAGCTTTTACGCTCCGTAGCCGCGCGGAAGCATGTTATCCGCCAGCCTTTTCACGGCGTTCGCCGCCGCTCTAAATCTTCTTTTCCTTCTCGCCGGCATCTACATCTATGTCTCGTTGATCCGCCAGGTTCGCGCGCGAAGATTGACCGAAGCTCAAGCGGCGCCAGCAGAATTAATTGCCCCCGGACCGACAAGGACCTTCGGCTTGCCTGAAGCCATTTTGGCCGCGGCTTTGGTTTCGTTGATGTTGGCGAATTTGATCTCTACCCTTTCGCACTCGCGAGCAGCGATTCACATGAGCAATTGGGATGTTCTAGCAAACTCTTTTCTAGCGGTTCTAGTCGTACTTTTTATTGTGGGCTTCTTGAGGCTCCGCCGACTGGATCTCAATTTGTTAGGCGGATTTTCCAAAATTAGTTTCCTCCGAGCCGCCAGCACCGGGGCGATCTTGTTAATAGCAGCCTGGCCTTTGCTTCTTGTGGCCGAGGCCTTGATGCAAAGCGTGTTTGGTGGCGGTTCGAGCAAGCAAGAGATCGTCGATCTTTTCAATGGTTCGCAAACGCTTCAGCAACGGATTGTCATCATTATAGTCGCTGTCGCTATCGCCCCTGCTGCAGAGGAATTCATTTTTCGCTTTTTCCTTTATGGAGTGCTGAGGCGTTATTTCGGTGTTTTTTTTGGACTAGTCGCTAACGCGTTGCTTTTCGCCGCCGTGCATGCGCATTTGCCCTCGTTCGCGCCGCTGTTCGTCCTCGGAATCTGTTTCACTCTTGCCTACGAATGGAGCGGATCGATTCTCGTTTCCATGACGATGCACTCGCTCTTTAATTCGCTCACTCTCGTCATTCTCGCTTTCCCGGAACTCCTTCAGCAATGAAACTGCGCCAGCTCGGCGAAGATCGGCTGCTCGCGCGCTTGCTTCCCTCTTTGCGAATCCACAAAGGCGTGGTCGCTGGCGCGGGCGACGATTGTGCGGTGGTGGAGAAGCCCCGTGGGAAAAATTTGCTTCTGCTCAAAACCGATTGTGTGGTCGAGAGGATTCATTTTGCCGCGAAAACCGATCCGGTCTCGGTCGGCTGGAAAGCTATGATGCGGCCGTTGAGCGATTTCGCGGCCGCGTCCGGTGTGCCGCAATTCGCTTTGATCACGCTCATTGTTCCGGCGCAACGCAGTGACGATTGGGTGAGGAAAGTTTATCGGGGCTTGAATCGCGCAGCGGCGCGATTCGACGTCAGTATCGTCGGCGGCGAAACGAGCAATACTCGCGGGCCGGCCGTAATTTCGGTGAGCGTTTCTGGATTCGTTGAGAAAAACCGATTTGTGTCGCGAAAGGGTGGCAAAGCTGGCGGCGACTTGTTTGTGACCGGCCGGCTTGGCGGATCGCTGCGCGGAAAACATTTGCGATTTGTTCCGCGGATCAGGGAATCGCGCTGGCTGACGCAAAATTTCCGTATTCACGCCATGATCGATTTGAGCGACGGCATCGGCGCCGATCTGCCGCGACTGGCGAACGCTAGCAAAGTTGGGTTCAAGATCGACAAGGACAGTCTGCCGCTCGCGAGCGGCGCCAAAATCGAGAATGCCATTTCCGATGGCGAAGACTACGAACTCCTCTTCGCCATCTCACCGCGCGATCGCAAACGATTACAGCGCGATTGGTCTAAAAAGTTTCCAAAGCTGAAACTGACCCGAATTGGATCTCTCAATCCAAAATCCAAAATCCAAAATCCAAAATTGCGAAGTGGCTACATTCATTTCAAATAGTCCGGCTGAGACCGAGAAGTTTGGACGTCAGTTCGCAAAAAAACTGAGCGCCGGGTCTGTTCTGGCGCTCAAAGGCGAGCTCGGCAGCGGCAAGACGCAATTCGTCAAAGGTTTGGCCGCTGGAATCGGAAGCGCCGCGGCGGTGACGAGTCCGACATTTACCATCGTCCACGAATATTCCGGCGGCCGCTGGCCGATTTATCATTTCGACTTCTTTCGGATCGAAGATCGACAATCAGCCCTCCGGCTCGGTCTCGACGAATATTTTTTCGATGATGGCGTCTCCGTCATCGAGTGGGCGGACCGATTTCCTGATTTGATCCCCGAATCTGCGCAATGGATCTCGTTTGAAATGAAATCGGAAAACGAGCGCGCGATCAAAGCCGCATGAAAATCCTAGCGCTCGAACTTTCCACGGCGCGCGGGAGCATTGCGCGGCTCGGCCAGGACGATTTTTTTCGTGAATGGCCAAATGATCGCAAAAATTCGGGCGCATTCTTTGAAAACCTCGCGGCTGTCCAAAAACAATTTGGCGCGCCAGAGACGATCATTGTCGGTTTGGGACCTGGCTCCTATGCCGGCGTCCGGATCGCCATCTCGGCGGCGATTGGATTGCAGGCAGCCTCGAAGGCGCGGTTGATCGGATTCTCGTCAATTTGCGCGATCGAGTGCGAAGGAAACGAGTATTGCGTGATCGGCGACGCGCGCCGGCAATCGTTTTTCTTCGCCCGCGTGCGCGCGAATGACTTGGTGGAAGGCCCGAATTTGTTTACCGAAGCTGAATTACAATCGAAAATCGGTAAGCTCGAAGGGAACATGTCGATCTTTGCTTCGGAAAAGCTGCCGCAATTTGAACGCGCAATTGTTC
>DASYVQ010000172.1:0-25407 GCA_035936875.1 Chthoniobacterales bacterium
AGTCATATTGCCAGGAGCAGGCTGCGGCACTGCATTAGCCGCTCCAACGTAAGCGGTCTGAGACACGTTGGTCGGTCCAGTGAATGTAGAATTCAATGGGACCGCATAATCCACGTGGAACTTGAAGACGTCCCAAGAATACGCAGTCGTAGATTCGCCAACGACATAGTTTGGGGAGCCTGCGGGCGGAGTCGCGCCGCGATAGTTGCTGGGCAGGAGAGTGAAACGATTTCCGTCAGTGTCGTGTACGACGCTTCTGAGCGTGGCGCCAGTCACTAGATCATCGATGTTGAATGCCCACACGCGCGCCTCTCTATACGTGGCACTCGAGCA
This sequence comes from Chthoniobacterales bacterium, assembly GCA_035936875.1. Taxonomy (GTDB): domain Bacteria; phylum Verrucomicrobiota; class Verrucomicrobiia; order Chthoniobacterales; family UBA10450; genus DASYVQ01. The sequence goes on from DASYVQ010000172.1 coordinate 334, forward strand.
GGAGGCATCTAAACACTGGAACATATTCGCGGTCATGTACAGACCGTCAGGCCAGATGCCCATCTTGGGATAGTCCGGAAAAAACGGATGCGCCGCGTCGTCAGCCCTTATTCCAAATCGCCACCACCCTCCGCTTACAGGATCGTTGGTCTTCGAAACCGCGACGCATTCGTAGAACGGACCGTTTTGAATGTCGGCCCAAGAAAAATCGGCGACGATGAACCGATCGTATTGCGGGACATAGATCACCGTCGGGTCGCCACCGTGAAATGTATCACAGGGCGTTCCAGTTCCAGCACCAGCCCATAAGCCGTCGAAGGTGAAAGTTGCTAGGGCTGCGCCAGTGGTCTTGTTGTAAATTCCAACCGAGGTATTGACAGCCTGGACGAAATGGTTCGGTCCGACATCTCCTACAGTGTCAGGCGGATGACCGGCGCCATTCGCGAAGAAGTTCATACCGTTGAATGAACTCGCCGGAGTTGGCATTGGCGCCAACGGTCCTTGCACCGCCTGAATGGATGGTGCTAAGGCGGCTCCTGGCAAAACTTGTTTGGTCGCAGGCCTCGGAATGTCAAGTTCGAGCGGACGAATGAACAGCTTCCTCTGCGCAGGAGTGATGTACTGCGGCAGATTCCTTACGTCACCGCGAAATTCGGAGGGAAATACCGGGTCACCTTTTCTAAACTGCGCTTGACTGGAAACGGGCTTAGGTATCGGCGCTGCGAAACTCAACACGGCCAGCGATGCGCCAATTGAGAAAAAGATGAAAGCCAGGAAGACGCGCGGATTAAAGCCGCCGGATTGGGAATGAGGGTTTTTCCGCATCATGACCTTGTTTTATTCTGAATGGGAACCCAGGTGCTGTGGCGTATTGGGTTTACGTGGGGAGAAAACATACCCTGGATTAACAAAATTGGCAGCTAAAACGATGCCGCGGGGGCTGGGGACGTTGATTATCTCCATCTTTTAATGTCGCGCAAATAAATGTTGGATTTCCGATGCCGGATTATTCCCGACAGCCAGCTTTGGTTATTTCAACCAACTTATCCGCTTTTAGTCGCGGTTCGCCTTTCCCACGGAAAAAAAGGACGTGAGCGGGCTGGTCGCGGCGGCAGTTGATAATTCCGAAGCCAGTCCAATTTCATGGGCTTCGCGCCCGGCTTCGATCGCTTTCCGGAACGCTTGCGCCATTCGAACCGGATCGGAAGCAATCGCGATCGCGGTGTTGACCAGCACGGCATCAGCGCCCATTTCCATCGCTTCCGCCGCCTGGCTTGGCGCCCCGAGTCCAGCATCGACAACCACCGGCACGGTCGCCTGTTCTATAATGATCTCAATCTGTGGACGGGTCTCGATCCCGCGGTTGCTGCCGATCGGCGAACCAAGCGGCATCACCGTGGCCGTGCCGACGTCTTGCAATCGTTTCGCCAGCACGGGGTCGGCGTTGATGTAGGGCAGAACGGTGAATCCTTCTTTCACCAAAATTTCCGCGGCGAGTAATGTTTCGACAGGGTCCGGAAGCAAATAGCGCGGGTCGGGATGAATCTCGAGCTTGATCCAAGTCGGCAGACCAGCGCTGGCCGCGAGTCGCGCCAGACGCACCGCCTCGGTGGCGTTACGGGCACCGCTTGTATTTGGCAAAAGCAGGAAACGTTTAGGATCGATGAAATCGAGAATGTTCGCATACGGATCGCCTTTGCCGGAAAGATCGGCCCGGCGCAGCGCCACGGTTACGATTTCAGTGCCGCTGGCGATCAGCGCATCACGCATCAACTCATTCGAGGCAAACTTGCCGGTGCCGACGAGCAGTCGCGAAGTAAACTCGCGGTCCGCGATCTTCAACTTGGATGGCTTGTCCGACATCGACGGAAATATAAACGAATTCGCTGTACGAATCGAATCACTTCGGCCAATTTCTTTGCGTGCCTACGTTCCATCTCCGTCCGGCCGATTGCATCAAGGGAATGGCGCGCCTGCCGAAGGAACATGTCGATCTTGTCGTGACATCGCCGCCGTACAATCTCGGCGTTCGCTACGGCAAGTATTCGGACCGCCAAGATCGACAATCATATTTGAGCTGGTGCGAAAAATGGGCGGCCGAAATCCGGCGCGTTCTAAAACCGAATGGCTCGTTTTTTCTGAACATCGGATCCGCGCCATCAAATCCGATGCTTCCACACGAAATTGTCATGCAATTGCGAGGAAATTTTGTGCTACAGAACACGATTCACTGGACCAAATCGATCTCGATCGAAGATCGACAAGGCGCCGTCCGGTCGTTTGGCCATTTTAAGCCGATCAGTTCCAAGCGATTCCTCAACGATTGCCACGAATACATTTTTCATTTCACGACCAATGGGCGCGTTGAGTTGGATCGGCTCGCACTCGGCGTCCCGTATCAAGATAAGAGCAACATCGCACGTTGGCAGCACACGCGCGGGACCGATCTGCGCTGCCGCGGCAACACCTGGTTCATTCCTTACGAAACAATCCAGAGCCGCGCGAAGGAACGACCGCATCCGGCGACTTTTCCGGTGCAACTCGCCGAGTGGTGCATCAAGCTGCACGGCGTTTCCCGGGTCGAAACAATGCTCGATCCGTTTCTTGGAATCGGAAACTCGGCCATCGCCGCGCAGCGATGCGAAGTGAAAAAGTTCATCGGCTTCGAAATCGATGAAATCTACCTAGCCGAAGCGAAACGACGGCTTGCCTTACAATAGCTTCCCGTCGTCCTGCGCAGTCTTTGCTGATTGCTGAAATCTCTCCAGCGGTGTCACCAAGTTTCCGGGCAGCGGGCGGACTCGATCGAAAATGCGGGTGGCAAGCGGCTTCGCCGTTTTGTAACCCGCGGCGAACATTTCCAGGCGCGCATCCAGATTGTCGATGTAATGGAGTGCCATTGCTTCCGGCGTCTTTGGACTGACCGGCGAACCGAATTGCGTCTCGCCATGATGTGCGCCGATAAGATGAAGCAAGTGCAGTCGCACATCTTCGGATGGCGGCATGAAGTTTTTCCAGGTCTCGGCATTTTCGGCGCTCAATTTTCGCCAAATGGAATTGACCAGCTCGAGGCCGATCGAAATATGGCCCATCAATTCGCCGCGCTCGTCATAACTCATGGTGAAACCTGCTTCCGGCAATTGGTTCTCCCAAAGTTTGCCAGAGTCATGGAAGAGAATGCCCGCGAGCAAGAGATCGACATTCAACTGCGGATACAACGGCGCGATCTCAAGAGCGAGCCGCATCATTTGCGCGGTGTGCTCCACCAATCCGCCACGTCTTGCGTGATGATAATTTCGCGCGGCGGCTGTGCGCCGAAAGCGGTCGCCCCACTCTTTTAAGAACGCTTCGCCCAACCCGCGCAACCGAGGATCGACAATCGACTTCACAGTCTGGGCGATGAAATCCGAATCGGCCTTTTGCTTGGCCCGCAAATCCGCCGGTCCTTCCAGAAGCGCAGCCTTTTCTTCTGGCGTAAGCGGACGGACCGTCCATTTCTGCGCCTCGAGTCCGTATTGCGAATGCGTGTGAAATTCCGCAGCGACCTCGACAAAACTTTCCGCGCTCATTTCGCTGCAAGCTTTGTAAGCCGGATGATCGCTCCAGACCCGCAGCGTCATCCGATCGCAGGCATCTGCTAAACCCAGCTTGCAATACGGCTTTTGTTCGCGAGTAAGTTTGGCCGCCGCATTCTCGACTTGTACGTGAACGCGCGCACTCACCGGGCCGCTTTGCGCAGCCCGGCGAATTTCGGTGAGCGTCATCAAGTCCATGTCGATCTTGAATCGCGGCTCTGCTCCTGCACCGACCGACGACCGTTATTTAGCGGCTTCAATTACGCCGCAGCCGATCCGTGCACCTGAATTGCCGGCGGGGTCGGTTTTCACATCGTCCTCTTTTTCATGGACGACGATCGATTTGCCGATGATCGAATCGGCGCCACTGAGGCTCATTTTGCCTTTCCAATCGAGATGCGCCTTGCCGGATGCGTCGGCTTCAATGTTGCCGAGGTCGCCGGTGTGGTGCTCAGCTGTCATCGGTCCGCCGTGGTGTTGATGTGTTGGATTGAAATGTCCGCCGGCCGACGAAGCATCCGCGGCCGAGCAATCACCCTTTTCATGAATGTGAAATCCATGTTTGCCCGGCGTCAGGTTTTGGATGTCCGCGACCACTTGCACTTCATCCCCCATTTTCGTGAAGGTGACTGTGCCAGTGACCTTGCTGCTGGACTTCGATTCCAATTTTGCGGCCGCCTTGGTAGCATCCTGCGCGTGCACGAAAGCAGTGAGAGCGCACAATATTCCTAGAGAGATAACTGTTCTTTTCATGTCGAAACGGTACGGCGCTTCCGAGAAAAATGAAACTCTCAATCGAGCAGGCGTTGCTCGATTCCCGAATAGGCGTCCACCCGCCGGTCGCGGAGAAAAGGCCAGTGCGTTCGATGCTCGTTCACGCGATTCCAATCGACTTCTGCCATGACGACTTCTTCGCGATCGACCGAACCTTTCGCGATGATTTCTCCGTCCGGGCCGCAAATAAAACTTTGTCCCCAGAATTCGATTCCGTCTCCGCCCGCCGGAGCCTCATGGCCAACGCGGTTTGCCGCAGCGACGTAGCAGCCGTTCGCGATTGCGTGGCTTCGTTGAATTGTTTCCCAGGCTGAATACTGCGCGGCGCCGAATTCCTTTTTCTCCGATGGATGCCAGCCGATTGCCGTCGGATAAAAAATAATCTCTGCGCCACGCAACGCGGTCAGACGCGCCGCTTCCGGATACCACTGGTCCCAGCAAACGCAGACACCAATATTTCCGAGAAAGGTTTTCCACGCCTGAAATCCGAGATCGCCCGGCGCGAAGTAAAATTTCTCGTGGTAAAGCGGATCGTCCGGAATGTGCATCTTGCGATATTTGCCGAGCAATTTTCCGTCCGCGTCGATGATTGCGGCGGTATTATGATAAACGCCGGCGCGACGTTTCTCGAAAAGCGAAGCGATGATTACAATCCCAAGTTCGTGCGCGACTTCGCCGAGCTTGGATGTCGATGTTCCCGGCACTTCTTCGGCCAGCTCGAAATTCTTGTGGTCTTCTGTCTGGCAAAAATATTGCGACCGGAAAAGTTCCGGCAGACAAACGATTTGCGCGTGTTGCTTTGCGGCGTCGCGAATGAAGTCGACCGCGCGCGAGAAATTCTTGTCGGGGTCCGCGCCGCACTTCATCTGAACGAGCGCAACCTTGGTCTGGCTATTTGGCTTTTTGGTCATGTCGAGCGGAGTCGAGACATCTCTAGATATTTCCGGAAATAGCGTCCGCTAAATCGAGAGAGATTGACTCGTTCGTCTCCCGACTCTCTCGCCGCTACCCTCGCGGCGCAACCGTCCATGTCGCTCGTCCCACTCGCTCCATTCCTCGACTTCGCTCGGAATGACAAGAGAGAGCACTCTACTTTACCGAATCGGCCGGCACGATCTTAATGCTTTCGATCACGACGCGCTTGGTCGGTTTGCTCATCTCGCCGGCGCTGTTTCTGGTCACGGCCGTATCGCCAATTTTGTCCAGCACGTCGTTGCCTTTGATCAGCTTCCCGAACGTTGTGTATTGGTGATCGAGTCGCGTTACCGGGGCCAGGCAAATGAAAAATTGGGAACCGGCCGAATCCGGATTGGGGTCGCGCGCCATCGAGATTACACCGCGGTCGTGCGAGTGATCGTTGAATTCCGCTTTGATTTTGTAGCCGGGTCCGCCTTCGCCGTACTTATTTTCCTTGGCCGGATCTTTTGAATTCGGGTCGCCACCTTGAATCATGAATCCCTTAACGATGCGGTGAAAAATCGTCCCGTCATAAAATCCGGAGCGCGCCAGTTTTTTAAAGTTCTCGATCGTGTTCGGAGCGGCGTCCGTCCAAAATTCCAACACCATTTCGCCTTCACTCGTTTTGATGACCGCGACTTCATTTGATGAAATCATGCTGACGCTTTCTTTCTTTTCCCTGACCGGAAGTTGTTTTGGCTCCGGTCGCGGCGTCGCCGTTGGCGTAGACGCTTCCGAGATCGGCGCCGGCAGTTGATGCGCACTCAGCATCAACAAAGACGCCGCCAAGATCGACAGTTTCATACGCACAAGTGACACGAACCTGAACCCGTGTCACGCCCTGGTCGCGTGATATTCCTGTAAGCTGCGCACCTGGATCTTGCTTTTTTGCAGCGAGCGAATGCCGTTCGCGCTCGCTTGGGCGGCGCGCACTGTCGTCATTATCGGGATTTTTTTCGCCAGAGCAGCGTTGCGGATCATGACCTCATGTTCGCGCGGGATTTTTCCGCTGGGCGTGTTGATGATGAAATTGATATCGCCGTTTTTGACGCGATCGAGCACGTTGGGCCGGCCTTCATGGAGCTTGAAAACTTTTTTCACTTTGATTTTCGCTTTCATCAACGTCTCAGCCGTCCCGCTCGTTGAAAAAATTCCGAAGCCGAGTTTCACAAATTCGCGCGCGACCGGAATAACGGTTTCCTTGTCGCTATCTTTCACGCTGATGAAGACGTTGCCTTTTTTCGGCAGCGGCGGCGGCGCGGCCATCTGCGATTTCGCGTAAGCCAGGCCAAGATCGACATCCATTCCCATCACTTCGCCGGTCGATTTCATTTCCGGACCAAGCGCGATGTCAGTACCTTGATAGCGTAGAAACGGAAAGACCGCTTCTTTGACGGAAAAATGTTTCGGCAAAGTTTCTTCGGTGAATCCGAGCTCGGGCAAAGTTTTGCCGGTCATCACTTTGGCGGCGAGTTTGGCCAGCGGCACACCGATCGCCTTGCTCACGAATGGCACCGTGCGCGAGGCGCGCGGATTCACCTCCAGCACGTAAACGTCTTCGCCTTTCACCGCGAACTGCACGTTCATCAAACCGCGAACATTGAGTTCGCGCGCCATCGCTTTCGTTGCCGATGAAATTTCTTCGAGAACTTTCTTTGACAACGAAAATGTCGGAATCACGCAGGCGCTGTCGCCGCTATGGATCCCGGCTTCCTCGATGTGTTCCATGATTGCGCCGATGACGGTCGTTTCACCATCGGAGATGCAATCGACATCGACCTCGATTGCGTCTTCAAGAAAACGATCGACCAAAACCGGCCGATCCGGCGTTACTTCGATCGCGCTCGCCATGTAACGTCGAAGATCTTCTTCATTGTAAACGAGCTCCATCGCCCGGCCGCCGAGCACAAAACTTGGCCTGACCAGCACCGGATAACCGATCTTCTTTGCAATCGTGACCGCTTCCTTTGCGCTAACCGCGGAGCCGCTCGGTGTCTGGCGCAGACCAAGTTTGTCGAGCATGGCCGCGAACAATTGTCGATCTTCTGCTGTCTCGATGCTTTCCGGCTGCGTTCCAAGAATCGGAACACCGGCCGCTTTCAGTCCGTCCGCCAAGTTCAGCGGGGTTTGCCCGCCGAATTGCACAATCACGCCTTCCGGTTTTTCCTGATCGTAGATGTTGAGCACGTCCTCGAGGGTGAGCGGCTCGAAATAAAGTTTGTCGCTCGTGTCGTAATCGGTCGAAACGGTTTCCGGGTTCGAGTTCACCATGATTGTTTCGAATCCAAGGTCGCGGAGCGCGAAAGCCGCGTGCACGCAGCAGTAATCGAACTCAATCCCTTGGCCGATGCGGTTCGGCCCGCCGCCGAGAATCATTACTTTGCGTTTGCCGCTCTCGCGGCGCTCGTTCTCGTCGCCGTAAGTCGAATAATAGTACGGCGTGTAAGCCTCGAACTCTGCCGCGCAGGTATCCACCAGCCGATATGTCGGCGTCACTTTTGCCGCGATCCGTTTTGCACGAATCGTTTTCTCAGAAGAACCAGATGCGACGGCCAATTGTCGGTCTGAAAACCCCAGCTTCTTGGCGCGCAAAAGATCTTTTGCTTTGAGACATCCCGATTCCGAGACAATCTCAGCAATATTTCGCAAAAACCATTTGTCGATCTTCGTTAGTTCAAATACTTCGTCGATCGGCATCCCATCTTGAAATGCTTGCGCGAGATGAAAAACGCGCTCTGCGTTTGGAATCGCGAGTTTCAATCGCAAAGTTTCGGGATCGACATGTTTGTCCGCGCCGTCGCCGCATAATCCGAATCGCTTGATTTCCAAGCTGCGCAGCGCTTTTTGCAGCGCTTCCTTGAACGTCCGGCCGATGGCCATCGCTTCACCCACGCTTTTCATTTGGGTCGTTAAGGTTGGATCGGCCTGCGGAAATTTTTCAAAAGTGAATCGTGGCACTTTGACCACGCAGTAATCGATCGTCGGCTCGAAACACGCCGGCGTTTCGCGGGTGATATCGTTTTTAATTTCGTCCAGCGTGTAACCCACCGCGAGTTTGGCCGCGATCTTTGCGATCGGGAATCCGGTGGCTTTCGACGCAAGGGCGCTCGAACGCGAAACGCGCGGATTCATTTCGATGACGATCATTCGTCCATTGTCGGGATGGACCGCGAATTGAATGTTCGACCCGCCAGTCTCGACGCCGATCTCGCGAATGACGGCGAATGCGGCGTCGCGCATCATTTGATATTCTTTGTCGGTGAGCGTTTGCACAGGAGCGACCGTGATGGAGTCGCCGGTGTGCACGCCCATCGGATCGAAGTTCTCGATCGAGCAAACGACCACGCAGTTGTCCATCCGGTCGCGCATCACTTCCATCTCGAATTCTTTCCAGCCGACGAGCGATTCATCGACCAGGACTTCGTTGACCGGCGAGAGATCGAGACCGCGAGCCGCGATCACCTCGAGCTCGTCGCGGTTGTAGGCGATACCGCCGCCAGCTCCGCCGAGTGTGAACGCCGGCCGGATTATGAGCGGGAATGTTCCAATTTCGTCAGCGACGCGGATTGCATCGACAAGTGAATGCGCGACCCCGGAACGCGGTACTTCGAGGCCAATGCGCAACATCGCTTCCTTGAACAATTGTCGATCTTCGCCCTTCGCGATCGCTTGCGCGTTGGCGCCGATCAATTTCACGCCGTGTCGTGTGAGCGCGCCGTTGCGATGAAGTTCCATCGCGGCGTTGAGCGCGGTCTGTCCGCCCATCGTCGGCAAAAGCGCATCGGGTTTTTCGCGCTCGATGATCGCTTCAATCACTTCCGCCGTGATCGGTTCGACGTAAGTGCGATCCGCGAACTCCGGATCGGTCATAATCGTGGCCGGGTTCGAATTGACGAGCACGACCTGGTAACCTTCCTCGCGCAGCGCTTTGCACGCTTGCACGCCGGAATAATCAAATTCGCAGCCCTGCCCGATCACGATTGGACCGGAGCCAATGAGCAAAATCTTTTTGAGCTCGTTATTCCGCGGCATCTGCGCAGCCGCGACAGTAAACGAAATCAGCGCAACGTCACGAGCGAATCGCTACACCGCCTCGGCGGTGCGCTGTCGATCCATACAAAGCGCGAGCAAGAGAATTTCGCGCGGCGGCTATTTCGCCTGGTACTTTGGTTCTTTGACTTGTTTGCGGACTGCGGCAAAAACTTTCCTGATTCCGATCTCACTGGCGACGTTGGCAAGGAATGCGGGAAGTTGCCCTCCACTGTCGGTGTAAATGAAATAGGTGGCCCGCGTTTTGGTCGCGCCTGCCGGTTCCATCAGCCAGGAGCCTTCGTTTAGTTTCACCCGCAACACGCCCGGCTTTTCGCTGGGACCAAATTCGTTTGCCGGTTTCCATTCATCAAGATAAACGAGCCCATCCTGACCGGGCCACGATTTCTTGCGAATGCGCAAAGTGTAGTCGCGATCCGCTACGATTTTCGGTGAAAGTCGCTGATAGGTAACAATTGAGTCGCCGTCCCGTTTGATGAGCCGGCATTCCACCGTGTAGGGCATGAAACTGGGATAATTGTCCAGGTCGTCGATCACATTATGAACGGCGCGCGTGGATGCTTCGATTTCGCCCATCGCTTTGAATTCCTTGAGCGCAGTGCCCGCCCGGGCGCGGCTGTAGAGAGAAACGCCGCCGCTTTCCTTAACGAATTTCCATCCGTCGTTGGGATTAGTCGGTTGAATCGTCTCCGCCGCGAAGATCGACAAAGGCGTTGCGCTTAGGAAAACAAAAAGCCCCGCTAAACGTCGGCGTTCCATTCTCCGACTTTACCGAATAATGTCGCGGCGGCTAGCGAGCTCCGGTAAGTACCGCTTTCGCGGGATAGAGCACTCCATTCTTCATCACGCTGTCGATATCGGAGGCGTGCGCGATGTCATCCACCGGACTTGAATTAAGGATGACGAGGTCGGCGAAGTTGCCGTTGTCGATCTTGCCGGTGTGCGCGCCGGTTTCGCCGCCGAAAAGTTTGGCGGCATTTGCGGTCGCGCATTGAAGGATTTGAATCGGCGTCAGTCCGGCCTCTTTCATCAACTGAAACTCACGGAACAGCGCCGGGCCGTGAATTGTCCCGATGTTTCCCGCATCTGTGCCGGCGGCAATCGTCACGCCGGCGTCTTCCAGCTTTTTCAAATTCGGCAGCGCGACGTCGTAAGTTTTCTTGATGCGATCGAGCGCTTCGTCCGGCTTCGCCAGCGCGCTCTTGATTCGATCGGGCAATTTGTCCTGCGGAATTTTAGTGACGTCGAGAGTCGCGATCACTTCCGGATTGCCCCACGCTTTCTCTTCCGGCGTCAGATTCAACTGGTGCGAAAACGTGCGGCCGTAACGCTCAAAGACGACCAGCGTCGGGCACAAGATGATATGTCGATCTTTTAGCAGCTTCACAAACGCGTCGTCCACCGGTTTGTCGATCACGCTGTGGACAAGCACGTCTGCGCCTTCCTCAACCGCTGCGCGCGCGGTCTCCAATTCGGTTGCATGAACCGCAACTCGGATTTTGTGCGCATGACTTTCTTCAGCGGTGGCGTGAACGATCGGCCGGAAACTGTCGACCGGATGATCCTTATCGACGATGTACCAAATTTTGACCAGATCCGGCTTCTGTTCGGCGAGTTTGCGCACGAACTCGCGCGCTTGCTCGGGATTGTCGATCTTAACGATCGGCGGGTCGCCCAGATCGAGCTTTTCGCGGGATACACTGGAAATTAACGGGCCAGCCACGGCCACGCGCGGCGCTTTCGCAGTAGCATTTGCCTTTTTGCGGACTTCAAAATTCCAAAACGGCCCGCCAACATCGACAACCGATGTGATCCCGCAGCGCAAATAGCGTTCGAACACATCGTTCAGGTGAGACTTCACCCAGGCGACTTCGTCCTTGTACGGCCGAATACTATTGAGATCAGCACCGTCCGGTCGAGTAAACAGATCAGCCGACTGAAAGAAGTGCACGTGCGTGTCGATGTAACCCGGCAAAATGAATTTCCCGGCGCAATCAATCTGTTTCCCAAGCGCAGCCGCGTCCTGCTTGCCCACCGAAACGCGTTCGATCTTGTCGCCGTTAATCACGACCGTCGCGTTCGGCATCACCTTACCATCGGCGGGGTTGATCACCGTTGCGCCGACCAGCGCGATTTTCTCGGCGTGCGCGGTGACTGTGAAGATCGACAATGCGAGAGCGAGCGCAGGAAATCGTTTCATAGCTGAGCAGTTGTAGCGGCGCTTGTATCAAGCACCGAACCGAATAACAAAGCAGAAGTTGTAGTGGCGGCCGTGTCGCCCGCATCAATTCAGTTTGCGGCTGACACAGCCGCCTCTACACCACTAAGGTTTGTCGCCATGTTCAGGACCTTTTTCCTCGCCCTGTTCGTTTTGACTGCAACAGCATTTCCGCAAGCTCCGCCGAGTTCCGCCAAGCATCCGTTCACGTTCGAGGATATGATGAAGTTGAAACGGATCGACGAACCGGTGCCGTCGCCGGATGGGAAGTGGGTCGTGTTCTCCGCGACCGATGTCGATCTTGAGGCGAACACGAAGATTTCGCATTTGTGGATCGTGCCGGCGAGCGGCGGGGAATCGCGCCGGTTGAACGAAACGCCGAATCACGAGGAGCGCCCGCGCTTTTCTCCGGATGGCAAACGTCTGATCTGGACGTCGAAAGCGACCGACCCGACCCAAATCTGGATGTGCGGTTTTGATTCCGGGAGCGGAGCGCTGGTTGGGAAACCGCATCAAGTCACTTCGATTTCGACAGGCGCTGACGGCGCGATCTGGTCGCCGGACGGAAAGAACATCGTCTTCGTCTCAGAGGTTTATCCCGGTTGCCCGGATGACGCTTGTAATAAGCAGCGCGATGAGGAGCTGAAGAAGAGCAAAGTGAAAGCGAAAATCTTCACGAAGCTGTTTTACCGGCACTGGAACGCATTCACCGAGTTCAAGCGCAGCCATCTGTTTGTGCAAAGTGTAGAGGCGCCCGTGTCGGGCGCGGAATCAACTGCCAGTCCGGCTGAGACCGCGGCCGGCACGGCCGCCACTACACCAAAAGATCTCACACCTGGCGATCACGATGTGCCGCCGTTCCATCTCGGCGGGCAGGACATGTACGCGATTTCGCCGGACGGCCAGGAGCTCGCTTACACCAGCAATCGCGATGAAGTCGAAGCGATTAATACGAACAGCGAGATTTTTGTCACCCCGGTTGCCCCTCCCGCGACTGACGCAAAGAAAATTTCCACCAGTCCCGGCGCCGATTCGACGCCGCTCTATTCGCCCGATGGAAAATACATCGCCTGGCGCTCGCAACCCCGCGCCGGTTTCGAAGCCGATAAATGGCGGCTCTTCGTGCAAGATCGACAATCAGGGAAAACGCGTGACCTCACGGAAAAGTTTGATCGCTCAGTTGGCAGCTTTGCGTGGAGCGCGGGTCTTCAATTCATCAATTTCACGGCTGAAGATCACGGCGAGTCGCCCCTGTTTGGGGTAGGACTCGATGGTAAGCCGCCGATTAATGGACCTCGATTGCATGCGGACGACATAACCTTCACCGAGTTTGGCGCATTCTTTTCGCGTATGTCTGTCGCTGCACCTAACGAAATCTGGACTGTTGAATTTTCGAAGGACATGGGAATGAGGCAAGCTCCCGAACCGCATCCCGTGACCCACATGAATGACGCGCTGTTGTCGCAGATCGACATGCAGCCGTTGGAGTCGTTCACGTTCAAAGGCGCGAATGACGAAGAGGTTGAGGGTTTCATGGTCAAGCCGCCCGGATTTGATCCGAACAAAAAATACCCGCTGAAGTTCTTGATCCATGGCGGGCCGCAAGGGGCGTGGGGAAATTCGTGGACGTATCGCTGGAACGCGGAGTTGTTCGCGGCGGGCAACCCCGAAAGCTTTCGGGGCCAAGGCGGCTACGTGGTGGTGATGATCAATTTCCACGGCTCGACCGGTTACGGGCAGAAGTTTACCGACTCGATCAGCGGCGATTGGGGCGGCAAACCGTATGTCGATCTAATGAAAGGGCTCGATTACGTGGAAAAGACCTATCCGTTCATCGACAAGAACCGCGAGGCCGCGCTCGGCGCGAGCTACGGCGGTTACATGGCGAACTGGTTATTAGGCCACACCGACCGTTTCAAATGCATCGTGTCGCACGACGGCATGTTCAACAGCGAGTCGGCCTATGGCACGACGGAGGAACTTTGGTTCAACGAATGGGAATTTGGTGGGCCCCCTTGGAAGAACAGAGAAAAGTATCGCAGATACTCGCCGCACTTGTTCGCCGACAAATTCAAGACGCCGACGCTGGTGATTCATGGCCAGAACGATTACCGGCTCGATGTTTCACAAGGCTTCGATCTTTTCACCACGCTGCAACGGCTGAAGGTGCCGTCGAAGATGTTGTATTTCCCGGACGAAGGTCACTGGGTGCTCAAGCCGCAGAATTCGCGGCTTTGGTACAAAACGGTGAACGATTGGGTGGATCAGTGGTGCGGGAAGTAAGCTCCAAAGAAGCTCCAATATTCAAATCCCAAGACAGGCTGCCGGGCGCGGTTTGAAGATTGAAGCTTGGATATTCCTTGGGTTTTGGTGCTTGGATCTTTGGAGCTTCGGCGTCAGCGACGCCGCCGTCCGTAGGAATAACCGCGATGCGAGCGGCCGCCGCCGATGGCGCGTCTGCCGCCGGTGGCGGATTCGGGTTCGAAGAGCACGGTGTAGAGATAGGGAAAGTTTTCGAGCTTTAGGCGCGGAATTTTCTGGCCGATGAAACGTTCGATCGCCTGTAACGATGAAACTTCTTCGCCGTTCATGAGCGTGAACGCGTCGCCGACGTTTTGGGCGCGACCGGTGCGGCCGATTCGGTGTACGTAATCTTCGGCGTGCTCGGGCACATCGTAATTGATGACGTGACTGACGCCGGCGATGTCGAGCCCGCGCGCGGCGATGTCGGTCGCGACCATCACTTCGTATTTGCCGCTCTTGAAACCTTCCAGCGCTTCGATGCGTTCGCGTTGCGTGCGATTGGAATGCAGAACCGCAACAGAGTGGTTCCCCTGTTTCAATTTGTGCGCGATTCGGTCGGCGCCGTGTTTCGTCCGTGAGAAAATTAACGCGCTATCGAAATTTGTCCGCTCGAGCAGCGCCATGAGCAGATCGAATTTTTGTTCGGCCGCGACCGGATAAACCGCATGCGTTACCGTTTCGGCCGGCGAACGGCGCACGCCGATTTCCACCAGCTCGGGATCGCGCAGTACCCAGGCGGCGAGACGCTCGATTTCCGGTGGAAGCGTCGCGGAAAAAAGTAGTGTTTGCCGGTCGGTCGAGATTTTTTCAACAATTCGGCGGACGTCGGGCAGAAATCCCATGTCCAGCATGCGATCGACCTCATCGAGCACGAGAATATTTACCTGGCGCAAATCCATCGTGCGCTGCTCGAGCAGATCGAGCAATCGACCCGGCGTGGCGACCAGAACATCGACGCCGCGCTTGAGATCCTCGCGTTGTTTTCCGTAACCGACGCCGCCGTGAACGACTGTCGCGCGCAGATCGGTGAATCGTCCGTAATCGCGGAACGCGGTCTCGACTTGCGCAGCGAGCTCGCGTGTCGGCTCGAGCACGAGACAACGAAAGGCCCCGTGCTTGGCCAGCAATGTGAGAATCGGCAGCGCAAACGCGGCTGTCTTGCCGGTGCCGGTTTGGGCGGTGCCGATTAAATCTTTGCCCGCAAGAATGATCGGGAAGGCGCGCAGCTGGATCGGCGTCGGCTCGGTAAAGCCCATTGCCTGCGTGCCGCGCACGACTTCCTGCGAAAGTTCGAAATTATTGAATGACACGATCAAAGGTTAGTGCCTCACACAAAGGACGCAAAGGATCACAACGAGAATATTTCTAAGGAAAGCAGGAAAACAGGAACGGAATAGAAATTGGATTTCCTCTTCCTGCGTTCCTGCTTTCTTTAGAGATTGATGGCTGGCGTTCTTCGAATCTTTGTCCTCGCCGACACGCACAACAAGTTTCCAAAGAAGTTGTCGATCTTGGCGAAAGGTGCGGACGAAATTTGGCATCTCGGCGACCTTTGCGCGGAAAGAATTCTTGATGAATTGCGCGCGATTGGTCCGCCGGTCACCTTCGTTCGCGGAAATTGCGACAGTAATCCCGAGTGGCCGTTGGTTGTCGATCTTGTCCGTGCCGGATTGAAGTTTCGATTGCAGCACATTCCGCCGGATCGTCCGCCCGAAGATGTCGATGTTGTTTTGCATGGTCATACGCACGTGCCGCGAAATGAACGCCGTAGCGGCGTGCTATTTTTAAACCCTGGTTGTGTGACACGCCCCAACCGCGGCTCGGCTGCGAGCGTGGCGTGGCTCGAGATTGTCGATGGAAAAATAAACTGGCGATTAGTCCCGCTGCGTTAGCGGAAGGCAATTATTTTGCTTCTTCCTTCGATTTCCGGCCGAACCATTTTCGCTTTTTCGGTTTCGGCTCTTCCGCCGGGGCCGGTGCAGCTTCCTTAGCTGCGGGCTTCGGCTCCTTTTGTTTCTTCGCCGGTTTTTCCTGCGGAGCTTGTTCCTCGACGACTTGCGCGGCGTCGACCCACTCGATGAACGCCATCGAAGCGGAATCGCTCTTGCGCTGTCCGAGTCGGACGATGCGCGTGTAACCGCCGTTGCGGTCGGTCGATCTCGGCGCAATCTCGTCAAACAATTTTTTGACCGCGTCTTTTTGCCTCAATGTCGAGAACGCCATGCGGCGCGCGTGGAGCGAACCGTTTTTACCCAGAGTCACCATCTGTTCCGCGAGCGGGCGAACCGCTTTTGCTTTCGCAAGAGTGGTCTTGATGCGTTGGTGTGTGATCAAGCTGCAAACCTGGTTGGCGAGCAATGCGTTACGGTGCGCGGCCGTGCGGCCCAGCTTCACCGTCTTTTTTTGATGTCTCATGAGCTGCGCAGTTGCGCCGGTAATTGCTTAACCGCTTACTTTCTCTCCGTGCTTGGAGTTGGAGCGCCATTGGCAGTAGCGCCATCGGGTCCGGCCGGAGTTTCGACCAGACCGACCTCGAACTTCATTCCAAGGCTGAGCCCGAGCTGCTGCAATTTATCTTTGATCTCGTTTAGCGATTTCTTTCCGAAGTTGCGATACTTGAGCATCTCGCCCTCGGTCTTTTGCGCGAGCTGACCAACTGTCGTGATGTTGGCGTTGTTCAAGCAGTTCGCGGCGCGCACGCTCAACTCGATTTCGTTCACGCTCATGTTGAGCAGCTTCTTCAGCTTCATGTTCTCTTCGCTCACGCCGGCGGGCGTTTCGTCGAACTCGATTACGTCTTCGTTGAAGTTCACGAAGACATCGAGATGATGCCGGAGAATCGCGGAAGACTGGAGCAACGCGTCCTCCGGCGTCAACCGGCCGTCCGTCCACACTTCGAGGATCAGCTTGTCGTAATCGGTGCGCTGACCGACGCGCGTGTTTTCGACCGCGTATTTCACGCGGGTGACGGGTGAGAAAATAGAATCGATCGGGATGAGGCCGATTGGTTGATCGGCGCGCTTGTTTTCGTCGCCGGTGGCGAAACCGCGGCCGACGCGGACTTCGAGCTCGGCGTCAAACTTGTGTTTCTTGTCGAGGGTGCAGATGAGCTGTTTCGGATTCAGCACTTCGTAGCCTTGCACGGCCTGAATGTCGCCGGCGCTGACTTCGCCTTCCTTGTTCACGGTCAGCGAAAGCTTTTTCGGCTCGTGATCCTCGGCTTTGAATTTCACCTTCTTGAGGTTGAGGACGATGTCGGTCACGTCTTCAACGACGCCGGGCAAAGTGGCGAACTCGTGTTGCGCACCGGTGATCTTTACCGCAGTGATGGCGGCGCCTTCGAGCGATGAAAGAAGTACTCGCCGGAGGGAATTTCCGACGGTGTGGCCATAACCGGCTTCAAACGGCTCGGCGACGAACTTCGCGTAAGTATCTGTGGCACTGTCCTCGTCTTTGACGAGGGTTTTCGGCATTTCAAAACGACCGTAACGAACTGGCATATATAACAATGAGTGATTTAGCGAGTGAGCGAATTAGCGAATTGCGGAAAACAAATCACCCGATCATTCAATCTCTGAATCACTGAATTCCTCTTGGCCGGGTTTCCCCTGGCGAGTGCGGTTTCACGTCCAGCGACGGAGACCCAGGGACCAACGGCGTAATTTAAAAACTCGCGGCGGAGCGTGGAATAAAGACCATCAGGGCACTTTTGCAAGTGATGATTTTCTGAGAACCTTCCGATTCGATGAAGGAAACGCTCTCCGTCATTTTGATAGCGCACAACGAAGAGCAGGCAATTGGGCGGATGCTCGAAGGGCTCCTGGCAACCTACGATCGCGAGGTCCTCGAAGTCATCGTTGTGGACGACGCATCAACGGATAATACCCGCGCCATCGTGGAATCCTGGATTAAGCGAGGTCCCAAAGTCCGATTAGTTAGGAGGACTCCTCCATGCGGAGTCGGGCGCGCTTTGAAAATCGGTTTTAGCAGTATCGACCCGAGAGCTGAATATACGCTGTCCATGGACAGCGATTTTGTCGAAAACATCAATCAGGTCAGGGCGCTACTTGATAAGATTGAAGAAGAAGATTGCGATGGCGTGATCGGTTCCCGTTTCGTTAAAGGAGGAAAAGTCGTGGGCTATCCTTTTCTCAAACGTCTGATGAACCGTTTGTTTCACGGAATTGTAAGAGCACTCTTCAAGATCAGCCAAAACGATCTCACGAATAACTTCAAACTCTACAAGACCGACATTTTCCGGTCCATGCCGTGGAAGAACGATGGTTTTGCCATGAACGCTGAAACGGGACTTTGGCCGATTCTTTGCGGCTACAAGATTGTGGAAGTTCCCGTGGTTTGGATTAACCGAAATCCAGAAATGGGCAGATCGAAATTCGGCCTGCTTAAACACGGCGCAGGCTATATCGAAGTCATCTTCCATGCGCTACGGTTTGCTTGGTCAAAGAAAAGTAAACGGGCCAAAAATTAAGACCGCTAGCGCGGAATGCTGAGAGCAAAAGACATGTCGATCATCAAACCAGAAGCAACCGCTCCGAGGTGGTCAGGGATCGCCCTGCTATTGCTGGTGAGCTTGATTGCTGCGAGTTTTTTGTACTCGCCGGGGCTGGAAGACGTCCGCTACTGGCTTTACTGGGTCGATGAAATTTCCAGGTACGGGCTGATTGGCGGCTTTGCCCATACTGGAGGCGACTACGCTCACGACTACCCTCCGCTCGCGTTCGTAATGCTCGCAGCTGTTGCTCGATGCGCTGACGCGTTTGGCACGAACGCATTCATTGTCCTGAAGTGCTCGCTGTTGCTGTTTCTGTTTGCTACTTCGGGTTGCTTTTATTGGTTCACGCGCAACCTCGCTCTCACTGCAGCGCTCGAGTTTACGCTTCTCTTAAGCAGCGTCGCACTCGGTTATCTGGACATCTGGTTTGCGCCGTTTCTGATCGCCGGACTTTTTTATCTGCAGCGCGGAAATCTCACCCTCGGAGTTCTTTTGTTTACGATCAGCTGCTCTATCAAGTGGCAGCCGCTGGTTATCGCTCCGTTTATTTGCATCTACGTCTGGAGCGCGGTCCAGGATATCCCATCCTGGCGTGACAAACTCCGGAGGCAGATCATGCCATTTGCCGTTGCAGCGCTTGTTGTCGCGGTGCCGCTCGCCGCCATTTTCGGTACGGCGATCATTCATTCGCTCCAGCTTGCGATGAGTCACGACTATCTCTCGGGGCTGGCGCTGAATTTCAGCTGGCTGCACACCTGGGCGCTCCATCTCGCTCAACCTGAAAAATACGGAGCGCTCCAGGATGGCCAAATTGGCATAATCCACACTGATGAAGAGCTCGTAAAACTGCCGGAGAAGATTCTATTTTACGCGAGCTACAGCGCTGTTTTTGTCGTCTTTGCGCGACAGAAGAAAACGTTCGAGCGACTGATCGTTTACTCGGTGCTCGGATACATGGCCTACTTCGTCTTCAACAGCGGCGTGCATGAAAACCATCTCTTTCTCGTTGTGTGCCTCGCTTGGATACTGGTCTTTGTTAATTCCGGCCACCTGCTGCGTTGCCTCAGCCTGAGCCTGGCCGCGAATATCAACCCCATCCTTTTCTACGGTCCCTTCGGTCGGGGATTGCAGTTTCAGCGCGTCGTTGCCGGCGTTGACGTGACGCTCCTGTTTGCCGTGGCTAACTTGTGTCTGTTTGTGGGGCTGCTACTGCACGCCTTCAAAACGGATGGCGTCGGTGTCAGGTTCTGGCAAACCAGG
Organism: Chthoniobacterales bacterium; assembly: GCA_035936875.1. Taxonomy (GTDB): domain Bacteria; phylum Verrucomicrobiota; class Verrucomicrobiia; order Chthoniobacterales; family UBA10450; genus DASYVQ01. Next base: position 19,985 of record DASYVQ010000172.1, read on the forward strand.
AAGCGCTAGCTCCGAAGCGATCTTAGTTGTCGACGATTTCGTCCGGCAATTGACCGGAAGATGTCGATCTTCCCGGAAAATGCGTGGCCAGGGCTCTGCCTGCTTCTTCGATTGCTTCGACAAGCGCGTGACTGAATTTTTCGTTTTTGAAATGTTCGCGCATCGCCTCGACCAGGCGTTGCCAAAATTGCTCGCCGCATTTTTCGTGAATGGCTTTGTCGCCCACCACGGCAAACTTGTGCGCGCGCGGCGCCACGAAAATGAGCACTGCGTTTTGCTCTGCCGTCTTGTGCATTCCGAGCCGATGAAATTTCTTTTGCGCCGCAACCAGCGGATCGACGGTCAGTTTGCCGCGCTGAATAAAGACTCGGATCTGCCCGGACGTTTTCGACTCGCCATCTTTGATCGCATCTACAATGCGATCGTGCTCGAGCTTGCTCAGGAATTCTTTGGTTCGCATTTGCTGTTACCAACTTCCGCTCGAACCGCCGCCGCCAAAACTTCCGCCGCCGCCGCTGAACCCACTGAATCCGCCACCTCCCCCCGACGACCACCCGCCGCCACCGACCGGGAAAAATATGGGGCCGCCGCCGCGTGACGAGTAGCCGTAACCGCCGCGACGGCGCATGGTTTTTGAAATCACGATCAAGACAACGACAAAGATGATGAACAAAAAGAAGCTTGGGATCCCGCGATTGCGGCTCGTCTCTTTCTCGCGAACCGTCGCTCCATCGCCTTTGTATTCACCGCGGATCGCTTTGAAGATTAAATCGATCCCTTCGGAGAGACCGCCCTCGTAATCGCCGCTGCGGAAATGGGGGGTGATATGGTTCGTGCGAATGTCGTAGGCAATGACGTCCGGCAGCGCGCCTTCCAGACCGTAACCGACCTGGACCGACATCTTGCGATCCGCGATAAAGATGAGAACTGCGACGCCGTTGCGCTGAGTCTTTGAACCGATACCCCATGCTTGCGCGACGCGCTGTCCATAATCAGCGACATCCGACTCGCTTTGCATTTTCGGAAACACCCCAACGACGACTTGATTTGAAGTCTCCCGCTCGAATCGCGCGAGCTGTTCGTTAAACCGTTGCGCGGCTGATTTGGAAACGACGTCGGCGTAATCGTTGAAGTAGCGATCGGGCTTCGGCGGAATGACTTCTGCCGCGCGCGAATCAATCGCGACGAACGCGATAAGCGTCGCGAGACTAAGTACGATTCGTTTCACGCCTGATCTGATTGTCGATCTTGCGATGAAAAAATCGACAATCACTCTTACGGCGTCCCCGCAGGCGAAGTTGCGGGTGCCGGCGAGCCGAAATTGAACTGCACGGGCGGCGGTCTTTCCGCGCCCGGTTGCGCGTTGAAGAACGGCCGCGGCGAAAAGCCAAACATGCCGGCAAACAACTTCGTCGGGAAAGTCATCACCGCAGTGTTATAGCTCTGCACCGCTTCGTTGAATTTATTGCGCTCGACCGAGATTCGATTCTCCGTTCCTTCGAGTTGCGCCTGCAGCCCAAGGAAGTTCTGGTTCGCGCGCAATTCCGGATAACGTTCGCTCACGACGAGCAAGCGCGAGAGCGCGTTGCTCAACTGACCTTGCGCAGCTTGGAATTGCTCGAGCTGCGCCGCATCGGTAGGCGCCTTGTTTGGATCCAACTGCACGCGTCCGACGCTGGCGCGCGCGTTGGTTATCTCGGTAAGCGTGGATTTCTCGAAATTGGCTGCGCCTTGCACGGTGTTAACGAGATTGGGGATCAGGTCAGCGCGGCGCTGGTAAACATTTTGCACCTGCGCCCATTGCGCGTCGACGCCTTGCTGCAATTTGACCAAACGATTGTAGGTGCCCATGAGAGCGAGCCCCGCAATGATCGCGACAAAGATAATGATGACGACAAGACCGCCGCAACCAATCGCAAACTTGTTCATAAGATCGACAAACTACTCCGTGGCTGCGTCCTGCGCTACCGGCGTGACCTGCCCGGAAACTGCTTTCCACTCGCCCTTCTGTTTCACAAAAACATCCGTGAACGAAAATTTACCGCTCTCATCTTCTTCCTTGGCTTGCGCTTTAATCGCGCAGGTCCCGATGACCACGGCCGTGTCTCCATAAATCCGCACGTTCAGGTTCTCGAGCTTGAACTCGGCGAATATGGTATCGCCAGTCACGCTTTTTACGTACTCATCCTTTTTCACGACGTTGCCGTCAGGACCGACGAATGCGAAGTCGTCAGCGGTAATTTTTTGGGCGAACGCCGTGTCGCGCTTGACGTAGGCATCGGCCCAATCTTGTTCGATTTTTCTGAGTTGTTCTTCGTCCGCCGGCGAGGCCCACGCACGATCAAGAGCAGACAAGATCGACATTGCGCCCGCGAAAGCGACGACAAGAATAGCCTTTCGGTTCATTCGTTAATCGGAACGGTTTCGTAATCGCAAGGCCAAGTCAATTGTCCAGTTATCTTAGTGTCCGAGCACCAGCCGCACGAAATAGGCATCGGAAAATTTCGCGTTCGATCCCTGCCGGACGATCAACGCGTTGATAGATGGAATGACGAACAAGCGTTGATAATTGGAGCCCAGCGCCACGATCATGTCGGGCGGCGCGGCGCGGCAGATGCAAACATTTCCCCAATGCGCGCGTTGCCATGGTAAATCGAGCTCTTTTTCGATGTCGATCTCCCGTGCGTTGGGCGCCTGACGATTCAACCAAAACGTCAGGCCGTAGGATGGATTGGCGTTCGATCCAGCGAACGCCTGTCGCAACAAGTTCGCCGAAATAATCTGCCGACCGTGATAGTTGCCGTGTCCGAGCACGAGTTCCCCGAGCCGCGCCCATTCCCGCGCGCTGAGTTCGAAACCGCTCGCCAGCAGCGGACGGCCCAGGGGATCTTTTTTGTATTCAAGGCTGCTGAGATTGAGCGGTCCGGCAACGCGCTCTTCGAAATACGAAATTGTCGAGTGGCCGTTTAATTTGCGGCGCAACAGTTCGGCAAAAATCTGGAGATGACTTGGGCCGTAGGTGAAGACTGAACCGGGAGCGGCCACGATCGGCGATCGCACCGCCATGGCGTTGCGATCGCGAATCGACTGCGAATGCAAATGCGGCGCGGGCTCAATTCCATCCGTTAAGTTGAGCAACTGGCGAATCGTGATCTGCGATTTGCGCGGATCGCTTTTCCACTCCGTGATGGTATCGGCGACGCGGTCATCGAGTTGAAGCAAACCGTCCTGGACTGCGGCCAGGGCGGTGATTCCCCAAAAACTTTTTGTGCCGCTGAAGATCGGCCATCGGCCGTCAGCCATTCCGCCATTGGCGTAATGCTCGAAAACGGTGCGGCCGTTTTGCATCACCAGCATGGAGAAGCCGCGTTTGCTATCGGAATATTTGGCGGCGCGCGTGCAATCGTCAGGCCGGATCTCCGCGAATGCAGATGTCGATGTTAGAAGCGCAGCGAAGATCGACAATTTGATCGCGCGCATGACCGACAATCTTTACACGAAACCGAAAACGCTCCGCAGATTAACTGGCGGGAGCAGGCGATTCGTTTGTGGTCTGTGTAGTGTCAATGTTCTGCGGAGTTTGCGGCCGGGTACTCACCGGCAGATAACGCGTTCGCAATTCCTCGACATTAGGTAATTCGTCCAGCTTGCGCAGACCGAAGTGGTCCAGAAAAAACTCCGTTGTTTCGTAAAGCAACGGCCGGCCGGGAATTTCGGCGCGCCCGGCTATTTTTACCAAGCCGCGCTCCATCAAAGTTTGCAGCACGCCGTCGATCGTCACGCCGCGCACAGCTTCGACATCGGCGCGCGTGATAGGCTGGCGGTAAGCGATGATGGCGAGCGTTTCGAGCGCGGGCGCGGTCAGCCGCGCCGGTTTCGGCGCCGGAAAAAGCTCGCGCACCCATTGCGCGCAATTCGGATCGGTGACGAGCTGCCAGCCTTCGGCTTTTTCGACGAGTTGGAAGGCGCGATTCTGCGCGACGTAATCGTTTTTCAATTGTTCGAGCGCGGCCGCGACTTCGGGTTCGCGGACCTTTGCGAATTCGTTAGGCGCAAACTCATCTTCGGCGCCGGCGCGCCGCGTTACATCGACAATCTCTTTTGCCGAGAGCGGCTTTTGCGCACTGAACAGAAGCGCCTCTATTACTCGATCGAGTGTCATCTAGTTCGCTCCGATCGCGGTTTGAATTGCGTCGGCAATTCGGTTGGCTTGTTTGTCGATCTTGTCCAGTTCACGGCCCTCGATGAGCAACCGGATCTTTGGCTCGGTGCCGGAATAACGGAGCAGCACGCGGCCTTTGCCGGCGAGCTCGCGCTCGACTTCGTCCCGCAATTTCACGACTTCGCGCAGCTCCTCGATTGGCGGTTTGGCTTTCACTTTGAGGTTGCGTTGCGCCTGCGGATATTTTTTCAGACAGGTTTTCAATTTGCTCAACGGCTTTCCAGTCACGTGCATGATTCGTAAAACTTGTAGCGCGCTAATGATGCCGTCGCCGGTGGTCGTGAAATCGCGGAGAATGATGTGGCCGCTTTGCTCGCCGCCGAGATTGAGATTTCGCGAAACCATTTCTTCAATGACATAACGATCGCCAACTTTTGTGCGCACAACTTTGCCGCCATTCGCGGCGACCGTTTCGTCCAGACCGAAATTACTCATCACCGTGGCGACGAGTGTGTTGTCGCGGAGCTGACCGCCGCGCAAAAGATCTACCGCAGCGATGGCGAGGATCTCATCGCCATCGACAATTTCGCCGTTCTCATCGCAGAGCAGGACGCGATCGGCATCACCATCATGAGTAATTCCAACGTGCGCGTGCGTCTCCTTGACGAGTCGCTGAATTTCCTCCGGGTGCGTGCTGCCGCATTGCGCGTTGATATTCATCCCGTTCGGCTCGTTGTGCGCGACAATGACTTCCGCGCCGAGCTCGCGCAAAACGCATGGGGTCGATTTGTAGGCGGCGCCGTTGGCAACATCGACAGCCACGCGCAGCTCTTCGAGCGACATTTTTCTTGGGAAACTGGCCTTGGCGAATTCAACGTAACGGCCGAGCGCATCGTCGATGCGTGCGGCGCGCCCGATTTTTCCGGCCGTCGGCCGGATCGAATCGACTGCCCCGGTAAAAACAAGCTGCTCGATTTTTTCTTCGATTTGATCGTCGAGCTTGTAGCCGTCGTGCCGGAAAAATTTGATGCCATTATCTTCGTAGGAATTGTGCGAAGCGGAGAGAACGATGCCGGCATCGGCGCGGAGCGAACGGGTGATGTAAGCAACGCCTGGAGTCGGCAGCGGGCCGATGATGAGAACATCGACCCCCAGCGAAGTGATGCCGGCGACGAGCGCGTTTTCCAACATGTAACCGGAAAGACGCGTGTCTTTGCCGAGGACAATCTTCGGCCGCGCGCCTTCAGGGATAGTGCGTGGA